>JAPOVF010000177.1 GCA_026708285.1 Acidobacteriota bacterium
GAGGAAGGCGTTGGCGGCCTTCGCCTCCTCCATGTCGACGGCGCCGTCCTTGTTCTGGTCCATCATCTCGAAGTACTGCTTGATCCCGCCGGGAGCCTCTTCGAGCTGCATCTTGCCGTCGCGGCTGTCATCGGAAAGCGCGACGATGGCCGTCACGTCGATGCCCTGGCCACCACCCTGGAAAGCGCCGCGGCCCTTGTTCTCCTCGTTGATGTAGGACATGAAGCCGAAGCTCATCTCATCGGTCGTCGGCTCGCCCCAACGCACGGCCGCGGTCGGGTCCGGGTTCGCCGGGTTGTCCTCCGAGTTGTCGAACACCGTGGTCAGGACCACGCGGGTGCCAGCGGGGACCTTCTTGCGGTCCTTGTACTTGTAGGTGGTCTGCCAGTTGAAGTCGTAGTTCGGCACGTCGAGCAGGACCTCGTGGCTGCCGTCCGGGTAGTGCGCCTCGTACTTCGCCGCCTTGCCGCGCAGATGCATGTGCGGCAGGTAACCGACGATCTCCGAGTCCGAGGGGAAGGTCCACTCGGTCTGGATCGTGTAGTCCGAGTCGCCGGGCGGAACGACGAAGTCGTACTTGCCGAGGTCCGCGTTGAACACCTCGTACTTCACTTCCTCGTCCTTGTCGTAGAACTTGAGCGCGACCGAGGACTGGTCCCACGAGCCGGTGCCGGGGCCCGGCTCCTTGTGGTAGTGCATCTGCCACCGCAGGTTGCGGCCCGCCTTCAGCACGTCGGCCATGCCGTCCTCGTGGATCACCGGGTCGTTCCCCGGGGCGATGCCACCCAGGCCGGGAACGATGATGTGATGGACCGCCGGGCTGCCGGGCCGAAACTCGATCGCCTTGACGTACCGATCCTCGGGGATCATCTCCTCGGTAACGGTCGTCTGGAAGTAGATGTAGAGATCCTCGACGTCGTCCTCGACGAAGTAGGGCTCGTCGAACTGCAGAACGAGGTCCGGCTCGCCGATCAGCCAGCCGTCGCTGCTCGGCCACTCGACCGGCGCCGGGGCGTCCGCGGGATCGCCGGCAGGGGCACCGGACTCGGCCCAGCGGACGAGCAGATCGATCTGCTCCTGGGTCAGCGTGCGCTCGTTCGAGAAGACGCCATTGTGCTCGGGGGCGGCGTCCCACGGAGGCATCGCGCGCGAAGCGACCTGGCGCGCGATCGAGCGGGCCCAGGGCCGCGTCTCTTCGTAGGTCGTCAGCGCCATCGGCGCGACCATGCCGCCGAGGTTGGCGCCGTTCGGACGGTGGCACACCTGGCATTCCTGCTGCAGCACAGGCGCTACGTCGCGGTAGAAGGTGGCCGGCTCTGGGTCGACCGCGGCCGCCGATGCGGCGCCGGAAAGCGCCAGCGAAGCGAGGGCGCCGAGGGCGATCAGCCGGGTCACGGACGAGATCTGGGGACGGGTCATTCGAGGTCTCCGTGAGATGGTGTCCAACAAGGTTGACGGGCACAGTGCTCCCGCTCTGCGCGACATACTATACGACTACTCAGTTTACGCCGGAGAACCCGATCGGGTTTCGCTGGACTGGCTACCGGTAGCGTAGGCGCGACGAGACAACCAACACGCACGCGTAAACCAAGCCCCGCCGACAACCGTATAGACAGCGAGGAGGTAGAGCATCGTGAGCACGACTGTCGACGTGCAGGGTCTTCGGCATGTCTACAAGGGCGGCACGGTCGCCCTCGACGGGGTCGATCTATCGATCGGCGCGGGACTGTTCGGTCTGCTGGGCCCCAACGGGGCCGGCAAGAGCACGCTGATGCGGATCGTCTGCACCCTGCTCAAGCCGTCCGCCGGCACCGTGACCGTCTTCGGCCATGACGCGGTCAAGAAGCGCCGTGCCGTCCGCGCTCACCTGGGCTACCTGCCGCAGGAGTTCGGCGCCTGGCGGCTGCACCGCGTCGAGGAGGTCCTGGACACTCTGGCCGATCTCTCCGGTCTGGAGGATCGCGCCGCGCGGCGCGATCGCGTCGATACGGTGCTCGACAACGTCGGCCTGGGCGACGTCGCTCATCGCAAAGTAAAGAAGCTCTCCGGCGGCATGAGGCGCCGTCTGGGCATCGCGCAGGCCCTGATCCACCAGCCCCGCCTGCTCGTCGTCGACGAGCCCACGGTCGGCCTGGATCCTGAGGAGCGGCTCCGCTTCCGCCAGTTGATGGCGACCCTGGGGCGCGAGCGGACGATCATCCTCTCCACCCACATCGTGGCCGACCTGGGCACCGGCTGCAACGACCTGGCGCTGCTCGACGGCGGCAAGATCGTCTTCCGCGGCTCGCCGACGCAGCTTCTGGAGCGCGCCGCGGGCCAGGTCTTCGAACTCACCCTCCCGATGTCCGCACCGCAGCCGGAAGGCGACTTCGAGATCGTCTCGCGCACATCCGGTGCGAGCGAGACGACCTACCGCGCCGTCGCCGCGCCGGGAGGAGTTCCGGCCGGCGCCCGCATCGCCGCCTCGCCAACACTGGAGGAGGGCTACCTCGCCTTCATGGTCGCGCGCGGCCGCGCCGAGGCCCTCGTGAGCGACGAGCACTTCGGACAGCACGACGAAGCCGAAGTCGCTGGAGCGGCCCTGAGCGCGGAGGGTTCAGGAGAGGAGGCGCACCCGTGATCTCGTTTTCCAACGTCTGGTCGCTCGCCCGGGCAGAGATGCGGACGATCCGCCGGCTGTTCCGCTTCTGGTTGTTCGCCGCCGTCGCCCTCGTCCTGTGCCTGTTCCAGTACGGCTACTTCTGGGTCTTCCACGGACTGTTCTCCGGTTTTTCGGCAACCATGGGCGCAATGAGCCCCAAGTTCCTGCTCAGTCAGACGGCCCTGTGGCAGACGATGATTCTCGGCCTCGGTGTCGTCTTCCTCGCCTTCGACCTGCGTGCCCGCGACCGCCGCGACCGCGTGATCGAAGTGCTCGACAGCCGCCCCTACTCGAACGCCGAACTCGTGCTGGGGCGCTTCCTCGGCGCCCTGTTCATGGTCTGGGGCGTTGCGATCGTCGCCATGGTCATCATCCAGTCGATCGGACACGCCGGGATCACGTTCGGCTGGTACTTCGGCGAACCGGCGGTCTGGGGTTCCGTGTGGGCCTACCTCCTGCTCGAGGCGTTGCCCGCCCTCGCCGTCTACGTCGCCTTCGTCCAGGTCGTCTCCCTGGTCAGCAACAACCGTCTGATCGCCGCCCTGGCGGGAATCGGCCTGGCGGCCGGAAGCACCTACCTGAGCTTCCGCGTGCCGGTCCACATCCTGCCGTCGGTGGCTCTGAACGGCGGCTTCGTCAGCAGCATCTCGGACGTGGCGCCCCAGATCTGGACCGGCCTCACTCTGATGAACCGGAGCAGCTTCGCCCTGCTGGCCGTGGGCCTGCTGGGAGTCGCCGTCGCGGTCCATCCCCGTCTCGACGACACGAAGCGGCAGGTGTGGGGCCTCACCGGCGGCGCCGGCCTGCTGGCCGGAGCCGCGCTCATCGTCGCGACGATCACGTGGAGCTCGAATCAGCTCGCCGAACGGGATACCTGGCGTGCCGCCCATGAGCAGCGTCGAGGAGATCCGGTAGTCGATCTGCAGGCGATCCGCGGCTCGCTCGACCTCGAGCGTGGCGGCCGTACAACCCTCGACCTTGAAGTCCACTTCCTGGCCGAAGGCGGCTCCACGGCTACGTTCAGCCTGAATCCGGGCCTCGACGTGGACGGCGTCTGGGACGCGACCGGCGCGGCGCTTCCCTTCAGCCACGACAACGGTCTGCTCGACATCGATCTCGGGTCGACGCCGCCCTCCGGTCAGACTACCGGTGTTCGGGTGCGCGCCCACGGCCGGCCCGATCTCCGCTTCGCCTACCTCGACTCGGCAGTCGACTTCAACACCGTCGAGTGGCAGGACGCCCAGATCGTCATTCTGGGCAACCTGAACGGCTTCGTCGAGCGCAACTACGTCGCCCTCCCCTCCTCTATCGCGTGGCTTCCCCGCCCCGGGGCATCGGTCGGCGCCGAAGACCCGCGTCAGCGTCCCCGGGACTTCTTCGAACTCGACCTGAATGTGCGAATGCCCTCCGGCTGGACGGTCGCGGGGCCGGGAAAGGCGCAGCCGACCGGCGACGGGCAGCGCTTCGCGCCGACAGGTCCGGTGCCCGAAGTCGTACTGGTCGCCGGCAGGTTCGATCGCCGGACGACGGAAGTAGAAGGCGTCGAGGTCGAAGTCCTCTTCCACCCCGCCCACCTGCGGAACCTGGACTTCTTCGCCGACGCCCGGCAGGAGATCGAAACGGCAGCCGCCGAGCGCTTCACCACGGCCCGCGAACTGGGCATGCCGTATCCCTACCGGCAACTAACCCTGGTCGAAGTCCCGTGGACGCTGCGCGCCTACGGCGGCGGCTGGCGCATGGACACCGAGCGGGCGCCGCCCGGCATGCTGCTCGTCAGCGAGGGGAGTCTGCCGACCTCCCGCTTCGAGTTCCGGTTCCGCAACCCGGAACGGTACGAGGACCAGGAGGGCGGCCTCGCCCGGGCCAAGGCGTACGGGTTGCAGCAGTTCTTCCGCAACGACTACTCCGGCGGCAACGTGGAGGCGGGCGGCATCCGCAATCTGTTCCTCTACCAGACCGGCGCCCGCGGCCCGGAAGCCCTGGCGATCGAAGCGCTCTGCCACAACCTCGTCAATCGGCTCGTGAATGGCGGCGAGACGTACTTCTCGGCCCATCTGTTCGACCGCGAGTTCGGCTGGACGATTGCCCGCGTGATGTCGAACGGCTTCTCGGGCCAGTTCGCGGGCGGCGGCGGCTCGATGGCCAGCGGCATCGTCAGGAGCATCACGGACCGGCCCGGCGTGTGGGACGCGGTGCTGGGCAGCTCCCTGACCGACATGGACGTCGAGGAGGATCCGAAGCGAGCCGTGAACGCGCTCTACCTGAAGACGTCCGCCCTGGCGACCGCGATTCTCGACGGCGCCGGCCGGGAGCGAGCCGCCGCCATGATCGCCAACCTCCTCCGCGACCATCGAGGGGCGACCTTCACCGCGGCCGATCTCGACCGCGCCGCTCAGGAGGCGGGCGTGGACCTGGCCGGCCTGGTGGGCGACTTCCTGCACCAGACCGATCTGCCGGGTTTCATCGTCTCACCCGCCGAACTCGAGCGCCTGCCCGACGATGACCAGGGAACTCCCCAGTACCAGACCCGGCTGTTCGTCCGGAACGGCGAGGCAGCGCCCGGTCTGTTCCGGCTCCGCTACGCCGTGCGCGGACAGGGCGGCGCGCGCTGGGACTCGAGCGAGCCGGTCCTGATCCCCGGGCACACCAGCGTCGAATTCGGCCTCGTCACCTCCCGGCCGCCCGGGACGATGCTCGCATCGCCGTACCTGTCCCTGAACCGGCGCGAGTTCCCCGTCGAGCTGCCACGCGTCGACAACGAGACGATCTCGGACGCCCAACCGCTGCGCGGCACGCGGCCCGCGGACTGGCTGCCGGCCTTCCTCGACGCCGGCGCGTACACGATCGTCGTCGACGATCTGGATCCTGGTTTCTCGGTCGAGACGGACGAAACGGAGGCGTCCGGCATCCGGCTCCAGGGCGGTATCGCCGGGTTCTTCGCGCCAGCCGAAGAGACCGACCAGGGGCTGCCCGTCTACAACCTCTTCTCCGGCATTCCAAGCACTTGGTCAAGGTACGAACAGCCGTTGAGCTGGGGACGCTACCGGCGGACCACCGCGCTCGTCCCCAAGGGTGACGGCAACCGCCGCGTCACCTACGCGGCGGAACTGCCCGCGCCAGGCCGCTGGCGGGTCGAGATCCACGTACCCTCCCTGTCGCCCGTCCCGGGCGGCGGCGAGATCCGCCGCGAGGTGCGGATCGGCGGCGGCGACGGTCCGCCCCGCGACGATGCCCGAGGCGCCCAGGTCAACGTGAGCTTCGGCCTGAACCTGGGCAGCTACGATCTCGAACTGCGCAATGCCGGCAGCTCCCGGCCGATCGACTTCGACGCCGAGGGGGCCGGCATCGGCTGGGCGGTGCTGGGAGACTTCGATCTCGCCCAGGGAATGGTGGAAATCGAACTGAGCGACGATACGACCGGTAACGTGGTGGCCGCCGACGCGGTCCGCTTCGTGCGCCTCGACAACGGCGCCGGCGCCGACACGACCGGCGGTGGGGCGCCGTGAGCGCTCGACAGCGCCTGGGCGCCGCCGCCGCCGCGTGCGTCCTGATCCTGGGCTGTGACGCCGCGGGCACGACCAGCACCGTCGACTTCCTGGTCCCGGTGAGCGCAGCCGAGGTCCGGACCGGCAACGTCGAGGACCTGATCGTCGCCACCGGCACCCTGCGCGCCGCGGAGAGCATCGTGCTCCAGGTCGAGACGCCAGGTCGGCTCCAGATCGGCCGGAACAAGGACGGCACCCGGCTTGCCGAGGGAGATCGCGTGGTCCCCGACCAGATGATCGCGGAAGTCACGGGTGAAGATGCGCGGCTCGCGGCCCGGGTCGAGGCGACGCACCAGGCCTACCAGGGCGCTCTCGCCGAGCGCGACGCCCGGGCCAGATTGTTCGAGCAGGAACTGATCGCCGCCGAAGAGTTGCGCCGGGCCGAGACCGCACTCGAAGACGCCAAGGCGACCTGGGAGCAAAGCCTGCTGACGGAAGATCGCGCCAGGATGCTCACGCCCATTGGCGGCGTGCTGATGGAACTGGCCCGCGACACGAGCGGCATGCCGATCGCGGACGGACAGCTCGTCTACCAGGGCTTCCAGGTCGCACGGATCGCTCCCGTCGACTCCCTGGTCGCCGATATCGACCTGGTGGGTCCCGAGCTGGCGCGGGTCCACCCAGGCCAGAAGGGGCGTCTCCGCCACTTCGCCTGGGAAGACATCACCTTTGAAGGCGCGGTCGTCCGTCTCTCCCCCGAAGTCGATCCGACGACTCATACCTTCCGCGCGGAAGTCGCGATCAACAACCCCGGCGGTCTGCTGCGGCCCGGCATGTTCGTCGAGGTAACGCTCGTCGTCGAACAGCGGACCGCCGTGCCGGTGATTCCCCGCGAGGCGGTCACCGAGCGCGGCGGCCGGCGGGTCGTGTTCGTGCTCGACGGCCAGCGTGCGGTGCGGCGCGAGGTGGTGCTCGGTCTCGGCGACGACGAGATCGCCGAAGTCCGCCAGGGGCTGGAGATCGGCGAGCGGATCGTCGTGCGCGGACTCGAGACACTGACCGACGGCACGCGCGTCCGGGTGTCCGGCTAGCGCCCCCCGCCAGGAGTCGGGCAACCGTGATCGCTGCTCCCGGTGAAGGTTCCGGCCCCGCCCGCCTCGCCGCCCGCCGACCGGTAGCGGTCACGGTCACCGCGCTGGCGTTTGCCCTCGTGGGGTGGATGTCGTGGCGCGAACTGCCGATCGATCTGCTCCCCGACCTGCGCTCGCCGACGATCGTGGTCGCGGTGCGCTCCGGCGACCGGCCACCGACCGAGATGGAGCGGCTCTACGGCGAACAGGTCGAGCAGCGCCTGTTCACGGTGCGCGGCATCCGCGAGGTCCAGCAGGTCGCCCGCACCGGCCGGCTGATCGCCACGGTGCGCTTCGACTGGGAAGCCGACATGGACCTGGCGCTGATCGAGGTCCAGAAGGCGATCAACCCGGTCGCGGCCGACCCCGAAGTCGACGAGGTCCTGGTCCGCCAGCTCGACCCGAGGCAGTCGCCGGTCATGACCCTGGGGCTGGCCTCGGAGCCGGGCGGTCCCGATCTCGCCGAACTCCGGCGTCTGGCGCGACGCCAGGTGGCGCCGGCCATGGAGCAGCTCGCGGACGTCGCCGAGGTGCGCGTGCTCGGCGGCCGCGACCTGGAAGTGCGCGTGCGGGTCGACCGCTACCGCCTGCAGGCGTTCGGCGTGACCCTGAGCCAACTGGAGCAGCGCCTGGTCGCCGAGAACGTCGACATCGACGCCGGCACCCTGGAGGATCGCGGCCAGGTTTTCCTGGTCCGTGGCATCTCCCGCTTCCGCAACCCGCGGGACGTGGAGCGGGTCGTCATCCGCTACCGCACGCAGGCCGGGAGCGGCGGCGAGCAGGTCCGCCAGCCGATCCGGGTCTCCGACGTCGCCGAGGTGGAAGTCGCCCACGGAGAGATAGACCATCTGGTGCGCGTCAACGGCCAGGAGGGCGTCGGCCTGCAGGTGTTCAAGGAGGCCGGCGCGAACACGGTCGAGGTCTCGCGCACCGTGCGCGCGGCTCTCGAGAACCTGGAACTCGACCTGCCGCGAGTCCAGGTGTCGATGGTCAACGACGACGCCGCCCTGGTCGAGGACGCGATGGCCGACCTCCAGAACGCCGCCCTGGTCGGCATCGCGCTGGCCGTCGTCGTCCTGGCCCTGTTCCTGCGCTCGCTCGGTCCGACCGTGGTCGTCGCTTCCGCTGTGCCCGTCTCCCTCTTCGTCGCGCTGTTCGCGATGCGTCTCTGGGACCATTCACTCAACATCATCACTCTGGCCGGTCTGGCGCTCGGCGCCGGCATGCTGGTGGACAACGCGATCGTCGTCGTCGAGAGCATCCACCGGCGCCACCGCCCGGGAGCTTCGGCGGCCGACAGCTCCGCCCGCGGCACCGGCGAGGTCGCCGGAGCGATCGCGGCGTCGACGCTGACGACCTGCGTCGTCTTCCTGCCCGTTCTCTTCGTGCAGGGGCTGGCCGCGCGGCTGATCGAGGGCATCGCCTTCACCGTTACCGCCTCGCTGGCCGCTTCGCTCGCCGTCGCGATGATGCTGATTCCGGCCCTGTCGCGCTGGTTCCTGCCACGCGCCAAACCGGCGGCTGGGGTCGCAGAAGCAGCAGCCGCTGCCGGCGCCACACTGGCGACGGATCCGGACGACGGCGAGGCGCGTCCCCTCGGCTGGGCCTTCGGTGCGCTGGAACGATTCGTGCTGTTCCTCCTCCGCCTGCGCTGGCTCGTCGTCGGCGCCGCCGTGCTTGCCGCCGCGGCCGCGGTGAACGTCCTGCTCGGGCTGGGCAGCGAACTCCTGCCGCCGGCCGACCCGCGGCAGTTCTCGGTGCGCATGGTCGGGCCGCCCGGTCAGCGGGTGGAAGCGACCGCGGCCGCGGTCTCCACGCTCGAAGAGGCGGTCCGTCAGGCCGCCGGCGAGCACCTCGAGGCGATCCAGGCCGAGGTCGGGCGGCTGCCGGAGGACGACCGGCTGGTGACCACCGAATTGACCGAAGAGAACACCGCCCGGCTCCTCGTGCGTCTGTCGGCCGAGGGTCCCACGGGCGGTCAGCTCGTGGCAGCCCTGTCCCCGAACTTCACCGAGATCCCCGATACCGAGATCGAATGGGAGGTCGGAACATCGGCGCTCGCCGAGGCCCTGGGCTCGTCCGGCCCCCCCATCGTGGTCGAGATCGCCGGTCAGTCGCTCCCCGATCTGCGCTCTGCTTCGACGAGCCTCCGTGACGCTCTCGCCACCCATGGGGAACTCTGGAACGTTCGTTCCTCCTTCGAGGGCGGCCCGCCCGAACTGCGGATCGAACTCGACCGGGCGATGGCCGACGGCCTGGGCGTCGATCTCGAGACGATCGCCCGCGTACTCCAATCGGCGCTCGACGGCCGCAGGGTGACGTTGCTGTCGGTCGGCGACGAGGAGCGCCACGTCGTTCTCTCCCTTCCTCAACCGCGGCCCGAGGAGCTTGCCGGGCTGCGCTTTACCAGCAGCGCCGGAGGTGATCTCGTCCTCGGCCAGGTCGCGCGCTTCGTGCCGACGGAGGGTGCGCGCGAGGTCTTCCGCCGCGACCAAAGGCGCGTAGCGCAGGTGACCGCCCGGATCGCCGAGGGCAGCGACTACCCGCGGGCTATCGCCGCGGCGAACGAAGCGATTTCCGCGACCGACCTCCCCCCCGGCCTGATCGTGCGCCTGGCCGGCGAGGAGGAGGAACGCCAGCGCGCCACGTCCGAACTGCGGCTCGCGGGCATCCTGGCGATCGTCCTCGTCCTGATGGTGCTAGCCGGGACGTTCGAGTCCCTGCTGCAACCCCTCACCGTGCTGTTCTCGATCCCGCTGGCCCTGGTCGGCGTTGCCTGCACGATGGGTCCGATCGGTCGGCCGGTTGGCGTGATGGCCTTGCTCGGGCTGATCGTGCTCGCGGGTGTCGCGGTGAACGACGCCGTCCTCCTGATCGCCACCGCACGGCGCCTGATGGCCGCGGGCATCGAGCGCCGAGCCGCCCTGGCCCGGGCCGCCGCGATCCGGCTACGGCCGATCCTGATGACGACCCTCACGACGGTGCTCGTCCTTCTGCCCCTCGCCGTCGGCGCCGGCGAGGCAGCTGAGTTGCGAAGCCCGATGGCCTACACGATCATCGGCGGCATCGTGACCTCGACGGTGGGCTCGCTCCTGGTCCTGCCCTGCCTGTACCTGATTCTCGACTCGCTGAGGCTGACCCGGCGCCGCCGGCCGACCGCGGACGCCTGACCGGAACACGCCGTGAAAGCCGGTCTCGACACGCTCGCCATCCGCCGCCCGGTCGCGGTGACGATGTTCTTCGTGGCGCTCGTCCTGCTCGGCGGGTTCGCCTGGCAGCGACTGCCGGTCGAACTAATCCCCGCATTGACGGGCGATTCGCTCCACGTCAGCTTCTTCCGTCCGGGTAGCGAACCCGAGACGATCGAGCGGGAGATCCTGATGCCGCTCGAGGCCAGGGTCCGAACCCTGCCGCGGGTCGCCGAAACCTGGGGCGAGGTCAGCGGCGCCGGCGGCAGCTTCACCGTCCGCTTCGAACGCGGCGTCGATCTGAAGGTGCGCGAACTCGAGATGCGCCGCATCGCCGCCGACCTGGCCCGGACCCAGCCCCGCGATGCCTTCCTGAATGTGCAGGCCGACGACACCAGTCTCATGTCCAGCTTCGCGATGATCCTGCAGGTCACTGGTTCCGACGACGAGGACGCGTTGCACGACCTGGTCGAAGAGCAGATCACGCCCCGGCTGGCTGCCGTTCCGGGCGTAAGCCAGGCGGCGGTCTTCGGCGGCTCGTCGCGCCAGTTGACTGTGTGGGTCGACCCGAACCGCTGTGCCGCGCTCGGGGTGACGACGGAACAGGTCACCGCAGCGGTGCGCGGTGCGGCCGGACGTCTCCGCTACCTCGGCAGCCTGGAGGACGAGGCCGGACGGACGGCGGTGATGCTCGACGGCCGGCCTGCCGGCCCGGTGTCCATGGGCGACGTCCGGATCATCCCCAACCGTCCCGTCCTGGTCCGTCATGTGGCGGACGTGGAAATCGGCTCCGGCCGGCGGCAAGCGCTGTTCCGGGTCAACGGCGAGCCGGGGGTCAGCATCTTCGTCTTCCAGGAAGAAGGGGCGAACCTGGTGCGGCTCGGTGGCGATCTGCGCCGTCGCCTCGAGGAGATCAACGAGGAGTTCACTCCTCTCGGCATCCGGCTGCTCATCAGCTTCGACGGCGCCGACGTGGTCTCGACACAGATCGACCGGTTGAGAAACCTGGGTCTTTCGGGTTTCGGGATCGCGCTCCTCGTCCTGTTCCTCTTCCTCCGCCAGTGGCGCGCGGTGGCGGTGATCGCAGTCGCCGTACCTGTCAGCCTGGCGGTGGCCCTTTCCTTCCTGTACCTGGCCGGCCTCTCGCTCAACCTCTTCACGCTCTTCGGGCTGGCCATCGGCGTCGGACTCATCGTCGACAACAGCGTGGTCGTGTTCGAATCCGTCCAGCGGCGCCTGGAACGCGGCAGGAGTCCCGACGACGCTGCAGCCGGCGGCATTCGCCGCACCGGCCGCGCCATCATCGCCGCTTCCGTCACCACGGCGATCGTCTTCCTGCCGGCCGTCATCGTCGATCTGGAATCGACCCTGGTCCAGAATGTAGTCGGGCTCCTGTCCATGTCCATTCTGCTGCCCCTGTTCGGCTCCCTGCTGGTGGCGATTGGCCTGGTGCCCCTGCTGGCACGCCACCTCGCCGCACCGGCCGCGATTCGCCGGCTTTCCAAGCTTCGTCAACGGCGTCAACGCTTCGGCGACCAGGTGCCGCCCGATCCCACGCGGATCTTGTTCGCGGGCGTGCTCGCATCCGCCCTGCGCCGGCCGGCGAGCTGGGTCACGGGAGTCGTCGTCGCGATCGTCCTGAGCGTGATCGCCGCCCTCTTTCTCGTTGCCTCAGGCGGTCCGGGACAGGCACCGATCGCCGACCAGGTTCAACTCGCCGTCCGCTTGCCGGAGGGCCGCGGGAGCCTCGAGTCGGCCGTCCGCGTCTTCGAGCGTCTCGAGACGATTCAGGAAGTCGAGGGCGTCGATCGCGTGGAGAGCGCGATCCGGGAAGAAGGGGGATCGCTCACGGTCTATCTGGTGGACGAAGACGAGCGACCGGAGGACCTGACGGCCAGGCGCGTGCGCCAGCTCTTGCGGCCGCCGGCCCGGCGCGCTGGCGCCGAGTTACTGAATCCGGGCGAGGGGGAAGGCCCTGGGGGCCGTGGCGGCGGCGGAGGCGGCGGGGGCGGCGGTGCCCAAGAACTGCTCGGCGGCGGCCCATCGAGGGTCGTCCTCTCCGGCAACGACAACGAGCAGTTGACCGACCTCGCGGCCCAGATCACCGAGCGGCTGCGGGAGATCGAGGGCATCGCGAGCGCCTACCCGGCGGTCCGCCCGGGGCCGGACGAACTCCACGTGAGTCCGAATCGCCGGGCGTTCGACACCTTCGGCGTGCTCCTGGACGAAGTGCTACCGATGCTGAACCTGGCCGGCCGCGAGGGAACCAGGATCAACACCGGCTATCCGCTTCCCAGCGGCCGAGAACTGCCGATCGTCGTGCAGCGACTGGAGAGTCTGCGCGACGAAGCACAGTTGATGGACGGCAGCCGTTTCGATCGCGACGTGTCGCTCAGCGGTCTGCAGCGGCTCCGCGTCTCGACCGCAGCCGGCGTGCTCCCGGTCGTTGCCCTGGCGCAGGTGCGGCAGGCGCCCCCCTCTCCCGTCATCACCCACCACAACGGCGTTCGCGAGCGGGAGGTCTTCTACACCCTGTCGCCGGACGTGCCCCGGCGGGGGCCGGCGCGCAACGCCTTCGACCGGAGCCTCGACGAGGCGATCGCCAGCATCCACCGGCCTCCCGGCACGACGATCGCGCTCGACCGCTCCGCAGAGAGCACGAACTGGTTCCGGCGGATCGCGGTACCAGTCGTCCTGCTCGTCTTCCTCGTCCTGGCCGTAACGTTCGAGTCGCTGACCCTGCCGATCCTGGTCCTGATCGCTCTCCCCCTCGCCATGCTTGGTTCCGTCTGGGCCCTGGTGCTGACCGGCATCGGCTTCGAGATGATGGCTCTGCTCGGCGCACTGGTCCTGCTCGGGTTGGCGATCAACCCGGCCGTCCTCCTCGTCGACCGGATGCAGCAGCACACGCTGGGCGCCGGCTGGAGCGCCGGCGCGGCCGCCCTCGCCGCGGTCCGTGAACGCGCGCGCCCGGTGCTGATGACGTCCGCCACGACGGTCGCAGCCCTGGCACCCCTCTCCATCGCCACCGGGCGCGAATACGAGATCTGGCCCCCCTTCGCCACCTTCGTGATCGGCGGCCTCCTTACCGCGACCGTGCTGACCCTGCTCGTCATCCCGGTCGGCTTCGTCTTCCTGCGACGCCTCGACGAACTGTTCAGCCGCGTCGGCCCCTGGGTCGTGCTGACCTGGCTCGGCGCCGTGATCGCGATCACCGCGCCCCTGTTCACGTTCGGCGTGGTCGAGTCGATGTTCTGGCAGGTCACCACCACGGTACTCATCGCAGGAGCGCTTCTCGGCGTCACCGTATGGCTGCTGCCGAAACCAGCGTCACCGGAACCCGACACGGCAGCGGGCCCACCCAGGCTCGTGGTTCGGCATCTCCGCAAGACGTACGGTCTGCCCGGACCGGTGCGGCGGGCAATGCGGGCTTCCACCGACTTCGCCCGGCGCGTCGCCGCTCGTGGCGGTGAGGCCTTCCATCCTTCCGACGCACGGGACCGGCTGCTGCCTCTCCTGCTCATCTTCGCCGGTGCCGTCGCCCTGGCAGCGCGGATGCGCGGCGGCCTGATCGTCCTCGGGGTCCTGATCGCGATCCTGTTGATCGGCTCCCGGCTGCTGCGCGAGATCCGTCGCGCCCGCGGCCGCGCTGACGATCTCGGCCGCGTCGAATCGGGCGGTATCGAGGGCGTGTTGACGGCCCTGCTGCCCTGGGCGCTTCTCGCCTGGCTCGTCGTCCCGGAGATCGTTGCCGATCCGGAAGTCGGAGGGTTCGTCGCGCTCGGCATCGTCTCCGCGGTCATCCTGCTGGTTCAGTTCGGACGCCGCACGGCGCGGCTGGAGACGATGCGTCGGGAGCAGCGGTCGGCGCGCCGGCGGCGGACCCGCGGCTGGCGCGGTCAGATCCTTCGCCTGTGGCGCGCCGCGGCCACGAAGGTGTTCGGCCTGGATCTGCCGATCGACACCGTCAAGGCCCTGGCCGCGGTGAGCTTCGAAGTCGAACGCGGCATGGTCGGAGTCCTCGGTCCGAACGGCGCCGGCAAGACGACGCTGCTCCGGCAGTTGACCGGCATTCTCGACTCGACGCGGGGCCGGATCACGCTCGGCGGCGTACCGTTGCTCAGTGTCCGAACGCGCCTCGCGCGCTACGTCGGCTACCTGCCCCAGGACGCCGGCCTGCCACCCCGGCTGACCGCCCGCCAGTACCTCGAGTACTACGCCGCCCTCTACCAGATCGACAAGTCGGAGCGAGCCGAACGCATCTCGACCCTGTTGCGGGAAGTCGGGCTCGACGAGCGGGCCGACGAGCAGATCGGCGGCTACTCGGGCGGCATGCGCCAGCGCGTGGCGGTGGCGCGCACGCTCCTCCGGTTGCCTCCGATCATCGTCGTCGACGAGCCGACCGTCGGCCTCGACCCCCGCGAGAGGGTCCGGTTCCGCAACCTCCTCTCGCGCCTGGCCAAGGACCGGATCGTGCTCTTCTCCACTCACGTCGTCGAAGATGTGGCGGTGGCCTGCGATCGGGTCCTGGTGCTGAGCCGCGGTCGGATGGTGTTCGACGGCCATCCGGCCGCGCTGTCGCGAGAAGCCGAGGGCCGGGTGTGGTCGTGGCGAACGGCCGACGAAGAAGAGGCACCCGAGTTGCCCGAAGGCGCCGTGCTGGCCGACCGCAAGCCCGAGCCCGACGGCACCAGCAGCCTCCGGGTGCTCGCCGCCGAACGCCCGGATGACCGGGCCGCACCGGTCGAGCCGACGCTCGAGGACGGCTACCTGTGGCTCGCGCGCGCGGCGCGCACAGAGGCCCCGGCATGATCACCGTGCTTCGCACGTCCGCGGTGTTGCTTGCCGGACGCAGGTTCTGGCTGCTGCCGTTGCTGCCCCTGGTGTGGCTGGCGGTACAGGCGCTCATGCTGGTAGCCGGAATGCGGCCCAGCCTGGAGCCGGTGGCGGCGCAGAACAGCCTGATCGGCGTGCCGGTAGCGGTTCTCGCCATCTTCCTGGGCGGACGCACGATCACGGGCGAACTCGACCAGCACAGCCTGGAGATCGCCTACACCGTGCCCGGCGGAGCCCATCGAGTCTGGCTCGGCAAGCTCGCCGCCGCGATCCTGATGCTGTTCTCGAGCCTGCTTCTCCTGGCCGCCGTCAGCTATGCCTTCTTCACCGACTTCCCGATCCTGCAGAGCCTGTACGGCGCCACGCAGGGAGTCGTCTTCTACCTCGTTGCCGCGATGGGCTTCGCGACCCTGTTCCGCAGCGACGTGGCCGGTTCCCTCGCCACGATCGGCCTCCTCGGCCTCAACAGCCTACTCAGTTCGTTCCGCGTCTCACCGTTCTGGAACCCGCTCATGGTGGAAGAAGCCGATGCTGCCCAGATGCTCGCGATCGCTGTTCAGAACCGCATCGGCACCGCCCTCGCGATCGCGGCGATCGTCGCCCTGACGTTCGTTCGCGCCGAGCGCCGCGAGAGGATGCTCGCCGGCTGAGGTGTGCCTCGCGCCCACGATCCGACACGCAGTCACCGCCACCCAGCCCCGCTCAGGTCTTTCTGCCGCAAGCCGAGCCCGAATTCCGTCTAGGTCCATAGGCGGTCCAGTTGCCGCTGCCGCACCGCAAGGCGCTACGGCGCGCTGGGCATTTGAGGTCGTCCGCCTTCGGAGGACCCTCGCGCCGATCCACGTCGTCGGCCTGTCCGAACAGGCTCGACGGCAACAAGAGACCTATGGAGGAAAGGAACGAATCATGATGAAGAGAGTCTTGCCAGTCGCGATTGCAGCACTGGCGCTGAGCGTTGGCGGCGCATTCGCTGAACCGCCGAACTCGGCGGTCGTGGACTCGTCGGGCATCGACGGCAACGAATCCAGACAGCTATCGGACACCGAAATGGCGGCTGTAGCCGGAGGAGCGTGGTGGTCCGCAGCCTGCACTGGCGCTGTTCAAACGGCTGGCGTCATTGTCTGGTTGCATGGTCTTGCCGGCAACCCGGTCCAACAGGGTGTTGGGCTCTACATGCAACAGCTGGAGTGCGCATAGCCGGCCCAATGACCGCCGGCGTCAGTTGACAACGCTCGCCGCCTGCTCCTTGAGGCTTCCCGGGCGACCGACAACTGCGTAGCGGAACCCTGATCTTCGACAGGCGCGATGACGATGTTCATGAATCCACGAAGCGAGCTCCAAACTGGGGCTATGTCACCTGCGGCGCAAGGGCGTCAAACAACCCCAGGTGGCACTGCAAGTGGCCGCCTCATCCTCGTCGCCATCGCGCCGTCGTCGTCCGTCCCGCTTCGTCTGCTCCCGAGCATCAAGGACAGCGACATCCGGCTCACGAGGCCAACGCGCCTTGTAGCCCCGGCGTGATCACGATCATCCGACTCTCCGCAGTGCTCCTCGCTGGCCAGCGCTACAGGTTGCTGTCCCTGTTGCCCTTGCTGTGGCTCGCCGGCCAAGCGTTACTGCTCATCGCCAACCTCCAACGGAGCTTCGAACCGGTCGCCGCACAGAACACACTGATCGGAGTGCCAGTCGCCGTCCTCGCAGCGTTTCTGGGCGGTCGGATCATCGCTGGTGAACTCGACCAGCGCACAATCGAGATCGCCTACACGGTACCCGGGGGTGCCTACCACGTCTGGTTTGGGAAGCTCGCAGCCGCAGCTCTGCTCGTGCTTGCCAGTGTGGCACTGACCGCGGCGTTGACCTTCGCTTTCTTCACCCCATTCCCCATCCTCCAGACCCTCTATGGAACAGCGCAGGGAGCCCTCTTCTCCCTGGTAGCGGCCATGGGACTCTCCACCCTCTTCCGCAGCGAAACCGCCGGTGCCATCGCCGCCACGGCCGTACTTGGCCTGAACGTTCGGTTCCCCACCACCCATCTCCGCGTCTCGCCGTTCTGGAACCCGCTGGCGGTGGAGGAAGCGGACGCCGATCAGTTACTCGCAATGGCGGTGCAAAACCGCATCGGCATCGCGCTCGTCATCGCGGCCATCGTCGCGCTCACCTTCGCCCGCGCCGAGCGTCGCGAGAAGATGCTCAGCGCCTGAACCGACGAACTTCGCTGTACGAATTCCGTCCTGGTCCATAGGTGGGTGGAGAGCGGCCCACAGCCGCACGCACCGCCTGACTTCCCAATCCTCGACAACTGAAAGGAACCCATGGACATGAGACAAGCACTGCCTCTTGCACTGATCGCCCTCGCGTTGAGCGTCGGTGTTTCCCTCGCCGAACCGCCTGACGCCGTGATCGCGGGCAGCACGACCATCAACGGCCACGACAGCCCCAGCCAGCACATGGTCACTGACCTGACAAGCGCCTTTGGAGGAGCGCGGAGCCACAGTTGCAGGGTCAACTCGGTCGCGGGAGCGATCCTCACTGCCGCCGGAAGCGCTACTGGCATCCCAACACTGGTCCGCATCGGGATGGTCTTTACCGCGCACAGCCAGACCATCTGCCTGTAACCGGTTCTACCGATCCCAACAAGAAGGAGCCTTGGTAGGCCGGTCATTGCCTACCATGAACTCTCTCCATGGTAGAGTACGCCCCCGATGGCACACGACACGCACAAGACCGTTGAGTCGGCGTCCACCGTCGTGGACGCAGCCGGCCGACTTGTAGTGCCGGCAGCGTTCCGCGCGGCGCTCGGTTTCCAGCCACGGCAGGAGGTGGTCCTGACCCTCGAAGGCGCTTCCATCCGGATGACCACAGCTGAAGCGGCACTGGATTCCGCCGTGGCGAAAGTACAGGCGCTGGCCAGGAAGTACGGCGGCGGGAAGGGCGGCGAAGTGGACGCCTTCATCGCGGAGCGCCGGGCCGAGGCTCGCAAGGAATGGGGTGGCTAGTTCTCTGCTCGACGCATCAGCGCTCCTGGCGCTGATCCAGAGCGAGCCAGGGGCGGAAGTGGTGTTCAGCGCCCTATCGGACGGTGCAGCGATGTCCGCTGTCAATGTCGAAGAGGTCGCCGCTCGACTCACCCAGGAGGGATGGTCGGAGCCCGCTGTGGCCTACTCTCTCGCCACGCTCGGAGTCGACATCCTGCCCTTCGAGTCGGACATAGCGCTCCACAGCGGAGCGCTTCGTCCTGCAACAGCTTCGGCAGGCCTTGGGCTTGGTGACCGCGCGTGTCTGGCCACGGCAGCCGCCCACGGTCTTCCCGCGCTCACGGCTGACCGGGCCTGGCTGAAGCTGGAGTTGCCCGGGATCGAGATTCGCCCGATTCGCTGAAGCTGCGCCTGCGCTAGAAATCGCAGGCCAGGCCCGGGTAGCGGAACACGACGCCCGGATCGAGCTGCTTCGGCTTGTTCGCCGCCTCTTCGGCGCGAGCACCGGCGAGCATGCCCTCCATGCCGTAGTTGCCCTCGTGACAGGCGTACTCGTAGATCGCATCCTCTGTCCGCTTGAGCGGAATCGACGCCGTCCAGGGCTTGGTCCACGTCCCCGGGTCGCTCACCGTGACCTCCCACTCCAGGGTCTCCGGGTCCGTCAGGGTGAACCGCTCGGTGATCTTGAGCTGCTCCGAAGAGCCCATGAAGTCGTTCTTCTTCGAGTAGTTCGTCGTCTCGATGACCAGAGTGTCGCCGTCCCAGTGGCCGCGGGAGTCGCCGTTCCACAGCCTGACATCGTCGTCGAGAGCGGACTCGTCGCCCAACCGAATGACGCGCGCGTCGTGAATCATCTCCTGGTGGATGACGACGTGGTCCGGGCTCTGGAAGATCTGGTGGTAGCCGTTGTAGCCGGGGAAGATGAACGGGGCGCCGTAGCTGATGCAGCGCTCGGCGATCGGCCGGTCGAGCCAGGAATCGGCCGGATGCTCCATCAGGTGCTTCACCCGCTTGCAGAGGCGTTCCTTGGCCGCTTCGGTGAACGGCGGGATGAGCCCGTCGGGCGGATCGACGACGAGCGAGGTGCGCTTCGTGAAGTACCGGTCCGCGATCCAGAACTGGTTGTAGTTGCCAGTCGTCGGGTCGTAGGACGTCGCCTTCGTCCGCTCGATGGCCGCCAGCACGAGCTGGTCCCCGAACAGGGCGTCGGCGCCCGGGTCCGTCGCCTCGGCGACCGCGGCCATCAGCTCCTGGAACTCCTCGTCAGTCAAGCGCTCCTTCCCCGCCCAGGCGGCGGGCCGCTGCAGGGGAGTGCCGTTGTTGTTCTCCCACACGCCCTGAAGGTCCGGGTGGCCATAGGCGGTGCGGGGCATCGTCCAGTCGGCGTCGGCGGCCGTGTTGTTGGTGTTGTTGCCCGCTGCGGCCGCGGAGCCTGTCCCGGCTAGAACCAGCAGTGCGACGGCCACGGCCACTGTCGATCCGACGTTCAAGCATTCACGCATTCTCATGTGCCTGCCCCCCCAAACCCGGCCGCGCTCATTCGCGTACCCTGATCATAGCCGCCACAGCCGCTGCGCCCGAACGCCCGCCTACCAGCCCCAGGCCTTCTCCTCCTCGTCCCAGAACGCCCAGCACTCCGGCGCCAGACCCGCGTCGAGCACGAAGAACGGCATGTCGGTGACCAGGCCATCCGGGCCGATCTCGACCGACACGGGGCGTCCGGCCACGCTCCACCTCGACACGACGTGGCCGGCCAACTCGGCCTCGGGGCCGGCCCAGGGTCCGACCTCCAGCGAGTCGATGCGGACCCTCCAGTCGACATCGGCACCCGAGCCGTCGGGGCGGGCGAAGTGGATCTCGCTGCCGTAGACCTCGAGGTCCTTCACGAGGTCGATCGATTCGATCTGGGCGATGAAGGAGGCCCGAAGACTCTTCACGTCGGGTTCGGGCACGGACTCGCCGCACGCAAGGGAAACCCCGGCCAGGCTGAGCGCGCCGAGCGCGGCCCGCGCTGCACGGGCGACGGCACGAGCGAGCGAGGGCTTCGCGACCGACCGGTCCGATGCAGACGTGCTAGCCACGGTGTAACTCTAACGCCTCCGGCGACGTAAGAGACTGCTTCACGGCCGACCACCGATCCGAACGATGAAGTCCTCCAATCCTCAAGAGCCTTCCCGCCGCCAACCGGGCGTCGGCTTCATCTTCGCCGTGATCCTGCTCGACATGCTGGGGGTCGGGCTCATCATCCCCGTCTTCCCCGAGCTCGTTGAACAGTTCAGGGGCGGCGACACATCGTCCGCCGCAGTCGCGGTGGGCGCGATCGCCGCCTGCTACGCCGTGGCGCAGTTCGTCTGCGCCCCGATCCTCGGTGCGCTGTCCGATCGCTTCGGCCGCCGGCGCATCCTCCTGCTCTCCATGTTCGGCCTCGGCGTGGACTATCTGGTCATGGGCTTCGCGCCATCGATCGGCTGGCTGTTCGCGGGCCGGATCGTCGCCGGCGTGATGGGCGCCAGCATCACGACGGCGAACGCGTACATCGCCGACATCTCGACCCCCGAGACCCGAGCCCGGAACTACGGGCTGGTCAACGTCGCCTTCGGCGTCGGTTTCATCCTCGGACCGGTCTTCGGCGGCCTGCTCGGCGGCATCGACCTGCGGCTGCCCTTCTTCGTCGCGGCCGGTCTGTGCCTCCTGAACTCGCTCTACGGCTTTCTCGTCCTGCCCGAATCCCTGGCACCGGAGAACCGGAGCGCCTTCTCACTCCGCAATGCGAATCCCGCATCGAGCATCGCGCACCTCAGCACCTACCCTCTGGTCGCCAGTCTGGCGGTCGCGTTTCTGCTGCTGGCGCTCGCCCAACGCGGCCTGGAGACCTCCTGGGTGCTCTACACCAGCTATCGCTACGGCTGGAACGAGTTCCAGAACGGTCTCGCGCTGGCAGCCGTCGGCGTTGCGGCGGCCCTGGTCCAGGGCTTCCTGGTGCGACCCGCGGTCACCTGGCTAGGCGAGCGCAGAGCGGTGCTGGTCGGCTTCGGCATCGGTACGCTGGCCTTCGCCGGCTACGGCCTCGCGCCGAACGGCCCGGTCCTCGTCACGGTGATATTCGCCGGTTCGCTGGGGGGTATCGCCGGACCGGCGGTCCAAGCGATCATCGCCGGCACGGTGAAACCCACCGAGCAGGGAAAGATCCAGGGCGCCCTGACATCGCTGATGAGTCTGTCGGCGATCGCGGCGCCACCCGTCTTCACCAGCGGTTTACTCAGTTACTTCACCTCCGACGCCGCTCCGTTCGAGCTGCCCGGCGCCCCACTCCTGGCCGGATCGCTGCTGATGGCGGTCGCCATGCTCTTCCTGGTCGGCACATTCCGGCGCCACTGATGCCTCCTCCGCAGTCGCCAGTCAGCCGGGGCGGGCTACAATCGAGCCCTCAAGGAGGTCCACGATGCCGTTCGACAACTCGGCGCTGCCGATACGACTCTTCACCGCTTCCCACGAGCGTTCGTGGAACCCCGTCGACATCGACTTCTCGCAGGAGCGGTCCGACTGGATGTCCTTCTCGGACGACGAGCGGAATCTGCTGATCCGCCTGATCTCCGGCTTCCGCGTCGGCGAGCGCGGGGTGACCCATGAACTCGCGCCGCTCCAGTTCCGTTTCCGCCAGGACGGCCGGCTGGAAGACGAAATGTACGTCACCGCGCAGATGTACGAGGAGGCCCGCCATGTCCAGTTCTTCGAGACCTGGTTGATCGAGGCGCTGCCGGGCCGGTTCGGGGTCGACATCCCCTACCCCAACCTGCACGGCGACATGTTCTCGACGCGGCTGCCGGCGACGATGCGTGCGCTGTTCGAGGACGACAGCCCGGAGGCGCTGCTGCGCGCCATCATGCTGTACCACTTCTACGTCGAGGGCGTGGGCGCGGAAGCCAGCTACCCGATCTACTACAAGATCTTCGAGCGCACGGGCAAGTTGCCCGCGCTCAACCGCGGGATTCGCCTGATCCAGCGCGACGAGGCCCGCCACATCGGTTTCGGCGTGTACATCCTGCAGCGCCTGCTCGCCGAGCATCCGCATCTGGTCGACCAGTTCGAGGCGCAGGTCGAGGCGATGCGCCCGTTCGCCGAGGACGGCCCGAACCAGACCTTCGCCGGCTTCGAGCGCGGTCAGGCCCCGTTCGACCTCGACTACGACGAGTACAGGCAGCTGTACCTCGACAAGCTCGAAGAGATGCGGCAGAGCATCTACGACGGCCGGCTCGCGGCTGCCGTCTAGGAGCGCGTGGTGGGACCGGCATCCGCGGGCGGCAGTCTGCGGCGCGGGCTGCCGGGTCTCCCCGCCGTCGCCGGCGCCGTCCTCTGCTCCCTCTTGCTGGCCAGCAGTCCGCTGGCGGCACAGGCGGAGCCGCGGGCCGATCACGTCGTTCTCGTCTCGGTCGACGGCCTCCGGCCGGACTTCTACCTCCCCGGCTCCTCCTGGCCGGCGGCGAACATGCAGCAGATGGCGCGCGACGGCGCACACGCTGAGGGCGTGCGCGGGGTGTTTCCTACGGTCACCTACCCGTCGCACACGACGATCGTCACTGGCGCGTTGCCCGCCCGGCACGGGATCTACTACAACCGGCCCTTCGAACCCGAGGGTCAGAGCGGAGAGTGGTACTGGCACGAATCGGCGATCCAGGTTCCCACGCTCTGGGACGCCGTGGGCGAAGCCGGAAGACGGACCGCGGCGATCTCCTGGCCGGTGACGGTCGGCGCGCCAGTGGACTGGCTCGTGCCGGAGGTCTACTCCCTCGACCCCAACGTCGACCGCCTGCTGCCGATGCGCGAGGGCAGCACGCCCGGCCTGTGGCAGGAACTGGAGCGGGAAGCAACGGGCCGCCTCAACCTGCGCAACTACTCCGCCACCTACATCACTCGTGATGACACGACCGGAGTGATGGCCGCCTACGTCCTGGAAACGCACCGGCCGGCCCTGCTGGCGCTGCACCTGATCACGACCGATTCCGCCCAGCACGCGCACGGCCGGGAGTCGGATCGCATCCGGCGCGCCGTCGGCGCCGCCGACCGTGCCATCGGCGCGGTCCGGGATGCCGCGGAGCGGGCCGGCATCCTGGACCGCACCGCCTTCGTGATCACCGGCGACCACGGCTTCGTCGACCTTCACACCCAGGTGATGCCCAACGTCTGGCTCGCCGAAGCCGGTCTCCACGGCACGGAGCCCGACCGCGGCGAGTGGCGCGCCACCTTCCATCCCAGCGGCGGCTCCACTTTCCTTCACCTGCGGGACGCGGCGGACGAAGAGGCGCTGAACGCGGTCCGCGCCATCCTCGCCGACCTGCCTCAACCCATCGGCCGGCTGTTCCGGATCGTCGAACGCGACGAACTCGACGAGATCGGCGCAAGCCCGAGCGTCCCGTTCGCCCTGGCCGGCGCGCTCGGCACCACCTTCGGCTCCGATGCCTCCGGCGACGCCGTGCGCCCCACCGACGGCGGCACCCACGGCCACTTCCCCACCGACTTCCCCGAGATCCTCACAGGCTTCGTCGGCTGGGGCGCCGGCTTCGAAGCCGGCCGCACCGTCCACCGCATGGGGTTGACGGACATCGCCGACCTCATCGCGATGCTGCTCGACGTGGACTTCGAGAGTCCGGACGGGGCGCCGCCGCTGGGTGTGCTGACCCGCTGATCTACGCCGTCAGCCCGCGATACACCTTCGGCAACTGGCTGGGCAGTGCGCCGATCTCGTCGATGACGAGGTAGCGACGCTCGGGGCACATCTCGCGCAGGTAGTCGTGGCCGGCGGGGTCGACGGTGATGCAGAAGGTGGAGATGCCCTGGCGTTCGGTCTCGCGAAGCGCGACCATCGTGTCGCGGATGCCGTAGACGCGGGAGGCCCGGTCGCTGCCGTAGTCGAAGTCCTGGGGGTAGCCGTCGGAGAGGATCAGCAGGACCTTGACCTTCGCTTCGCGCTCGGCCAGCTTCGCTGCCGCGTGGCGGATCGCGGGCCCCATCCGCGTGCTGCGCTTCGGCTCCATTGCCGCGATCCGGTCCTCGGCCTCCCGGTCGAGGTCGTCGTCGAACTCCTTGGCGACGAAGAACTCGACCTCCTTGCGGCCAAAACCGGAGAAGCCGTAGATCGCATAGTCGTCGCCGAGCGTTTCAAGCGCGTCGGCCATCAGGACCAGCGATTCCTTCTCGATATCGATCACGCGGCGGCCCGGGGGAATCGGCTGAGGATTGTCGGGCCAGTCGAAGTCGTCGAACACGCCGACGTACTCCGGCTCTGGCTCGCGGCCCGCTGGAGGTTCGGGCTCGTCGACCGGCGCCTCCGAGTCGGTCGAGGCACTCATGTCGAGCAGGAAGGCCGCCGCCACGTCCCGGTGCTGGCGGCGGCGGCTCATGTAGACGGCGCCGTCCGGCGGCCGGCCGGCACGGCGGTCGACGTGGGTTTCGACCACGCGGTCGAGGTCGAGCTCCTCGCCCTCGATCAGGCGCCGCATGCGCCGGAACTCTTCCGGCTTGAGCAACTCGAACTGCTTCCTGACGCGCCGCAGGAGGTCGGCATGGAGGCGCCTCGTCTCGTCGACGAACCGGCCGGCCTGCGGCGCGGCGGCGCTCGGAGGCGCATCCGGCGGTTCAATCGCCTTCTCCCGCAGGTGACACCAGCGGCGGCGGTAGCCGGCCAGCTCGTGATCCCACTCGTCGTAGTAGAAGACCTGTTCCCGGTCGAGCCCGGCCTCCGCCAGTTCGCGCTCCAGCCGCTTCGAGAGTTCCTCGAGGCGGGCCGCCAGTTCCTCAGGATCGAGTTCGATCGGCGTCGCCTCCTCGTCGCCCTCTTCGGCCTCGATCGCCCCCGTGATGTCGAGGTCGGTCAGCGGCAGGCCGGCGGTGCCCGAAAGGTCACCGTCCTGCAGGCTGAGTACGCCCAACTCGTCCACCTGTAGTTGTTCCATCAGGCCGGTGGCAATCGGGCCCGGTTCCACGTCGTCCCGCACTTCGACTTCGGATGCGAGTTCCTGCCACTCGCGGCGCAGCTCGACTCGTTCCGGGGCCGGGTCGCCGTGGTGCGCGGGCGCCGGCACGTCGAGGGATTGGGCTTCGGCTTCGGGATCCGGAAAGGCGCCGCGATCCTGCCGTCGGGCATCGCCGCCGGCCGGGTCGGATTTGGACAAGGAGGGGGTCGAGCGCAGGGCGTCGAAGGCTGGATAGAGCGCTCGTACGGCACGCAGGGTGTGATCGACGGTGGCGCGGGGGTTCAACAGCGTCGCCGCCTCTTCGAATCGCACCGGCATCCGGCCCGCCGAATCCGTGCCTGCCGGGTCCACCTCCAACCGGGAGCGCTGCTCGACGAGAAGCGCCCGCGCCAGGTCGAACAGGGCCGCTTCTCGCGGTTGCCGGCGCGCCGGCGGCCTCGACGCCGGGCTCAGCGACGAATCGAGCGCGTCATCGACCAGCCGCAGCAGATCTCGACCCACCCCCCGGAAAACGCGGGTGAGAGCGGCATCGATGCGCGCACCCTCGAGCCGCGCGAACAGGGAGCGGGCTAGACCCGGCTCATCGAACCCGGCGAAGAAGTCGGCGAACCGGAGCGGACCCCGCCGGTAGGTGCCGAACAGAACGCCACCCAACTGGTGCAGCACGGCCATCCGGTAGACCATGAAGTTGCCGTAGCGGTCGGGGAAGCGTTCGATCCGCTCCGGCAGGTAGAACGCAGCACCGTCAGTCGTCGGACGGCCAGAGGCCGCGGCGCCCTCGAGGTCCACATGGCCGATTCGCCTGTCGCCCGCCTCGAGATCGGCGAGCGGCCGCACCTCGGCCGGGCGCGCCAGCATCGCCTCGACGTAGATCTCGAGGACGCGCCCGATGTCGTCGAGTTCGACCGCGGTCAAGGCAGCAGCGTCGACGCGACCTCGGTCACCGCGCGCTGGACCTCGTCGTCGTCGGTGATCGCCCGGCAGATCGCGGCGGTACAGGCCTCGCGCACGCCGACACCGCCGTCGATCAACTGCGCCGTGTAAATCAGCAGCCGCGTACTGACGCCCTCGTCGAAGCCGCGGTGATGGAGATTGCGGATGCGCTTTCCGAGTTCGGCCAGATCACGCGCCAGGGTCAGGTCGATGCCCGCTTCGTGGGCGATGATCTCAGCCTCGACATCCGGCGGCGGGTAGTCGAACTCAAGCGCCACGAACCGCTGGCGCGTGCTCGGCTTCAGGTCCTTGGCCACGCTCTGGTAGCCCGGGTTGTACGAGAGGACGAGCAGGAAGTCCGGGTGCGCCGGCAAGATCTCGCCCCGCTTCTCGATCGGCAGGATGCGCCGGTGGTCGGTCAGCGCGTGGATCAACACCGTCGTGTCCTTGCGCGCCTCGACGATCTCGTCCAGGTAGCAGATCGACCCGTCGCGCACCGCCCGCGTCAGCGGGCCGTCCATCCACACCGTGTCATCGCCTTCGAGCAGGTAGCGGCCGACCAGGTCGGTCGCGGTCAGATCCTCGTGGCACGCCACGGTGACGAGGGATGTCTCGATGCCGGCACGCGTCCCGGCCTCACTTCCCCTATAGAGGCGGTGCGTCATGTGCTCGAGGAACCGCGTCTTGCCGCAGCCCGTGGGCCCCTTGAGCAGCACCGGCATGCGCGCCCGGTAGGCGGCCAGGAACAGCTCCACCTCGTTGGCGACCGGCAAGTAGTACGGCGCCTCGGACGCGGGCAGCGGCTTCGCCGCCTGGAGGGGCTGGGTCATCGGCGGCCACTTGCGGGGGTCAACAATGGTCGATCGCCCGGGCCAGCGCGAAGTCCTTCGCCGTCACACCACCCGCGGAATGGGTGCTGAGAGTGAGCCGAACCCGGTTGTAGCGAATGTCGATGTCCGGGTGGTGGTCCGCCGCCTCCGCGAGCTCTGCCACGAAGTCGACAAAGCGCACCGCCGCCGGGAAACTCGGGAACTGGTACTCCCGCGAGATCGACGGCGCCTCGGTGTCGGCCTCCCAGCCGCTCAGTTCACCGCACGCCGCCTGGATCTCGTCTGCCGTCATCGCCGCCATTGCCTGGTACCTCCGCCGCGCGACCCTAGCAGCCCGTGCGGCAGTGCTACTGTCGGCTGCCTATGAAATTCGGCATCTTCTACGAGCATCAGCTGCCCAAGCCTTGGGGGCCGGACTCGGAGCACCGGTTGCTCCAGAACTCGCTGGAACAGATTGAACTCGCGGACCGGCTCGGCTACGACTACGCCTGGGAGGTGGAGCACCACTTTCTGGAGGAGTACTCGCACAGCTCGGCGCCTGAGGTTTTTCTTGCGGCGGCGTCGCAACGGACGAAGAACATCCGTCTCGGCCACGGCATCGTCCAGTTGACGACGAACCATCCGGCACGGGTGGTCGAGCGCGTCTCAACCCTCGATCTGGTCTCGAACGGCCGCGTCGAACTCGGCCTTGGCGAAGGCTCCAGCGTGACCGAACTCCATCCCTTCGGGCGCAGCTTCCGCGACAAGCGGATCGTCTGGGAAGAGGCCGTTCAGGCCTGCCTGCCGATGTTCTGGAACGAGGGCTGGGAGTACCACGGCCACTACTTCGACTTCCCGCTCCGCAACGTGATCCCGAAGCCGCTGCAGCGGCCTCACCCGCCGCTCTGGGTCGCCTGTTCCCAGCTCGACACGATCCGCTACGCCGCGCACCGCGGCATGGGCGCACTGTGCTTCAAGTTCGCCGACCTCGACTCCGCCCGGGCCTGGGTCAACGCCTACTACAACACCTTCGTGGGCGACCAGCGCAAGCTCTGCGACTACCAGACGAACGCGAACCTGGCCACGGTCAGCGGCTTCATGTGCGCGCCGACCGACGAGGAGGCCCGACAGAAGGCCGACGGCTGGACCTTCTTCCAGTTCGCCCTGCAGCTCTACAACAAGGAAGGACCGTTCGAGCCGGGCACGAACAACTTCTGGGAGCGCTACCAGGAATGGAAGCAGTCGCCCGAGGGCCGGAGGCGCTCCGACAGCGAGTTGATCGGTTCCCCCGAGACGATTCGCGAGCGCCTGCGGGAACTGGAACGCGCCCACGTCGACCAGGTCATCCTGCTCAACCAGGCCGGCAAGAACACGCACGAGGACATCATGAGCAGTCTGGAGCTGTTCGCGCGCGAGGTGATGCCCGAGTTTCAGGTCCGCGACGACCAGCAGCAGGAGTGGAAGCGTGCCGTGCTCGCCGGCGAACAACAGCTCGACGAGATCGACACGGAACCCTTCAACACGACGTCGCGGCTGCGACCCACCATTCCGCCGTCCGAGGAGGCGCTGGCCGCGGCCCGAAAGTGGGCCAGCTAGGAAGCCAGCGCAACCGAGCCAACCGATCTGCGTAGTCAGGAAAGACGAACCAACACAACCTCCCAAGGAGACACCCAATGTCCCTCCACTCCCTTCCCCGCCGCACCCTGCTCGTCCTCGCCTGCTGCGGCCTGATTCTCGGCGGCTGTGCTGCCTACGAGGCGGATCCGCCAACGCCGGAAGCGCCTCCTCCACCGCCGCCGCCGGAGTTGACGGAAGAACAGAAGATCTTCGCCCGCCACGCCGAAGCGATCGGTGGCGAGGACGCCATCCGCGCGCACACTTCGATGACGATGAAGGGCGCGTTCGAGATACCGGCGATGGGCATGTCAGGCGACTTGACGATCTATCTGCAAGCACCCGACAAGGGAATCGTCCACGCCAGCTTTCCCGGACTTGGCGAGAACGTTCAGGGCTTCAACGGCGAAATCGGATGGTCCGAGGATCCGATGCAGGGCGCGCGCCTGCTCGAAGGTGCTGAACTGGGAGTGATCAAGCGGCAAGCCCGCATTCACGGCGACCTCGAGTACGACGAGCTCTATCCGCAGCAGAGCGCGGTCGGCGAGACCGAGTGGGACGGTCAGGCTGCCTACCAGGTCGATCTCGTCGACGCTGACGGAAACGAGTCGTCGCGCTATTTCGCCGTCGAGACAGGCCTGATGATCGGCGAGGAGGCGACAACCACGACCGACATGGGCACGATGGAGACGAGCACGACCGTGAGTGGCTACCAGGAGTTCGGCGGCGTGCTGTTCGCCACGTCCACGACCACGAGCATCCCGTCCTTCGGCATGGAGTTCACACAGACCGTCGAGTCCGTGACCTTCGACGACGTCGACCCGAGCATGTTCGAGCCCTCCGACGCGATCAAGGCGCTGCTGGAGTAGGGGCTCGACCCGCTCGAGACAGCTCTTTCCCCGGTGCGGCCGCCTCCGCGCGGCTGCACTGGCCTTGCTGGTCGCGGCAACGTTCCTCGCCTCCGCCGCGACACCCGCCGAAGCGCAGGCCAGCCGCCGACCCCAGGCGCGCCTGACGGACTTCTACGAGGAGTGGCTCGCCGAAGTCGAACCGCTGCTTGACGACAGCGAGCGCCGGGCCTTCGAGCAGATCGAAGGGCCGGGCGCCCGCGAGCGCTTCCTGCGCGCCTTCTGGGCCGCCCGACCCGCACGCCTGCTCGAACGCTGGCAGGAGAATCGCGAAGCCCGCGACCAGTTGAGGGAACGGTCGCCGGCGATGGAACGCGCCGTGCTGCTGGCAGGCAAGCCCGGCCACCGTCAGACCGTCGAGCCCTGTGAGTCGTCGCTGCGGCGGATCGAGATCTGGACCTACGACCGCTGGCGGCTCGAACACCAGCTCGGCCGGCCAACGCAGCCAGGCGAGGACGAAGTCGTCCTGGCATTCGTCCAGCAGGTGAACTTCGACCCCCGGTCGATGCGGCTATGGTCCGCGGGCTCCGGCGTCGATCTCAGCTTCGACCGCGAGACACCGGAGGACAGAGGCGATGCCGGCAAAGATGCCGGGACGCCGCCGGCAGGCGCGTTCCGGGTGCTCGACCAGGCGGAACGACGCCGCTGCCTGAGCGCGACCGAGCGCGGGCGGCTGGAGCGCCGGCTCCGGCTAGCCGCTTCATGGCAAACGTTCATCGACCAACTGGGGTGGGCGGGGCACGACCCAAGATGGGTCGACGACTTCCTGCGCGTCGAGGCCGTTCTCGATCCGGCCGCCATGGCGCTGCGAGGCGTTTCACTCGAGTTCGAAGCTCTCGGCACCGAGAACCGGCGGTCGACCATGCGAGGACGGTTGCTCCTGCCTCCCGAACACCTCGCCGAACTCGGCGCCGGGCAGGTCCTCGACCGGGTGACGATCACGGGCGACGTCTTGCTCGGCAACCGGCTCGCCGACGCCTTCGTCGTCACCCATCACGTCGGCGGCGGTGCTCCACTCGACCCGGCGAACGGGGGCGGCACTCCGGCCATCGTCCTCGACTTCTACCGTCGCCTGCCGCCCGGCGCCTACCGTTTCGAG
>JAPOVF010000025.1 GCA_026708285.1 Acidobacteriota bacterium
CCCGGTCATCTTGCGTTCGGCGTCACGGAGGATGAGATCGACCTCTGGCGTGCTCGTCTCGAGAGCCTTGGTGTTCAGGTCGAGCAGGAGATCGACTGGGGTGGAAGCCGGGGACGGTCCATCTACTTTCGCGACCCGGACGGAAACAGCCTGGAGTTCGCAACGTCCGCGCTGTGGGGACTGAGCGAACCGTCTGTCCGTTAGGGATCGAAGGAAGGGTGGTTCGCCACCGGCGGGTGGGGGGCGTTCCCGGACGGTTTGCGCAGACTCAGCTCTTCGAACAGCAGATCGGGGATCGAGACCGTTACCACCTCGCCCAGGCCGAGAGCGCTCAGAGCGCTCGCCAGGAAGGACGGGATCATCCCACCGGCGGCTGAGTGCGGGAAGCTGTACACCGTGGAGGTTTCCGACACCGCCACGATGTCGCGGAACGCGGCTTCCGTCACGGCCACCAGTTCTGCCTTGGGAAGCAGTTCCTCCCGGCCGTCCGGGAAGACCCTGAAGGCCAGACTGGCGTCGCCGAGCGCTGTCGCCGCCTCGGGTCCCGCTCTCAGCATGTTGAAGAGCGAGGCCGGGTCGTCCCCGGTTTCAAACTTGGCGAGGCGGCGTACGACGATTCCGTAGTCCGCACCACGCTCCTCGACCAGCAGCATGAACTCGGCGAGGAGTTCGTCGCGATTCATGCCACGATCCGAGGTGACGAGCAGGTTGCTCGGCGCCGGACCCTCGCCACGGCGGTTCCCGGTGCTGTTCTCGATCCCGGGGACCGGGTTGCGCGACGTGAGCAGAGACTTGAGGACGCCGTTCTCGACCAGGGCCGTTGGACCTGACTCGACGCCGTCGTCGTCGACTTCGTAGCCGCCGAGGAAGCCGTCGTCGTTGAGCGTGGGGTCATCGTGGATGTCGAGGAACCTCGGCAGCACTCTGGCCCCGACTCGGTCGAGGAACGGGTTCCGACTCTGCTGCATCATTCTGGCGAAACTCGGTTCGGCGTCGGGTACGCGGGTTCCCAGCAACTTCGGCACCATCACCTGCGCGAACAACTCCGCGGCGGCCTGTCCCTCGAACAGCACCGGACCGCTGTAGCGATCGAGAGCTTCCGCGGAACGTCGAGCGGTCAGATTGGCACCCATGGCCGCGACATGGGACTCCAGAGCGTTGCGGTCGCTGATGTCGTCCCAGGAGCTTCCGTGGGCTGAGACGGAGTCGTTCAGCACGGTACCGTCCGTGGCCTGGGTTCGCGCCGCCACGACGATCGAGGCGGTGGGGTCGGAGCGGATGAAGGCGGACCCTTGGCTGTTCAGGTAGTAGGTGCGCCGGTTGGCGGCTGACGCCGACACGTTTGAACTGAAGATCTCCGGCAGATCCCGGAACGCGGCGGACAGGTCCCGTGCGAGTTCTTCGAGCGCCGTCCGGGACGGAAGATCGGGGTCGGCCTGGTCGAAGTAGGTGAACGGCTCCTCCGATGAGAAGTCGCCGATGTCCTCGGCTCGCGTTTCGTTCTGGAGCACTGCTCGCTTCTCGGCCAGCGACTCCAGCGCGGCCTTGTAGGCCGCGTCGGTGGCGAGCCAGATCTGCCGCCGGATTTCCCGGTAGTCGTTCTCCAGCGGCAGGGCTGCGCCGAACGCAAAGCTGGACGGGAATAGCGACATGGAACTGAAGTTCGTGTTGTCGAACGAAGGGTCGCCGACCCGTACCTCGACGCTCAGCAGCCTGCTCCTGTTCTCGGTGCTCGACAGCAACGCTCCGAAGCTCCCGGCGGTATTCAACTGCTCGCTCTCCCGCACGGTGTACGCGAGGAAGTAGGGCTTTTCCAGCCCCTCCAACTCGAGTTGCTCGGTGCTGCGCGCCAGTTCGTCGCGCATGGCCTGCATGATGACGTTGAGTTCGGCGGTTTCCTGTGCGTTCGCCGCGGGAAGCGGGAGCAGTAGCAGGGCCACGAAGGTGGCCAGAAGGGGATGCGGCACGACGCGCGCCCGCCGGTCTTGCCTTGACCGAAGCATGGCTAGATGTCTCCCAAGGGTGCTGGAAGGATGGGTGGTCGATCCTGGGATTTCTCCTTCTTCTGCACTTCGATCTGCGATACCAGGACCGACGGTGCGGCCGCGGAAACCGGAACCATGCCCGATTCGGCGCCGCAGAGGCCGTTGAAGACGCCGATCCTGTCGTCGGCGGCGACCACGCGGCTGAACGTCGTGAGCGGCGTGCCGATCAGGTCGACGCCGCGCACCAGTTCCTCGCGGCCATCGGAATAGACCCGGTAGACGAGAAGCGGCGTGACGTTGAAGGAGTTCGGCATCATCCGTCCCGTGAAGGTGAATCCGCCCTGGATTTCCTCGATACGCAGGCCGAATGGCTTGTCCGCCGCCTGGATGGACTCGACGAATCTCTCCTTGAGCTCGTCGCCGGTCAGGGGGTTCTCCACCTCGACGATCAGGTTCGACTGTCTGGCCACAGGCTTGTTTCCGGGTTGCTTGCGGCCGTGGCCGTTGGAGTTCGGGAAGCCTTCGATGGGAGATCGGGACATGAGGAAGCTCTTGAGGATCCCCTTGTCGATCACGGTCACCCGTTGAGCGGACACGCCCTGGTTGTCGTAGCGATAGCTGCCGACCAGGTCGGAGGGTCCGTAGGTCCTGATCGTCGGATCGAAGTGCACGGAGAAACTCTCCGGCAGGACGCGCTGGTTCAGTTGGTCCCGGAACGTCTGGCTGTCATCGGCTTCCTTCAGGCGATGACCCTCGAGCCGGTGT
>JAPOVF010000171.1 GCA_026708285.1 Acidobacteriota bacterium
CCGAACAACTTTCGGCCGGCCGATGCGGGGAACCCGTACGCCGACTACACGGTCGCTCAGCTTCACGAGTTCCTCGCGTCTCACGAGTTGCAACGGGATATCGGTGCGGAGGTCGAGTACTCGAATCTCGGCACCGGTCTCCTCGGACACGCGCTGGCGGTCAGCCAGGAGACGGACTACGAGAGCCTCGTGTCCGAACGGCTCCTCGAGCCGCTCGGGATGTCGGACACGTCGATCGCCTTGTCGCCGTCTCAACGGGAACGGCTGGCCATCGGCCACAGCGTGCAGCTCCGCCCGGTCGCGAACTGGGATCTTCCGACTCTTGCCGGCGCCGGGGCGTTGCGCTCGACGGTGAACGACATGTTGACCTTCGCCGAGGCGAATCTCGGCTTGGGCGAGTCGCCGCTGCGGGAGGAGATGGCGGAGACCCATCAGTCACGCCGTGACTTCTCGGCGCCCGGTATGCGAATCGGCCTCGGCTGGGTCATCCGCGGCGGCCACGGCCGCGAGCTCCACTGGCACAACGGTGGCACGGGCGGCAACCGCTCCTTCCTCGGCTTCGACCTCGAATCGCGGACCGGCGTCGTCGTGCTGTCGAACTCCGGTGACAGCGTCGACGACCTGGGATTCCACCTGCTGGACTCGCGCTACCGGCTCGTCGTGCCTCCGGCGCTACGGACCGCGGTCGAAGTCGATCCGGCGACCTACGACGACTACGCCGGCCGCTATCGGCTCACCGAGGAGCTGGTCTTCACCGTAACGCGGCAGGGCGACCGGCTGTTCGTCCAGCTCACGGGGCAGCCGAGCTTCGAGGTGTTCCCTGAGTCCGGGACGAAGTACTTCTACCGCGTCGTCGACGCGCAGATCACGTTCGGACGAGGTGAAGACGGCGCCGTCGACCATCTGGTGCTGCACCAGAACGACATGGATCAGCGGGCCGACCGGCTGACCGACGGCTAGAACGCCAGCACCGCCTCCACGATCAGCTCCCTGACCGCGTCGACATCGGTGTCCCAGACGATGTCGCTGGCTGGGACTTCGGACGGGCCGATCGCCTCGATCAGCGCTGGTGGCCGGAGGTCGGCCACGGTCATGCCGCGGGTGTGCTCGCCGCCCACCTCGACCGCGACTGGATGACGCGAACGCTCGAACAGATGAGGATGCGTTGCCGCGATGACGGCGGTCGCGTCGTGCAGGGGAACGACGGACCGTCCGACGTACTGCCGGAAGCGGTCGCGCAGAAAGTCGGTGACATCGGCGGCGAGGTCGGCGGCCGGCCTTCCAGCGGCGCGCATCCGCGCGGTCTCTTCAGCGCCGAAGACGACCTTGTTCGTCACGTCGAGGCCGACCATCGTGAGCGGGGCGGCCTTCTCAAAGACGACGGCCGCGGCTTCCGGGTCGGCCCAGATGTTGAACTCGGCGACGGATGTGATGTTGCCGGCGCTCGCGCTGCCGCCCATGATGGTCAGGCCGGCGAGATGGCGGCGGAGATCGGGATCGCACTGCAGCGCCAGCGCGACGTTCGTCAGCGGGCCGATGGCCAGGAGATGCAGGTCGTCGACGGAGCGGGCGGTGTCGCAGAGGTAGGCGACCGCGTCGGCCGAAGCCTCGGATCGGTCCAGGTCGGGTAGAACCGCGTTGCCCAGACCGGTCTCGCCGTGAATCCGGCTGCCGTCGACGGGCTCCCCGGCGAGCGGTTTCCCGGCGCCACGGTGGACCGACACGTCCAGACCGGCGAGTTGCGCGACGACGAGCGCGTTCCGGGTGGTTCGGTTGATCCCGACGTTGCCGGCGACGGTCGTGATCCCGATCAAGTCGGCGTAGCGCGCCGCGACCAGGATCGCGACCGCGTCGTCGAGTCCGGGATCGCAGTCGAGGACTAGGTTCATCGGACCTGAGCGTATGGCTTGCCGCTTGGCGGCTCGCCCGGATGCCGGCGAGGACGCCGGCGCACCGAGTGGCCGGCTTGAGCTACTGTGCGTCCCGCAGCTCCATCGCCTTCGAGATGACGAATTGGTGGATCGCAATCGTCGCGTCCTCGTCGAAGAGTTCGGCGTAGCCGGGCATGCCGAGCGGCAGCAGGCCGTCCTGGACGATCGCCATGAAGTCCGCGTGGACCTCCGGTGACATCCGGCGCAGCTCGGGGGAGGCGGCGGCGACGATCGAGGTCTGGCCGAGTCCGCGGTGGCAGAGCGCGCAGTGCTCGTGGTAGAGCGTGTTGCCGCGTTCGATCGTCTCGGCGGAGGCCGTGAGCGGCGGCAGCTCGGGGATGGAGTAGTCGCGCTCCGGCGGTTCGGCCAGGGTCGCCTCGCCGTCCAGCGAGAAGATGAGCAACTCGCCTGGCCGGTCGTACCGGGTGCTGCCGCTAACCATCGTGGCGACGTACTGCGTGCCGCTCTCCATGTAGGTGATGATCGACGAGGTGAACGACCCGTAGGCGTCGAACTCCCACAGCTCTTCGCCAGTGTCCTTGTCGTAGGCGTTGAAGTCGCCGCCGCCGCCGCCGTGGAACAGCACGCCGGTGGTCGTGGCGAGAACGCCGCCGTTGAAGATTGAGGGCAAACGGTTTTCCCACACTTTTTCTCCCGACAGGGGGTCGAAGGCGACCAGGAAGCCCCTGTTCTCGGGTTGCGGCTCGGCCTCCTGCTCCAGTTTGCTGCGGTAAGCGCCGCTGGCGACGCCGAGGCTCAGCCCCCACGGCCGGATCGTGTACGTGCCCGTCTCGACGAACTCCTCGGGCAGGGCGT
>JAPOVF010000066.1 GCA_026708285.1 Acidobacteriota bacterium
GCGTCGACGCGGGCGATCTGGATGGAGACGGCGACGAGGACCTCTACGTCACGCACATCACCGGGGAAACAAGCACGCTCTACCTGAACGACGGCAGCGGGTTGTTCTCGGACGCCGGCATGATCGCCGGCCTGGACGTGCCGAGTCTTCCCATGACCGGATTCGGCACCGGCTGGTTCGACTTCGACAACGACGGCGACCTGGACCTTCTGGCGGTGAACGGGGCCGTGCGCCGACTCGACCGCGACCCGACCGGCGAGGAGGCCGTGGCGCGCACAGCGGCAGGGGCGGAGCATGAGCGTCAGTTCGGGCAGCCGAATCAGCTCTTCCGCAATCTCGGCGGCGGGCGTTTCGAGGAGGTGTCGGAGCTGGCGGGCCCCTCCTTCGCCGCCTTCGACGTCTCCCGTGGAACGGCGTTCGGCGATGTCGACAACGACGGCGACACCGACGTCCTGATCTCGAACAACAACGGACCGGCCCGACTTCTCGTGAACCTGCTCGGCCAGGACAACGGCTGGATCGGCCTCCGGCTCGTGGTGGCGGACGGCAAGCGGGACGCCCTGGGAAGCCTGGTCCGGGTCGTCCTGGACGATGTCCGGGTCCTCACGCGCCGGGTCCGCGCCACGATGAGCTACGCCTCCTCCAGCGATCCACGGGTGCTCGTTGGTCTCGGCTCCGCCGGCATCGAGGACGTACAAGTGGCCTGGCTGGGAGGCGGCGACGAGTCCTTCGGCCGGCTCGCGCCGCACGCCTACCACGAGTTGCGGCAGGGACACGGCCAGCCGTGACCTCCCGGCCAAACGGCCTCGTCCTGATCGGCCTTCTCGCCCTGGCCTGCGCCAGCGAGAACCGTGTCGAGATCCCGGACGGCGTGTACGAGGCCAACGACCCGGCGGTTCGCGCTCAGATCGAGAGTCAGGAACGCAGGGTCCGCTCACTGGAGAACGCCGATGCTCCTGACGCCGACCTGGCTTTCGCGGTCGGAGAACTCGGGAAGCTCTACCATGCCCTTCAACTGCTCGACACGCACGCCTTCGGTGCCCTGAACGCCGCCGAACGGTGCTACAGGGAGGCCCGGAGGCTCGATCCGTCCGATCATCGCTGGCCGTACCTCATGGCCTTCGCCGCACAGAACCAGGGCAACCTGGATGCGGCCGCATCCTCCTACCGCACCGCTCTGGAAAGAGAACCGGAGATGCTGCCCGCCCTTCACCGGCTGGCCGAGACGGAAGTGGGCCGCGGTAGACCGGACGAGGCGGTGGCTCTATGGACTCGAGCGCTGGAAGTAAGGCCCGACTTCGCTTCCGCGCTCTACGGCCTGGGAACGCTGGAACTCGCTCGGGGTGAAGCCGGCACCGCGGTGGACCTCCTCGAGCGGGCGCTGGCCGCTGAACCCGGGGCGGGTCGCGGCCACTACTCGCTGGGCATGGCGTACCGCAATCTCGGCGACGAGGAACGCGCCGCGACGCACCTGGAGCGGGCCAGCCACACTGCCTTTCCCCTCGACGACCCCCTGGTGCGAGAGCTCGCCTACCTACCTGTCGGCAGCGCGGCCCTCGTCCAGCAGGGTCTGATCGCCGTGCAGGCAGGTGAGTTCGCCGCGGCCGCCTCCCTCTTCGGCCGCGCCGTCGACGCCGATCCAACGAACATGGAGGCCCGGAAGCAACTCGCTCTGGCCCACATCGACGCCGGCCAGTTCGACCAGGCCCAGGCGGCCTACGAAGAACTGCTGGCCCTCGATCCGGCCCAGGCGCCGGCACACTTCGAACTCGGCCAGCTCCACGCCAGCCGGGGTCGTCCAGTGGACGCGATCCGCCACCTGACGACGGCGACTCGACTGGCGCCGGACTACAAGCAGGCCCACTACCAGCTCGCCCTGCTCCTCGAGCGTACCGGCCAGGCGGCCGAGGCTCTCCGGAGCTACGACCGCGTTCTGGCCCTCGACCCGGCCTACGCCGAGGCGGCCACTCGGCGCGCGACCGCCCTCGCCGCCGCCGGCCGGCCCGCCGAAGGACTTCTCATTCTGGAGGCCCGGGTTGCCGAGGCCCCCTCGGACGCCACCTCGCTGCACGCCCTGAGTGTCGTACTGCGGCAGCAGGGCCGGCTCCCCGAAGCCCTGACCGCCCTGGAGCGCGGTCTCGCGGCCGGCCCGTTTGCCCCCGCCGACGAAGCCCGACTGCGAACCGAACTGGGCGGCATCTTCGCCATCCAGGGTCGACTCCGTCCGGCCCTGAACCACCTCCAGGCGGCACAGCGCCTCGACCCGACCCAGGCCGAAACCAGCTTCCTGCTGGGAATGGTCCAGGCCGACCTGGGCCGCGCCGAGGAAGCCGGCCGGTCGCTCGCCACTGCGCTGGCCGCCCGCCCCGATCTGACCCCGGCTCGCGTGCGACTCGCCGTCCTCCTCGCCCAGACTGACCGCTGTTCCGAAGCCCAGGAGCTTCTCGAAGACGGTCGCCGGGTCACCCCCAACGACCCCGCGCTGGCACAGGCGCTGAGCCAACTCCGGAACGCCTGCGCACCGCGGTAGCCTCACGGCCGAGCGTCGGGCTCGCCGCTTCGCGGCGATCAGCCGAAGACGATCGCCCGATTGTCCACCACGAGCACGCGGTGTTCGAGATGCGCCTGGACGGCGCGGGCCAGCACCACCCGCTCCAGGTCCCTGCCCCGCCGCACCAGGGTCGTCACCGAGTCGCGGTGGCTGACCCGCGTCACGTCCTGCTCGATGATCGGTCCC
>JAPOVF010000096.1:0-415 GCA_026708285.1 Acidobacteriota bacterium
GGTCGACCGCGGCATCACCTGCTGCAAGCTCGACCCGTTCTCGCCGATCACCGGCCCGCCGCGCGACTACTCGCTGAAGACGATCCGCCACGTGGCGACCATCTTCCGCGCCATGCGGGACGCCGTCGGCGACGAACTGGAGATCGGCATCGGCACCCACGGCCAGTTCTCGACCGCGGTGGCGCTGCGCGTGGCCGACATCCTGGAGGAGTTCGATCCGTTCTTCTTCGAGGAGCCGGTGCCGCCCGAGAACGTCGACGAGATGGCCCGCGTGGCCGCCCACACCAGCATCCCGATCGCCACCGGCGAGCGGCTGGTCAACATGTTCGAGTTCGCGGAGGTGCTGGAGAAGCAGGCGGCACAGATCATCCAGCTCGACGTCGGCCAGTGCGGCGGCCTCCTGGTGGCGAAGAAG
>JAPOVF010000096.1:567-2730 GCA_026708285.1 Acidobacteriota bacterium
CACGAACGACCTGCACAGCGACATCTTCGTCGAGCCGATCAAGTTCGAGAACGGGTTCATCGAACCGCCGACGGGACCCGGATTGGGCGTCGAGCTCGACATGGCGGTCGTCGAGAGGCATCGGGCCGCTTGAGCCGCGGACTGACGCTCGCGATCCTCGCCGCCGGCCGTTCGGCGAGGTTCGGCCGACCGAAGACGCTCGAGCCGGTCGGACCGGCCGGCGAGGTGCTGTTCGAGTACGCGATCTGCGACGCGGTCCGCGCCGGCTGCGGGAAGGTCGTGTTCGTCACCTCGGCGGACTGGAACGACCAGCTCATGAGCCGCGCCGCCGAGCAGGCCGGCGGGGCGGTTCCCGTCGACTCCGTGATCCAAAGCCTCGACGACCTGCCGGGCGGCGCGGCACCGCCGGCCGGGAGAGCCAAGCCGTGGGGCACAGGCCATGCCGTCCTCGCGCTGCGCAGGAAGATCGAGGAGCCGTTCCTGGTCGTCAACGCGGACGACTTCTACGGCGCCCGGGCGGTGGAATCCTTCGGCCGGCAAGCGGCCGACCGGCTGGCTAGGGGAGACGATTCGCACTTCCTCGCCGCCTACGAACTCCACCGCACCGGCGTTTCCCGGTCCAGCGGTGTCAACAGAGGCATCCTCACCGTCCGCGCGGACTCGACCCTGGAAGGGATCGACGAGGTCTATGACGTACGGGAGACGGATTCGGGCTTAGTCGGCCGCGGCCGCGAGGGCGAAGCCCGATCACTGGCCCCCGACTGCCCCTGCTCGATGAACCTCTGGGCCTTCCAGCCCTCGATCTTCGGACTCCTTGAAGCCGCGTTCGTCGACTTTCACGCACGTCTCGACGACCCGCTGCAAAACGAGTTCCTGCTGAGTGAGACGGTCGGGCAACTGATCGACGCTCGCTCCGCGCGCGTCAGGCTCCTGCCGATGACGCAGAACACTGCTGGACTGACCTACCCCGGGGACCTGCCCCCCGTCGCCTCCACGCTGCGGCAGTGCGTCGAAGCGGGCGACTACCCGGATGATCTGGGCGACTGGTTCGCGGACCGCGCATCCCGGAGACCCGCTTGAGGCTGAACAGCCTCGACTGGACCGTCCTGGCGGCCTACGGCGCGCTCGCGCTGGCCGTTGGACTCGTCTTCGCCCGGCGCGCCGGCGCTGGGACCGGCCAGTTCTTCCTCGCCGGGCGGAACCTGCCGTGGTGGCTGCTCGGCACCTCCATGGTCGCTACGACGTTCTCGACCGACACGCCGAACCTGGTGACCGACCTGGTGCGGAACGGCGGCGTCTCCGGCAACTGGATGTGGTGGGCGTTCCTGATCACCGGCATGTGCACGACGTTCTTCTACGCGAAGCTCTGGCGGCGTTCGGGGGTGTTCACCGACATCGGCTTTTACGAACTCCGTTACGCGGGGCGGGCGGCGGTGTTCCTGCGGGGCTTCCGGGCCGTGTACCTCGGCGTCTTCTTCAACGTGATGATCATGGCGTCGGTGCTGCTCGCCGGGATCAAGATCGGCGGCGTCCTGCTCGGGGCCGACAAGTACACGACGGTGCTCGTCGCAGCGGCGGTGACGGCGGCCTACTCCGCGACCTCCGGCCTATGGGGCGTCGTCGTCACCGATCTCATGTTGTTCGTCATCGCGATGACGGGCTCGGTGGCCGCGGCCTGGTACGCGCTCGCGCACCCGGCCGTCGGCGGTCTATCCGGACTCGTCTCGAACCCCGACATCGCCGCGCGTCTGGCCCTGCTGCCCGACTTCGCGGACTGGGAGACCGCCGCCACCGTCTTCCTGATCCCCATCGCCGTCCAGTGGTGGTCCACCTGGTACCCGGGCGCCGAACCGGGCGGCGGCGGCTACGCGGCCCAGCGCATGCTCGCGGCCAAGAGCGAGCGGGATTCCATGGGCGCGACCCTGTGGTTCAACATCGCCCACTACGCGCTGCGCCCGTGGCCGTGGATCCTGGTCGCGCTGGCCTCGTTGGTCGTCTATCCGACTCTGGATTCGATCGCCGAGGCCTTCCCGCACCTCGATCCGTCGATCATCCGGCACGACCTCGCCTATCCGGCGATGCTCGTCTTCCTGCCGCACGGCCTGCTCGGCCTGGTCGTCGCGTCGCTGGCGGCGGCGCTGATGTCGACGATCTCGACGCACC
>JAPOVF010000101.1:0-10241 GCA_026708285.1 Acidobacteriota bacterium
TCGAGCGTCAGCACCAGAGCGCCATCGACCAGGCTGCGCCGTTCTTCGGCGGTCAGAAAGTTGGCCCCGTCCAGGTAGCCGGCGGTCAGGGCGCCGAACAGCTCGAGGTCGACCTCGATTCCTCTCGGATCGCGGGCATCCTCGTCGGCCCGGTGAGCCATGGACCTTGCCATGTCCCCGAAATCGAAGGCCGCTAGACCTGGCATCGCGGTATCCAGGTCGACAACGCACAGGGCTTGGGCGCTTCGCCGGTCGAAGAGGACGTTGCTGATCTTGCAGTCGTTGTGAACCGTGCGCCGGGGCACGCCGCGGGCCGCGGCCTCGATCAGCCGACCGGCCAGGTGCCGATGCGCGGCCGCGGCCCGGATCTCCGTCTCGGCCCGCTCGCGACGGGTCGCGGCCTGTTTGCCTTCCCTCAGTACTCTGTCCAGGGCGTCGAAGCGGATCAAGGTATCGTGGAAGCGAGGGATCGTCTCGAACAGGGGTGGCGGGGGAAGGTCCGCGAGCATGCCCTGGAATTGCCCGAACGCCTGCGCTGCCCGAAAGACCTGATCGGCTGACGACGCGGCGACCTGGGTCGTCACGTCTTCGATGAGTTCGTACATTCGCCACCAGCCCTCCGCGCCGCTTCCTTCGGAAGCGCTCCTGATCTCGATCCACGTTCGACCGCTGTCCGCCGGAACCAGCGTCAGCCGGCGTCGACGGCTTCCGGAGCCGAGCTTCCCGGCGAGGTGCCGGGTGATCCGCTCGACGTTCTCCATCAGTCGACGCGGATCGGTGAAGACGTGTTCGTTGATCCGTTGCAGGAGTCCTCGCCGCCCGCCAGGGTCCGAGATGACATAGGAATCGTTGATGTGGCCGCTCCGGAGCTCGTGAGCGGCGGTCGGCGTGCCGCCGAGCTCGAAGCGGGTGGCGGTTTCCAGGACGGCGTCCATGGAGAGGGTTGGACGCTGCTCCGTCATGCAGGGGAGTTCCCGGAGTCGGAGCTTGCAGGTTGATATGTAGGTGATATCATATTCATATCAGCTATCCTCATGGCCGTTCGAGGGCCGTGTTTGACCTAAGGAGTCACCATTCATGAAGACCAAGATGGTAGAGCACCGGGAGGAGCGTCTCTCGGTCATGTCGGGCCTGGGCATGCTGTGCCTGCTCATCCTCCTCATCCTTCTAGCGATTGCCGGGACCGCCGTCTTCGGGGTCTGGCAGGTCATCCCCGTCGTCATCTTCTGCGCCGTGTCCATTCCCGTTCTCGTCTTCCTCATGTTCGGGCTGTTCATGGTCCACCCCAACGAAGCAAAGGTGCTGCAGCTCTTCGGCGACTACCGGGGCAGTGTCTACGACACCGGACTTCGCTGGGCGAACCCGTTCCTGACCAAGCGCCGGGTGTCGGTGCGCACCCGGAACTTCGAGACCGGCAAGCTGAAGGTCAACGACAACGCCGGCAACCCGATCGAGATTGGGGCCGTCGTCGTCTGGCGGGTGGTGGACAGCGCCGAGGCTCTCTTCAATGTCGACGACTACGAGGACTACGTTCAGGTGCAGAGCGAGGCGGCGCTGCGGAACATGGCCACCGGTTACCCCTACGACGCGCACCAGGAGGGGGAGATCTCCCTGTCGCACCACACGGCCGAGATCTCGGAGCGTCTGCGGGGCGAAGTGCAGGAGCGGCTTGCCACCGCGGGCGTTGACGTGATCGAAGCCCGGATCAGCCATCTCGCCTATGCCGCGGAGATCGCGGCGGCGATGCTGCAGCGCCAGCAGGCCGCGGCAGTAGTGGCTGCGCGGGCCCAGATCGTCGACGGCGCGGTCGGAATGGTGGAGCAGGCGCTCCACATGCTGAGCGAGAAGAACGTGGTCCACCTCGACGACGAACGCAAGGCGGCGATGGTCAGCAACCTGCTCGCCGTTCTGTGCAGCGACCGGCACACCCAGCCGGTCGTGAACACCGGCACGCTCTATCCGTAAGCGGGGAGACGTGGTTCGGTGGCCGCTCCCCGCAAGGCATTCCTGCTGCGCCTCGACCTCGGGGTCTACGAGGAAATCCGGAGCCTCGCGGCGTCGGAACTCCGGAGCGTCAACGGGCAGATCGAGTACATGATTCGGCAGGCGCTCCGAAAAAGGGGAAGAACTGCGGGCCCCTCCGATGTTGAGACGACCGGAAACGCAGCCCCTGAGCGAGAGCGGAACGAAACACCACAGGGTGGCTGATCGTCTTCATACTGGTAGACTTGTGCGTCGTCGGTTGTCCTACGGTCCGCAAGCCGCTGAGACGTTCCTCCAGCGGATGGGGTGGTCTGTAGGTTGAGGCCCGCCAGAAAGACACGCGCCAGCTGGGGCGAGAAAACACACTTTCCGGAGAACGAAGCATGGCAGTTGCCCCCGTAAAGGACACAGGCAAACCGCTTGAGGCGAGGTACGCCTCGATCCGCCAGTTGCTGGAACTGGGGAAGGCGAAGACGTACCTGCTGGGCGACGAGATTCAGGACATGATGCCCGCCGACATGGTCGGGGTCGAGGGGGAGATCCGTGAACTCCACGACCGTCTCCGGGAACTTCGGGTGGGCGTCATCCGCCGCCCGGACTGGTATGTGGCGAATCTCGACGAAGCGGTTACGCTCGAGATCGACAAGGCGGACGACGATCCGGCGACGCCGACCGTGAGCGAGCCGGTAAACACCAGCGATCCGGTGCGGATGTATCTGCGCGAGATGAGCACCGTGCCGTTGCTGGACCGGGACGGCGAAGTCGAGATCGCGCGGGCGCTCGAGGACGGAGAGTGGCTGATCTTCCAGGCTATGGCCGGCAACCCCGATCTGATGACCCGTCTCCTGGCGCTGACCGAACTCGCGGACCGCAAGAACGCGAAGCCGCTGTCCCAGTTGGTCGAGATCGACCATCCGCTGTCGCTGCTCGACGAGAACGGTCTGAAGCGGATCGCCAAGCGGGTCGGTGTGTTCGAGAAGATGAAGGAGCTGGAAGGGCAGCTGGAGCGCACGCGGCGCCGGCAGAAGCGGTACAGCCCCCGCGGAGACCGGTACCAGGAGATCGAGCGGGAGATCGACCGACTCGAGGAAAAGGTCTCTTCGCTGATCGTCGAACTGGCCTTCACCGGCCCGGACCGCAACCGGGTGGTCGACCTGGTCAAACTGATCGACAACCGCTTCCGGCGCAGCGAGCGCGACATCAGTCGCGCCCAGGTGGCGCTCGAGCGGGAGAGCAACGAGGAACTCAAGGCGTTGCACCGCCGGCGCATTCAGAAGTACCGCGAGGCCGTGCGGGCGCTCGAGGCGCGGTACTCGATCACCCAGGGCGAGTTGCGGGCGCTGGTGGCGAAGGTCAAGCGCGGCGAGGCGTTGAGCGAGCGCGCCAAGGAGCAGCTCATCATGTCGAACCTGCGCCTGGTCGTGTCGATCGCCAAGAAGTACACGAACCGTGGTCTCCAGTTCCTGGATCTGATCCAGGAGGGCAACATCGGCCTGATGAAGGCGGTGGAGAAGTTCGAATACCGCCGCGGCTACAAGTTCTCGACCTACGCGACCTGGTGGATCCGTCAGGCCGTTGCGCGCGCGATCGCCGATCAGTCGAGGACGATCCGGATCCCCGTCCACATGATCGAGAACATCAACAAGCTGACCCGTACGTCGCGTTCGCTGGTGCAGGAACTGGGCCGCGAACCGACCGCCGAGGAAATCGGCGAGCACATGGACCTGCCCGCCTCCAAGGTGCGCAAGATCATGAAGATCGCTCAGGCGCCGGTATCGCTGGAGACGCCGGTCGGCGAGGAAGAGGATTCCCACCTGGGTGACTTCATCGAGGACAAGAACTCGCCGTCGCCGGTGGACGAGGTCATCTCGGCCAACCTGCGCGAGCAGACCGGCAACGTGCTGCGCTCGCTGTCGCCCCGCGAGGAACTCGTGCTGCGGATGCGCTTCGGCGTCGGCGAGGGTTCGGAGCACACGCTCGAGGAGGTCGGCAAGTCGTTCAACGTGACCCGGGAACGCATCCGGCAAATCGAATCGAAGGCGCTGCGCAAGCTCCGGCACCCTGAGTGGGCGCAGAAGCTCCGTCCGTTCCTCGACGACGGCGCCTGATTCCCCGTCCTGCCGGGTCGATACCGCGTTCAGGCAGTGCGGGTACGCACCGGCACCAGCGGGTTCTCCTACCCGGCGTGGGTGGGACCGTTCTACCCGTCCGGAACGAAGCGGCCGGACATGCTCTCGTTCTATGCCTCCAGGCTCGGCTCGGTGGAGATCAACAACACGTTCTACCGCATGCCGAAGGCGGATCTGCTGGAGCGGTGGCGCGACGCGGTGCCCGACGGGTTTCGCTTCGTGCTGAAGGCGTCCCGCCGGATCACGCACCAGCAACGACTCCAGGACGCCGGGGACTCGGTCGACTACCTGTTCCGGACCGCCGGCGTGCTGGGCGAGCGCCTCGGCCCCTTCCTCTTCCAGTTGCCGCCCTATCTCCGGCGCGACGTCGACCGGCTGGCACGCTTTCTCGACATCCTCCCCGACGGCATGCGGGGCGCGTTCGAGTTCCGTCATGCCAGTTGGTTCGACGACGAGGTGTTCGCGCTGCTGGCGGACGCCGGCGCTTCGCTATGCATCGCGGACAGCGGGAGCGACCACGACGCGCCCCTGGTGGCAACCGCTGACTTCGGCTATCTTCGCCTCCGCCGCGAGGACTACGACGAGACGGCGCTTCTCTCCTGGGCCAACAGGATCCGGCGGCAATCCTGGCGCGAGGCGTACGTCTTCTTCAAGCACGAAGACGAGGGCGCCGGGCCACGCATGGCCGGTGAGTTCGAAGCCCTGTTCGGCTGACCTTTCGACATGAAGATCGATATCTCCTACCGCCGCATTCTCGCGCTGACGGGACCGGTGGTCATCACCCAGATGACCCACACCGCGATGGGCGTCATCGACACGATGATGGTCGGCCGCCTTGGCGTCGTGGCGCTGGCCGGCGTCGGGCTCGGGGCGATCATCGCCTGGTGGTGTCTGAGCTTCTTCGTCGGTCTGTTGCAGGGTGTCAACACGTTCGTGGCGCAGTTCTTCGGTGCCGGGCGGCGCGATCGGGTAGGCGTTTCCTTCTGGCAGGGCCTCTATGTCGCGGTCGCCGCGGGCGTGGCGCTCCTAGCGCTGTCGCCGCTGTCGGCCTGGGTCTTCAGCCTGACCCAGGCGTCGCCGGAGACACAGGCGATCGCGACCGACTACACGGAGGTCCGGATGGCGGCGGCGATCGGGTTGATGATCTTCCTGGTCGCGGAGAACTACTACCGGGGTCTGGGCCGAACCGAGATCCCGATGCGGGCGGGACTGGTCCAACTGGTCCTGAACTGCGGTCTGAACTACCTGTTCATCTTCGGCGCGTACGGGTTCCCCGAGCTGGGCCCGGCCGGCGCCGCGGTCGGCACCGTCATCGCGCAGTTCGTCGTCGCCATGGGACTCCTTGCCGGGGTGCTCCTCACGTCGATGGGCCGGAACTACGGCGCTTCGAGGCCCCGGCCCTTCGAGTCGGCGCTGATGGGGAAGATGCTGCGGGTCAGCGTGCCGATCGGTATCCAGGTGTTCATGGAGCTTGGCGGCATCAGTGTCTTCACGGCCCTCATCGCCCGTCTGGGCGACTCGCAGATGGCGGCCACCAACGCGGTGATCCATGCCTGGTCCCTCTCCTACATGCTCGCGGTGGCGCTGGCCGCGGGGTCCACGACCCTGGTCGGCCAGTGCCTTGGGGCGAAGCAGCTTCAGGACGCTCGCCGCGTCGTAGGGAGGGTGCTGCGCCTCGGCTACCTGGGGATGGCGGCCATGGCGGTCCTCTACGTCGGCTTTCCGGACCGGCTGATGGGCCTGTTCGTGCGCGAGGCCGAACTCGGAGAAGTGCTGCCGTACGCCCGGCCTCTGTTCCTGATCGCCGTCGTCTGCCTTGTCTTCGACCTGCAGTTCAACGTCCTGTCCGGAGCCCTGCGCGGGGCGGGCGATACGGCGTACACCATGTGGGTGAACATCGGCGTGGTGTGGGGTGTCTTCGTTCCCCTGCTCTTCGTCGCGACCCGCTCGTGGGGCCTGATTGGCGCCTGGTCCTGCTTCATCGTCCACGTGATGCTGATGGCGGGCCTGCTGGCGCTGCGAGTACGGGGCCGTGTGTGGATCGAGCGCGGCGCCGCGCTGCTCGAGGCGGAACGATCCGGTTCGAGTGGAGAAGCCGACTCACCGCCTCAGATCGAAGACCTGCGTTCTTCTCCGGTCGTCTGACGGGAGACTGTCCGGGCCGGTGATTCTGCCCGTCTGCTAGGGGCGGCAGCCTTGAGGAAACGCCGTTCCGTCCGTGATCGTCGGCGCCGCCACGCCCGGCTCGTTCTCGTACTCCTTCACCGTCTCCGTCAACTTGTCCGTGACCCGGATCGTGTAGCCGAGGTCCGTCGTCGAGGCGGCGTACACCCAGACGTGACCGTTCAAGGCGCAGCCGTCCAGCACCTTGATCAGGATCTCCCAGTTGTCCGGGCTGAAGAAGGTGAACAGTCCCGACTCATTCGTTCGCGCGGCGTTCACCACGGCGCCCACGCCGGTTTCGCCGTCCGGCTTTCTCCACTCGACGGTCACGGCGTAACGTGAGTCCTGAAGGCACAGCGTCTCCGGATCCGCCTCACACGCCCCTCGGGTTCTCGCGACGAGGAGGAAGATCGCGCTGACGGCTCCCCAGTTGCCGTCGGTGTCTCTGGCCCGCACGAAGACGGTATGCCGGCCGGCGCTCAAGCCGGTCGTGTCGATGGTCGCTGTCGCGCTCTCCGTCCGTCCGTCGAAGGTGCGATCGGAGGCGTACATGGCCTTGGCAGTTGATCCCCGGGCCCAGGGGGGCACGTCGACGTAGTACTCGCCGGCCGCGATGTCTTGCGTCGGTTCAGAGCCGTTGCTGTTCTCGTAGCGGGTGTCGTCGAAGGTGGCTGACAGGGTGACCGCCGTTCCGGCGGCGACACCGATCGTCGACGCAGTGCCGCTCAGACTCAGATCGCGAACGTCAGGGCCGGCCGGGGTCCGGTACGGCGTCCGCGCCACCTTGAACGCGTAGAGCAGGGACTCCAGGTTGTCGTCCAGGATGGAGTCCTCGAAGTCGCCGCAGTCCTGGAAGAACGTCGTGCCCAGTTCGTAGGTGAAGGAGGCACGGCCGAGCACGCCGTAGCCGTAGTCCTCGGTCGTGCCGCTCGTCGGGTAGAACCCGATGGCTTGAAGCGGCGTGTAGCCGTTGAAGTACGCGAGCTTGCGGCCGAGGGTCTGGAGCGCCGTACCGTTCGGCGCCGGTTCGACGACATGGCCCCAGGGCCAGAGGATGAGACGCCCGTGGCTGTGGATGTCGAGGACGACGCCCGAGGTGCCGCCCGGCGCCGCATCGTCGTTGTCCGGTCCGCGAGCGTCGCGAAACAGCCGCGCCATGTAGGTCTGGATTGCCTGCGTTTCGGGCTCGGAGGCTGCCGACAACCCCCGGTAGACGAAACTGCACTCGTCGGTGCTGGAGCCCGCCTCGCCCCACTTGAAGTCGAAGTTGCGGTTCAGATCGACTCCCGCCCATGAATGGGGGCAGTGGCGCGTGTTGTGGTTCTTGCGCCAGAGCAGACCCTCTTCGGCCCGCTTCCTCCCGTCCGGATTCGCCTGCAGCATGATGTGGACTTCCTGGTGGTCCAGGAGCCACTGCACGTCGGCGTCCGTTTCATAGGAGTCCGCGAGGTGCTCGGCGAAGCGCAGTGCGAGTTCGGCCGTCGTGTACTCCCGGGCGTGAAGCGCCGCGGTAATGAAGAGGGCCGGCTTCGGACCCGGCGTTTCCGAGTTCGTCAGCCGCAGTACGTACAGGGTGTAGCCGTCCGCGCTCCCTTGTCTCTTCTTCCATGACCTTCCGGCCCACTTCCACGTGGCCAGTTTCGGATATGCGCGGGCGATCGCTCGCGCACTCGCGTAGGTTTCCTCCACAGTGCGGTAGCACGGGAACCCCGCGATCGTCCCTTCTACGATCTGTGTTGGCGGTTCGGAGGGGGGAGCGACGGAAAGGTAGTCGTCGTCCTCAACGATCCGCATTCCGGCTTGCCGCGCGGTTTCGATGTCCTCTTCGGTGGCCCGCAGAACGATGTAGCCCTTCTCGTACTCCGACTCGAGAGCTTCGAGCGACATGACGGCTCTGGCGGCGACCAGCGGATCGTCGAAGTACGCGCGCACCACCCGGGCGCTACCGGGCTGCTCGAGTTCTTGCGCCGGGAGCGCTGCGGTGGCTGCCAGAACGGCCGATAGGGCGAGGATGCGGGTCACCTGAACCGCAATTCGATCACAGGCGTCGGGCCCCGGCCACCCGTGGATCCCAAGGTCGATCGGGAGGCGACTTTGTGGCTATGATCATCGCCGGGCCGACCGCGCCCCTCGCCCACGCACTTCCATCCAGCGACCCAGAGAGGACACAATCCGAGATGGCTTTCTCCGCCGTGCTGAAGCGGCGATCGTTCGGTGAGACGCAGCGTCAGGACGCCTGGTGGTTGCAGCCGGGCGCCGTTGTGGTGGGCCTGGGTCTCGCAAGCGCCTACGCGACCTGGGCGGCGCTTCAGGCCGACCACTACCACTTGGGCGGCTACCTGTCACCGCTGTACTCGCCCGAGGTCTTCGGCCTCTCGCATCATGCCTGGTTCGAGGGTTTTCCGCGCTGGTGGCCGAGCTTCGTGCCCCAGTCGCCGGCGCTGTTCATCCTGATCCTGCCGCTGGGGTTCCGCGCCACCTGCTACTACTACCGGGGCGCGTACTACAAGGCGTTCTGGGCCGATCCGCCGGCCTGCGCCGTCGGTGAGCCGAGGAACGCCTACCGGGGCGAGAACTCCTTTCCGCTGATCGTCCAGAACATCCACCGCTACTTCCTGTTCGCGATGATGGCCTGGATCTTCGTCTTCTTCCCGATCGACGTGTACCGGGGGTTCGTGTTCGAGACGGCGTCCGGCGGCCACGCCTTCGGCATCGGCGTCGGCAGCTTCGTCCTCCTGATCAACTGGCTGCTGCTGAGCGGCTACGCCCTGGGCTGCCACTCGACGCGCCACGTGATCGGCGGCTTCCGCAACGTGATGGCGGGGCGGCCGTTCCAGAGTGCCTGCTACCGCTGCGTCTCCTGCCTGAACCGCCGGCACATGGCCTGGGCCTGGTTCAGCCTGATCTGGGTCACCTTCTCCGACATCTACGTCCGGCTCTGTTCGATGGGCGTCTGGACGGACTTCAGGCTCGTCTGATGGAGCAGACACCCTACGAGTACGACGTGCTGGTCGTCGGCGCGGGCGGCGCCGGGCTGCGCGCCGCGATCGAAGCGTCGGCCAAGGGCGCGTCCTGCGGCGTGATCTGCAAGTCCCTGCTCGGCAAGGCCCACACGGTGATGGCCGAAGGCGGCATGGCGGCTGCGATCGGCAACGTCGACGAACGCGACGACTGGAAGGTCCACGTCACCGACACCCTGCGCGGCGGCCAGTACCTGAGCAACCCGAAGATGGCGGAGATCCATGCGAAGGAAGCGCCGGCGCGGGCGCTGGAACTCGAGGCCTGGGGCGCCCTGTTCGACCGGACGAAGGACGGCCGCATTCTGCAGCGGAACTTCGGCGGCCATCGCTATCCCCGGCTCGCCCACGTCGGCGACCGCACCGGCCTGGAGATGATCCGGACCCTGCAGGATCACGGCATCCACCGCGGCATCGATTTCCACATGGAGTACACGGTCTTCCGGCTGCTGCTGGACGACGGGCGGGTGTCCGGGGCCCTCGCCTATGACCGGGAGCGGGGCCGGTTCCGCGTCTACCGCGCGAAGTCGGTCGTGCTCGCCACCGGCGGCATCGGCCGCGCCTTCAAGATCACCAGCAACAGTTGGGAGTACACCGGCGACGGCCACACGCTGGCCTACGACGCCGGCGCCGACCTGATCGACATGGAGTTCGTCCAGTTCCATCCGACGGGCATGGTCTGGCCTCCGAGCGTCCGCGGCATCCTGGTCACGGAGGGCGTGCGCGGCGAGGGCGGGATCCTGCTGAACTCGGACGGCGAGCGGTTCCTGTTCGACGAGATCCCGGCTCTCTACAAGGACCAGACGGCGGACAGCGCGGAGGAGGGCTGGCGCTACGTCGTCGGCGACCGCGACGCACGCCGCCCGCCGGAGCTTCTGACCCGGGACCACGTCGCCCGCTGCATCGTGAACCAGATCAAGGCCGGCAAGGGGTCGCCGCACGGCGGCGT
>JAPOVF010000101.1:10782-30375 GCA_026708285.1 Acidobacteriota bacterium
GTGTCGGCGCCCGGCAACCGCGAGTACAACCCGGGCTGGCACACGGCGCTCGACCTGCACCCTCTGCTGGTCGTGTCCGAAGCCGTCGCCCGGGCGGGTCTGATGCGGCGCGAGAGCCGCGGGGCCCAGTTCCGGGACGACTATCCGCAGAAGGACGAGCACTTCGGCAAGGTGATCATCCGGGTCGCCCGGGGCGCCGACGGGGAGATGGTGGTGGAAGAGACTCCGGTGGAGCCGATGAGCGACGAACTGACCAGGCTGGTCGAGGAGATGGGCTGAGATGGCCGCGACGCAGTTCAGAATCTGGCGCCAGGACGGCGCCGAAGGCGAAGGCGGCTACCGCGACTACACGACGGAAGTCACGGAGGGCATGGTCGTCCTCGACGCCGTTCACCAGATCCAGGCCGAATCCGCGAACGACCTCGCCGTGCGCTGGAACTGCAAGGCCGGCAAGTGCGGATCCTGCTCGGCGGAAGTGAACGGCAACCCGCGGCTCATGTGCATGACGCGGATGAGCGACCTGCCGACCGATCGACCAGTCACCGTTGAACCGATGCGCGCGTTCCCGGTGATCCGGGATCTCGTCTGCGACGTGTCGTGGAACTACGAGGTCAAGAAGAAGATCGAACCCTTCGAGCCCAGGTCGCCCGATGCCGAGGACGGCACCTGGCGCATCGCCCAGGAGGACGTCGAACGGGTCCAGGAGTTCCGCAAGTGCATCGAGTGCTTCCTGTGCCAGGACGTCTGCCACGTGCTGCGGGACCACCACCTGCACGACGAGTTCGTCGGCCCCCGTTTCTTCGTCTACAACGCTGCGCTCGAGATGCATCCCCTCGACACGCGGGACCGCCTCGCGTCACTCAAGCAGGACGAGGGGATCGGCTACTGCAACATCACGAAGTGCTGCACCAAGGTGTGCCCCGAGCACATCACGATCACCGACAATGCGATCATCCCGCTCAAGGAGCGGGTCGTGTCGGAGTTCTACGATCCGCTGAAGAAGCTGTTCCGCGTGTTCTCGGGGGGTTCGCGGGCCTAGCCGAGAATCTATAGCTGATCGAGGGCAGCGCGGGCCACGTCCGCGTACTCGCCCTCCGGATCGAGCTCGAGCGACTTGCTCAGGTGCTCGCGGGCCGTGGCCGCGTCGCTGGCGTTCACCGCGAGGATCCCGAGTTCGTAGTGCGCTCTCGCCAGGTCCTTGATGTCCTCGTTCTCCGGCGCCGATGCCAGGTACTTCGTCAGGTGTTCCCTGGCCGGGCCGGAATCGGCGCTGCGGCGATAGATCACGCCCAGCCGGAAGTGGGCGCGCGGGTGGTTGTCGTCCCACGCGATCAGCGACTGGTCGTAGAGCTTCGCGTTGCCGTAGACCTCGTCGTTGAAGAGCTGCTCGGCCTGGTGCTGGACTTGACGGCCCGCGGTCGGATTCGCCTCGATCCAGGCCTTACCGGCCTCGATCGAATCTTCCAGGTTGCCCTGCAGCGCGTAGCTGAAGAACGTCATCCGCAGCGCCTCGTTGTTCCCCGGATCGAGTTCCAGCGTGCGTCCCAGCGCTTCCAGCGCCGGTTCCCAGTTCTGGTTGTTGAAGTGGATCGTGCCGATGTTCCGGTATGCCTGGAAGAGGTTGGGATCGAGTGAGGCCGCCTCGGTGAAGAGGGTGACGGCGCCCTCGTCGTCGCCTGCCCGGACTGCCGCAACACCCTGGGAGAACACGTCCGGAGCAATCTGCGCTCCCATTCCCGCATCGACCGAAGCCGTCTTGTACTCCTCGGCCCGAGCGTCGCCGACGGCAAGGAAGACGCTGAAGGCCATTGGCGCGAACTCGAGAGGCAACGGCTCCAGTTCGAGGTACTTGTTCAGCGGTTCGAAGGCTTCTTCGTTCTGTCCGAGGTCGTACCGGATCGCGGCGATCAGGCGATAGGCGGCCGCAATCGTCGGATCGAACTCCACCGCCTCCTCGAAGTGAGGCAGGGAGGCCTGGGCATCGCCGCTCTGAATCGTCCGAATCCCCTCGTTGAATGCGTCGACCGCCTTCTGCTTCTTCATCGTCGCTTCGTCCCAGAGTTGCGGTGCGAAGGACGTGTCACGGCCCCTGGTCATCGTGAACTCGACCTCCCGGTCGGGATGGCCTTCCTTCTGAAGCAGGAGCTTGTAGGGCTCATCGGCCGGTGCGAGGCGGATCTTGATGCGACCGTTCTTTCGGGTGGTTTCCTTGATGACCTCGCCGTCGGGCGCCGTGATCGTGATGTTCACGGGACCGAGTTCCTGCCCCTGCATGTCCTGAACCCGCAGGTCCAGTTCGCTGCTCTGGGCGGTCGCTGCCGAGGCGACGAAGAGCATCGCCAGGGGAAGGAGTCGAAGGACGGTTCTCTGCATCGTCTGGTACCTCGGGGTCGGCCGCCGCGCCCTTGGGCCGGCGTTTCACTTGGGAGGCTGGAGGAATCTGGCGATCCTATCGCTTGACGCGGACTTCGCGGGTGGGGGATCGTACGGCCCATGGATGCCGACGATTTCTTCGAACTGCTCTCCACCGCGCGCTCCGTGAGGCGCTACAGCCCCGAGCCGATCCCGGACGAAGACCTGGCGCGGATCCTCTACGCCGCGAGTCGGGCACCGTCCGGCACGAACCGGCAGCCTTTCCGCTTCATCGTCCTGCGGGATGGCCCGCGGGCGCGGCGCGTCCGCCGGTTGCTGGGCGAGTCCTTCCGCCGCGGCTGGGCCCGCAAGACGGAGCAGGAGGGCTGGGATCGCGGTTCGGCCGCCGATCCGAACTCGCCGAAGTCGAGGGTCAACCGGGCGATCCAGCACTACGTCGATCACTTCGAGCAGATCCCGGCCATTGTCATCGCCTGTTACGTCCGCTACCGGGCGCTGACCCACTCAGAGGGCGCGTCGGTCTTCCCGGCGTGCCAGAACCTGTTCCTGATGGCGCGCGCGCTGGGCTACGGCGCCTGCTACAGCGGCTGGCACCACGCGGTGGCGGACGAACTGCGCGAGATCCTCGAGATTCCGGATGGCGTCGAACTGTCGCTGACGATCACGATCGGTCGACCCCTGGGGCGTCACGGCCCGCTCCGCCGGCGGCCGATTCGCGACACGGTCTTCGACGATTGCTGGGAACGGGGGGCGGAGTGGATCAGCGACCCGCCGGACGCCCGGCTCTCGAAGCGTCGCTAGCGCCTACCCGGTCGGCAGCGCGTACGCGACGAGGGAGTGCTCCTGGCCTCGGTTGCCGACGGGAACGACGATGTACTGACCGCCCGAGACGACATAGGTCATCGGGCCGCCTCCGGGGGTGTCGGGCAGTTCGGTGCGCCAGACCTCTTCGCCGGTCGCCTTGTCGAATGCGTAGAGGAAACCGGTCGACGGGCCGCGGGACGTGAAGCCGCCGGGACCCTCCTGATACGTGCCGGGAACCCGTTCGCTGGTGACGACGAACACGAGGGTGGCGGTCACCATCGGCCAGCCTGGCGTGAGACCAGCGAGCGGCCAGGCGCCGAGCCGGCCCAGGCCCAGACCGGCAAGAGCCGGATGGTCGCGGGGGCCGTCGCCCAGCGGCGTCTGCCAGACGATCTCGCCACGGTTCAGGTCGATCGCGGTGAGCCGGCTCCAGGGCGGTTTGACGAGGGGCAGACCTTCCGGCCCGGCGGGGAACGTGAACGCCGGCAGGTAGTCCCGGTCGGAGGGCTGTCGTTCCGTCGGTGGGATCAGAGCCATCGTGCCGAGCCGGGTTTGCGACGGCACGAACAGGATGCCGCTTTCCGGGTCGACGGCGGCACCGCCCCAGTTCGCGCCTCCGGCCTGGCCGGGGAGTTGCGCCATCACCCTCCGGTTCTCGCCGGCCAGGGTCGGCGGCGTGAACATCGGACCTCCCAGGAGGGTCTTCCGGTAGATCTCGAGCGCTTTCGCGTTCAGCTCCGGTGTGAAGTCGATCAGGTCGCTTTCGCGCACGCCCTGGCGGTCGAACGGCGGCGGCCTGGTGGGGAAGGGCTGCGTGCTCGCGGTCCACTCCCCGGGAACGAGGCTCTCGGGGACCTTGCGCTCCTCGATCGGCCATACCGGCTCGCCGGTCTTGCGGTCGAAGACATAGGTGAACGCCTGCTTGCTGACCTGAGCCACGGCCTCGATCCGCTTGCCGTCGACCTCGATGTCGAGCAGGATCGGCGCGCAGGGAAAGTCGTAGTCCCACAGCCCGTGTCGCACGGCCTGAAAGTGCCACTTCTTCTCGCCGGTCGCGGTGTCGATGGCGACCAGGCTCTCGGCGTAGAGGTTGTCGCCGTGGCGGTGGCCGCCGTAGTAATCGCTCGTCGGCGTGCCCGTGCCGAAGTAGACCCAGCCCGTCTCGTCGTCGCAACTCATCCACGACCACACATTCGTGTTGCCCGAGTAGCGCCAGGACTCATCGTGCCAGGTCTCGGTTCCAGGCTCGTCGCCCTGGGGCACGGTATGGAAGACCCACTTCTTCCGGCCGGTTCGGATGTCGTAGCCGCGGATGTGACCTGCCGGCATCTCCTGGGTCAGGGCGAAATCCATGATCGTCATGCCCATGAGGGCGGTGTCGCCGCAGACGATGCCGGGCGAGTTCGCACCGGTGTCGCGCATCTGGTCCGGCCGCGCGATGTCGCCGCGCATGTCGACCATCCCGGCCTCGCCGAACTCGAGGTCGGGCTTGCCCGTCGCAGCGTCCAGGGACACGAGTTGGTGGGTGCCGGTGACCAGGACGATCCGCTGCATGCCCCGGTGCTCCCAGAACTCGATGCCGCGCTGGGTGAAGCCGCCGTGGGTTGGAATCCCGCGCTCGTAGGCCTTCGGATCGTAGGTCCAGAGCTCTTCGCCGGTCGTGGGGTCGACCGCGCTCACGAGGTTCATGGCCGACACGGCGTACAGCGTGTCGTTCACCATCAGCGGCGTGCCCTTGAGGTCACCGGCCAGCGTCCTCGTTTCGACGCGACCGTCAGGGGTGACCCAGCGCCAGGCGACCTCGAGTTCGGACACGTTCGACGAGTCGATCTGCGCCGCCGGCGAGTACTTCGTGCTGGCCCGGTCGGCGGCGTAGTGCCGCCATTCGATCGTCTCCTGGGCCGCCACGGCCGCTCCGCCCACGAGGGTTGCGACGACGGCCGTGCGGGCGAGGGCTCCGATCATCGGCCCTTGAACTGCGCGGGTCGCTTCTCGAGGAACGCGAGAACGCCTTCGCGAGAATCTTCCGTCGCGCCCGCTTCAGCCTGGAGGCGCGCCTCCAGGTCGAGTTGCTGCTCGTAGACGTTCTGCCAGGTCGCCCAGTACGCCTTGCGGATCATCGCCAGTGAGCGCGGTCCGTTCGCCAGTCGCTGGGCGAGTTCCGTGGCCCCCTCCATCAGCGACTCCTGGTCGTCGTACAGCCGGTTGACGAGACCCCACTCGAACGCCTTGTCGGCCGGCAGACGCTCGGCGAGCATGGACAGTTCGACCGCGCGCCCCCAGCCGATCAAGCGCGGCAGCATGAACGTGGCGCCGCCGTCGGGGACCAGTCCGATGCGGGCGAACGCCTGCAGGAAGAAGGCCTGCTTCGAGGCGCAGACCAGGTCTCCGATCAGCGCGAAGCTCATGCCGACGCCGGCGGCGGCGCCATGCACCGCGGTGACGATCGGCATGTTCAGGTCGCGGAGAGAAAGCAGAAGCGGGTGGTAGTTGTTGCGCAGGTTCTCACGGGCGGTGGGGTTGACGGCACCTTCGGCCGGGCCGCCGCGGCCCGAGAGGTTGGCGCCTGAACAGAAGGCGCGGCCCGCGCCGGTGAGCAGCAGGGCACGCACGCCGCTTTCCGGATCGCGGATGCGCAAGACGGCGTCGCTGAGTTCGCCGACCATCCGGGCGTCGGTGGCGTTCAGCACTTCCGGGTGGTTCAGCGTGATCGTGGCGAGACTGCCGTCCCGTTCGAACAGGATCCGTTCGTAGCTCATGTTCTCCTCTCTCAGTCCGGATACATCTCGCGCATCGCGTCGAGGGAACTGCGCATCAGTTGCTCCAGCACGTCCATGTCGACGTCGGCGAGCTTGTTGACGTAGAGGCAGGACTTGCCGGTCCTGTGCTTGCCGAGTCGTGACAGCAGGTCGTCGTAGTTCGAGAACCCGGGCATGACGTAGATCGTCAGGCTCTGTTTTCGGGGCGAGAAGCCGATGCGTGGCCAGTCGCCTTCCCGGCCGCTCGCGTACCGGTAGTGGTAGCTGCCGAAACCGACGATCGACGTGCCCCACATCCGGGGCTTCTCGCCGGTGACCCGCTTCATCAGCTCTAGGACAATGAAGCTGTCCTCGCGCCGGCGATCGTTCTTGACGGCCGCCAGGAACTCCTCCACGTTGGCGTCGTTCAACTGCGTCTTCAAAGCGCTCATGCCGTCACTCGATCCTGGCGGGGCGGGTGTCCGTGCGGGCGGAAGCGGGAACCGTAGCAGACCGCCTTTCGCGGAAGATCCGTGCTCCGCCATCCGTGCGCTCGAAGACTCGCGAACGGAATGGTGGCTTATGCTCGACGTGGTGAGTGCGGAAGGCCACTACTGCGTCATGGGGATCGGCGACATGGGTTTCCACATCGCCGAGGCCTTCGGCCGGGACGGTCGGAGCCTGACGCTCATCGACACCGACCCGAACAAGGGACACCGGATCGAGGAGGAACTCGACGCCGCCTTCGTGGTCGGCAACGGCGCCCACCAGGCCGTGCTGGAGCGGGCTCGGGTAGGCGAGGCGGATCTCTTCATCGCGGCTTCCTCGTCCGAGGAAGCGAACCTGGTCGCGTCGGTGATCGCCCGCAACCTGGGCGCGAAGCGTTGCGTCGTGAGGATCGACACGTCCGAGGATCTGACGACCTACCGGCGCTCATACGAACGGCTGTTCGGCGCCGACCTCCTGCTGTCCCCGCAGAGTCTGGCGACGAACGCCATCCTGAACGTGGTGCTCGGCCATCACACGCACGAAGTCGACTATCTGGCCAAGGGACGCTTCGAACTGCGCACGATCCAGGTGCAGGAGGACAGCACGGTCGCCCGCGTGCCGATGAGCAAGGTACCGCTGCCCGAGGGCGCCCGGATCGTCGGCTACTTCGACGCGGAGCACGAACTCTCGATCCCGGGTCCGAACCTGCGGGCGGCCCCGGGTGGACTGGCCATGGTCCTGTGCCGTACCCAGACGACCCACGAAGTGGAGGAGTTGTTCGCCTCGAGGCTGCAGGAGCCCCGTACCGTCGCCATCGCCGGCGGCAGTCCGGCCGCGGTGGCGGTGGTCAGGGCGCTGCGCAACCAGGTCAGGCGACTGCGCTGGATCGAGCGCGACCGCCGGCGGGCGGAGTACCTGGCGCAGTCGTTTCCCGATGTCGAGGTGCTCCACGCGGATCCGATCGACGCCGCGACGATGGAGAGCGAGGGGCTGGGCCGGGCCGATGTGCTCATCGCGGCCACCAGCCACGACGACAGCAACGTGGTCGCGGGGTTGATCGCCCAGGAGCTGGGCGTGGGCCAGGTCGTGGCCCTGATCCACCACACGACCAGCCGGCTGTGGCAACGGGTTGGCGAAGTCGAGCTCGTGTCGCCTCACTCCCTGGCGATCGATCATGTCCGCAACTTCGTCGCCAACGGCTACAAGGCGAACCTGGTCAACCTGGCGGACGGCGCCCTGCAGGTCGTGCAGCGCGTGATCCACGAGGCCAGCCCGGCGGCCGGCGCGACCCTGGCCGACCTCCAGGCCCCGCGGGGCCTGATCGTCGGAGCGGTGGTGCGAGGTGACCGCGTGTTCATGCCCGAGCGCAGCAACATGCTGCGGGCCGACGACCAGGTCATCCTGTTCGTGCACCGCTCCCAGACCCAGATGGCCCGGCTGCTGTTTCCGGGCAGCGAAAGCGAGGTCGCCAGCTAGCGCCGGCGTTTGGGCTCACCCGTCCGCTCCTGCGGCCGGAGGGGAGGGTCCCAGCGGCCGCTCGCACTTCCTGAGTGGATGGGAGGCTGGTGCTCGCTGCGGTCGGCTGCGCTCCGGTTGGGTGTCGGTTGATGAGGGGGCGTGGGCCGTCGCTTGCCGACAGCCTCGCTGGGACCCTCCCCTCCGGCCTCCGGCGCGGACTGAACCGCGTTGGAACGGCGGGGCTGGCTGTGGTTTGTGAAGTGTCGTCAGCCGTCGCTCGTTCAGAGGCACCTGGGAGCTGACCCCTCCGACCCCGACCGGGCTGGACGGTTTCGGCAGGGCGTTGGCGGCGCTGCTACATGGCTTTGGGTAGGCTGTAGGCTTGCAACGGAACTGAAGACGTAGGGAGACACAACGATGAATGAGTTGCGAGCGTTTCGTTCGTCTCTGCGGGCTACCGGGCGGTGGGGGGCTGTTGTCGCCCTGGCCGCTGTGGTGTCCCTTGGGGTCGGAGAGCCGGTGGAGGCGGTGCAGCCGGGAGCGAACTTGAGTGGGGAGTGGGTCCTCAACGAGGAGGAGAGTGACAATCCGCAGCAGATGATGCAGCGGTTCGCGAGGTCGCGGGGTGCGGCCGTCGATGGCGGCTTCCGCGGCCGCGGCGGCGGGACCAGCCTTGGCGGCGGCGGCCGGGGTGGTTCTGGCGGCGAAGCTGCTGTCGGTCGTGGAGGCGGTGGTGGCCGTGGCGGAGCGGGCGGTGGCGCCGGTGGCGGCCGCGGCGCTGCTGGTGCCGGAGAGGCCGGAGGTGGTCCCGGTGGCGGAGGCGCTGGTGGCGGTGGGCCTCAGGTGGCCCGTGGCATGAGCGCCGGGGCGGAGGTTCTGACGATCGACATGCTGGAGGGTGGACTTCGGATCACGGACTCGCGGGGGCTGGCCCTTGTCCTGCGGACGGATCGCGAGTGGTACGAGGTGGGTCAGGGGCGTGAGATCCAGGCCTTCTGGAAGAAAAAGAAGCTCGTGACCAGGAACCGGGGACGCGGGGAGGCCCTCCAGATCCAGGAGTACACCGTCAACAGGAAGGACCAGTTGGTCGTCCTGACCCAGCTCCAGTTCGGCGGCGATGGGGGGACCGCCTCCTACAAGCGGATCTACGACCGCAAGGACAGCGGTTAGGTACGAAGCAGGACCGCGAACGGCGGTCGTGACCGGGTCAGTTCGCGCCGGTCGGGATGTCGTTGAACGGCCGGTCGCGGTCGACGCGGATCTCGCCGGGCAGGGTGAGGACGCGCTCGGCGATGATGTTGCGGAGGATCTCGTCGGTGCCGGCGGCGATCCGCATGCCGGGAGACGCAAGGTAGGCGTAGTGGAACAGGCCGCCCGAGGGTGCCTCGTCGCGGCCGCTGACCGAACCGGCGACATCCAGCAGGTCGGCCGCGAACGAGGCGATGTCCTGGCGGGCGCTTGCGGTGATCACCTTGCAGATCGAGTTCTCCGGCCCTGGCTGCTTGCCCTGGGAGATCGCGGTCAGGGTGCGCATGAAGGTCAGCTCGACGCCGCGGCACTGGACGTACCAGTCGGCGATCCGCTCACGCACCGAGCTCTGGTTCGCCGCAGGTTCGCCGTCGATCTCGAGTTCCGAGGCGAGGCGAAGAGCATCGCTCCAGTCGGGCGTCATGTTGTAGCGGCCGTGGCGCTCGTTCATCAACGTCGTGATCGCCACCTGCCAGCCGGCGCCGACCTCGCCGAGGCGGTTGTGATCGGGGATCCGGACGTTCTGCAGGAAGACCTCGTTGAACTCCGAGGTACCCGGGATCTGGCGGATCGGCCGTGGGTCGATGCCCGGCGACTTCATGTCGACGACGAAGAACGTCAGGCCCTTGTGCTTGGGGACGTCCGGATCGTGCCGCGTGACGAGGATGCCCCAGTCGGCGAAATGGGCGCCCGAGTTCCAGACCTTCTGGCCGTTGACCACCCACTCGTCGCCGTCGCGTTCGGCGCGGGTGCGCAGACCCGCGAGATCCGAGCCCGCTCCCGGTTCGGAGAAGAGCTGGCACCAGACCTCCTCGCCGCTGGCCAGCTTGGGCAGGTAGCGGCTCTTCTGCTCGTCGGTGCCGTGGGCCATGATCGCCGGCGCGCAGGTGCCGTGGCCGATGCCCAGGTAGCCATCGGGGACGTCGAAGTTCGCCTCTTCCTGTGCCCAGATCACGCCTTCCATGAAGGTCGCGCCGCGGCCGCCGTGCTCCCTCGGCCAGGTGATGCAGGCCCAGCCGTCGTCGTACTTCTTCCGTTGCCACTCCTTGGCTGCGGCCAGACCTTCCTGCTCGGGCAGGCCATCGAATCGCGACGTGCCGCCGGGGGGCAGAGGTTCGGCGTTCGCTTCGAGCCAGGCGCGCGCCTCGGTGCGGAAGGCGGCCTCCTGAGGTGAGTCCTGAAAGTCCATGGATCGTCTCCTGGGCTGCTCGGTGGTGTGTGGGTAATGCTGAGCGGGCGATTGTATGCGGGATTGGCGGCCGATTCAGAGCCGTCCGGAGATCACTCCCTCGTCGGCGAGGCTCGCGATCTCGGTGGCGTCGAGACCAAGCTCCCGTAGCAGGTCACCGGTGTGTTCGCCGAGTTCGGGAGCCGGCTGTGGCTCCACCTTGTTCTCGCCCTCGATGAACACGGGACTGTCGACGGTTCGCAGGCGGCCATACCGGGGATGGTCCAGGTCGCGGAACACGCCGATCGCTTCCAACTGCTCGTCGGCGACGATGTCGTCCAGATTCGAGACGAGGCTGTAGGCGATCTCGTAGCGCGTGAAGCGTTCGCTCCACTCGGCGAAGTCCCGCTGGGCGAAATCGATGTCGAGCAGGGCCACGAACTCGGGCATGTTCTCGATCCGCTCCGGTGTCGTGCAGAAGCGCTCGTCGTCGATCAGATCGGGGCGGTCGAGGGCATGGCAGAAGCGCACCCACTCCCGGTCCTGTTCGACGATGCTCAACTTGATCAGGCGGTCGTCGCGGGTGCGGTAGTAGAGCTGGCCGAAGTTCATGGTGTGCTCGCGCGGCCGCTTTTGATGGAACTCCGCACCGACCAGCTTGGCCTGAATGGCGCACGCGTTGGCCCAGGCCCCGGCCGCGAGGAGCGATGTCGTGACGTACGTGCCGACGCCGGTGCGATCGCGCTTCAGCAGGCCTGCCAGCACCGCTGAGAACAGCGTGACGCCGGTCGGGTGGTCGCCGGTGCCGCAGCCGAGTGGTCCGAGGTAGCCGTCGACTGGTGTGAATGTCGCGACGAGCCCCGAGCGTGTCCAGTAACAGACCTGGTCGTAGCCCGGCTTCTCGGCTTCCGGGCCAGTGTGGCCGTAGCCGGTGCCGTGCGCGAAGATGAGCCGCGGGTTGACCTGCCGAAGACGGTTCCAGGTCATGCCGAGAGCCTCGAGCACCGAGTTGTGGCAGTTGGTCAGGAAGACGTCGGCGGTTTCGACCAGCCGGTGCCCGATGGCCTGACCGCTTTCCTGCTTGAGATCGATCACGACGCTCTTCTTGTTGCGGCCGTCGAGCAGGAAGCAGTAGGGGATCTCCGAATCCGGCATCCCCGGAAGATCCTGGAAGTAGCGGTAGATATCGCCTCTTCCCGGCGCCTCGATCTTGATGACCTCGGCGCCGAAGTCGGAGAGGATCGCACAGGCGGAAGGCGCCATCACGATCGTGGCCAATTCGACGACGCGGATCCCATCCAGGAGGGCCGCATCCGCATCGGCGCCGGGAGGCGTGGTGTCGGGAGCGGCGATGTCGGGAGGAAGATGCTGATCAGACAGAGCGGCGCGGATTGTGACACAGCGCGAGATACGATCCGCCGATGATCGGGGCAGCAGGATGAGCGGAGTGCGGCTCACCAAGCCCTGGCTGGACCTGGACGATGCCGCGATCGCCGCGTTGCCGGGACAGTTGGGCGTGTTCGAGATCGGCGACGAGGACGGCTCGACCCTGGAACTGGGGTTTGCCGGCGGCCGCTCCCGCTTCGGTCTGCGCAGCGCGATCGCCGAGGTCGCGGCGAAGCACGAAGGCGCGACGTGCTTCCGCTACGAGGTCACGATGCAGTACTGGAGCCGCTTCGAGGAGCTGCTGGCGGTCTACCTCGCCGACCACGGCGAGTTGCCGGCCGGCAATGCGGAGAGCCGGGGCGACCGGCGGGTGGGCCGGATCAGCGCCCCCGGGGGTTGAACGGATGGACTTCGAACTCAGCATCGAGCAGAGACTGATCCTGGAGACCGTGCGCCGCTTCGTGCGCGAGGAGATCGTGCCGCTCGAGACGGACCTCGACCCCGACGCGAGCGAACTGCCGCCACACCACCGTGAACGGCTGGTGGCGATGACGAGGGAACTCGGCTTCTACGGGCTGGACATCCCGGAGGAGTACGGCGGTCCTGGGATCGACCTGGTCACCAGGACGCTGATGGCCTTCGAGATGGCGCAGCACCGGGCCGGTCTGTACGCGCCCTGCTACGGGGTGTTCGGCGGCGCCGGCCTCGCGCAGTTGTACGAGGCGGACGACGGCCAGAAGGAGCGCTACCTCTATCCGGTCCTCCGAGGGGAGAAACGCGGGTTCTTCGCCCTGACCGAGCCCTCCGGCGGCAGCGATCCGGCGCGTGCCATCCGCACGACCGCGGTGCGCGACGGCGACGACTGGATCCTGGACGGCGAGAAGACGTTCATTTCCGGCGCCGACAAGGCGGACTTCGGCATCGTCTTCGCGCGGACGGATCCGGAACTCGGGCGGAAGGGCATCACCTGCTTCCTGGTCGATACGGACATGCCCGGCTTCGGTGTACGGCGCATCGTCCACACCCTGCGCTCCACCCACTATGCGGCGGAACTCGAGTTCAACCGGGTGAGGGTGCCCGGCCGGAACGTACTCGGCGAAGTGAACCAGGGCTTCGCGATCGCCAACGACCGGCTGAGCCGCAACCGCATTCCCTACGCGGCGGGTTGCATCGGCGTCGCGCTAAAGGCACAGGAGATGGCGATCGCCTACGCGAAGACGCGAAAGACCTTCGGCGACTACCTGTCGACCCGGCAGGCGGTGCAGTGGATGATCGTCGACAACGAGATCGACCTGCGCACCTCCCGGGCGGTGACCCTCGAGGCGGCCGCGCGCGCGGATGCCGGCAAGCCGTTCCGGACCGAAGCTGCGATCTGCAAGCTGGTAGCGAGCGAGGGTGCGAGCCGCGTCGTCGACCGGGCGATGCAGATCCACGGCGGCTACGGGATGACGAAGGATCTGCCGCTTGAGCGCTGGTATCGCGAGCTGCGCATCCGCCGGGTGGGCGAGGGACCGAACGAGATCCAGCGCCTGATCGTGGCCCGCGACGTCATCGGAGGTTCGTTCCATTGACCTCGCCGGGCGAGGGACCGCGAGCAACCTGCCAGCGCCTGATCGTGGCCCGCGACGTGATCGGCGGTTCGTTCCATTGAAGGCGCCCAGGCCTCTCGCCGGGATCCGCGTCCTGGACCTGGGGCAGGTCTACCAGGGGCCGTATGCCGGCTTCCTGCTCGCCCAGGCCGGTGCGGACGTGGTCAAGGTCGAGCCGCCGCGCGGCGAGCCGCTGCGGCGCCGCGAGGCCCACGGCGGTCCGCCCTCCTATCCGCTCGCCTTCCTGAACACGAACAAGCGCTCCGTCGTCTGCAACCTGAAGGACGAGGAGGGGCGGAAGCTGCTGTGCCGGCTGGCCGGGGTCGCGGACGTGCTGATCGAGAACTTCGCACCAGGCGTGATGGAGCGGCTCGGAGTCGGCTGGGAGGTGCTCAGCGAACTGAACCCGCAGTTGATCTACGCCTCGGGCACGGCCTACGGTCTGAGCGGTCCCGACCATGAGTCGCTTGGCATGGACATCACGGTCCAGGCCTGGTCGGGGGTGATGAGCGTCAACGGCGTAGTTGGCGGCGACCCGCTCAAGGCCGGTCCGGCGTTCATCGACTTCCTTGGCGGCACCCACCTGTACGCTGGCATCGTCAGCGCGCTCTACGAACGGGAGCGCACGGGAACAGGTCGGCTGGTCGAAGTGGCGATGCAGGAGGCGGTCTATCCGACGCTGCTTTCCCAGCTTGGGGTGATGCACCACGAGGGGACGCTCCCGGGACGCTCCGGCAACCGGCACGGGCGCGTGTCGCCCTACAACGTGTACCCGTGCCATGACGGCCACGTGGCACTCATCTGCATCACGGAAAGGCACTGGCGCAACCTGCTGGGAGCGATGGAGCGGGAGGACCTGATTGCCGACCGGCGGTTCCGGACCAACGAGGCCCGCGTCGCCCATCGGGACGAGACGGACGGCCTGGTCGCGGAGTGGACCTCCGCCCTGACCCGTGCCGAGATCAACGAGGCAGCGCGCTCTCGCCGCGTACCGTGCGCGCCGGTCCGCGACCTGGCCGAGGTCAACTCGGATCCGCACCTCTGGGAGCGCGGTTTCTTCGAGACCGTCGACCATCCGGCCCTGGGCAGCATCGGGCTGCCGACCAGTCCGATTCGGTTCGAGGGGCAGCCGTCCGGACCGCTCGAGCCGAATCCCTCCCTGGGGCGGGACACCGAGGACGTGGTTCGGGACTGGCTGGGTGGTCCAGTGGCCACGGAGAGGAGCACCGCATGAACGTCGCCCGCATCGAAACCCGCCACTGCGACGCCGGTTGGCGGAACTACCACTTCGTCAAGCTGATCACCGACGAGGGGCTGGTCGGCTGGAGCGAGTACGACCAGCACCAGGGCGCGCTCGGCGTGACGACGGTGATCGAGCAGCTGGGCGAAGCCGTGGTCGGCATGAGGGTCGCCGATTTCGAACGGATACACCAGCGCCTGCTGACGCGGGCGCGGCAGTCGATGTCCGGCGTCATGGCGATGGCGATCGGGGCGATCGAGAACGCGCTGCTGGATGCCCGGGCGAAGGAGCTTGGCGTCCCGTGCTGCGATCTCCTGGGCGGGCGCGTCCGAGACCGGGTGCGGGTGTACTGGTCGCACTGCGCGACGTGGCGGATCGGCCTGCCCCAGTATTACGGGAACGCGATCACCGACATCGAAGGAGTCGTCGCCCTGGGAGAGGAGGTCCGTGAGCGCGGCTTCACCGCGCTCAAGACGAACATCTTCGACTACTCGAGCGGCTCGCCCCGGGGCTGGGCGCCTGGCTTCGGCCGCCCCTTCGAGCCCGGCCAGAACGTCGACCGCAGGGTCATCTCGAACCTCAGGCGGCACCTCGAGGCGCTGCGTGAGGGGGCCGGACCGGACATGGACATCCTGCTCGACCTGAACTTCAACGCGAAGATCTCGGGTTACCGGCAGATCGTTCGGGCGCTCTCGGACCTCGACCTCTTCTGGATCGAGATCGACACGCCGTCGGCGGAGGGTCTGGCGACCGTTCGTCAGGAGAGCCCGCACCCGATCAGCTCCTGCGAGACGCTGATCACGCCAGCCGCCTTCCTGCCGTTCCTGCGCGCGGAGGCGGTCGACGTGGCGATCATCGATGCCGTCTGGAACGGCGTCTGGCAGTCGATGAAGATCGCCGCGCTGGCCGGGGCCCACGAGGTCAACGTGGCACCCCACAACTACTACGGCCACCTGGCGACGATGATGAACGCCCACATGAGTGCCGCGGTGCCGAATCTGCGGATCATGGAGACGGACATCGACCGGCTGCCCTGGGACGGCGAGGTCTTCACCTGCGAGCCGGAGTTCGAGGACAGTCACCTCGTCGTACCCGACACGCCGGGTTGGGGCACGGAGCCGGACGAGGACGGGCTCAAGGCGCATCCGCCGCGCTGACCGCCGACGGGCGACCGGCGCTAACATCCGCGCGGTGACTTCCGCCCTCACCTACAGCGACGCGCTGATCGCAGGCATCCTGCGCCGCGTGCGCACGATCGCCATGGTGGGCGCCTCGCCGAACTGGAAGCGTCCCTCGAACTTCGCGATGAAGTACCTGCAGGAGAAGGGATACCGCGTGATCCCGGTGAATCCCCGGGCGGCGGCGGGAGGAGCGTCCATCCTGGGTGAGCCGGCCCGTACCTCCCTGGCGGACGTCCCGGCGCCGGTCGACATGGTCGATGTCTTTCGCGGCTCCGACGCGGCGCTGGAGATCACGAGGGAGGCCATCCGGCTGCGCGAGGAGAAGCGGATCGAGGTGGTCTGGATGCAGCTCGGCGTACGCAATGACGAAGCCGCCGCCGAGGCCGAGGCAGCCGGGCTGACGGTGGTCATGAATCGCTGCCCGAAGATCGAGTACGGGCGCCTGTGGGGCGAGCTGGGTTGGGGCGGCGTCGACAGCGGCGTGATTTCCAGCCGGCGCCCGCGGCTGGTGCCTGCCCCCGGACGCGGAACGTCGGAGTGAGCGCGAAAGGTCCAGGAGAGTTCGACTGGGGGTTCGAGACCCGGATGATCCACGCCGGGGCCGGTCCCGAGCCGGTTTCCGGCGCCCGGCAGACGCCGATCTTCCAGAACACCGCGTATGCGTTCCACGACGCGGATCACGCCGCGTCGCTGTTCAACCTGCAGACGTTCGGGTTCATCTACTCCCGCCTGGGGAATCCAACCGTCGCCGCCCTGGAGCAGCGGCTGGCGAGCCTGGAAGGGGGACGCGGGGCTGCCTGCTGTGCGTCGGGCCACGCCGCCCAGGTCCTCGCGTTCTTCCCGTTGATGGAGCCTGGCTCGCGCTTCGTCGCTTCAAACCGGCTCTACGGCGGCTCGATCACCCAGTTCGGCAGGACGTTCCGGAAGTTCGACTGGCACTGCGATTTCGTCGACACGGAGGACCTGGCCGCGGTCGAGGCGGCGCTGGACGCGGGCGTCAAGGCGCTGTTCATCGAGAGCCTGGCCAACCCCGGCGGCGTCGTCTCGGACCTGGAGGCTCTCGCCGAACTGACGAACGCGTCCGGGGCAGTGCTGATCGTCGACAGCACCCTGGCGACCCCGTGGCTCTGCCGGCCGATGGACTGGGGTGCCGACGTGGTCGTCCACTCGGCGACCAAGTTCCTCTCCGGCAACGGCACGGTGATCGGGGGCGCGGTGATCGACAGCGGTCGCTTCGACTGGGGCGCTTCCGGACGCTTTCCCGGCCTCTCCGAGCCAGAGCCGGCCTACCACGGCCTGAAGTTCAGCGAGACCTTCGGCGACCTGGCCTTCACGACCCACGCCCACGCTGTCGGCCTGCGCGACCTGGGCGCCACGATGGCGCCGATGAACGCCTTCCTGATCCTGCTGGGCCTCGAAACCCTGTCTCTGCGGATGGAGCGTCACTGCCGGAACGCGCTGCGGGTCGCCGAGTGGCTGGAGGGACATCCGAAGGTCGCCTGGGTCTCCTACGCCGCTCTGCCCGGGAGTCCGTACCGTGACCTGGCCGCCAAGTACCTGCCGAACGGTGCCGGCTCGGTGTTCACCTTTGGCGTCCGCGGTGGCTACGAGGCCGGCATCCGGGTCGTGGAGGGTTGCGATCTCTTCTCGCACCTGGCGAACGTCGGCGACGCCCGTTCCCTGATCCTCCATCCCGCCTCGACTACCCATCGTCAACTCAGCGACGAGCAGCGCGCCGCGGCCGGCGCCGGGCCGGAAGTCGTCCGGCTCTCGATCGGCCTGGAGACGGTGGACGATCTGATCCGGGATCTCGACCGCGCCCTGGCGGCTGCATAGACGCCCCGGCTTGTTCGGATGAGCGTGTGCCGCGCGCGCGTAAGATCGCCGGCCATGCTCGAGTGCCAGCGGCAACGGTTCCAGCTCCCGGACGATCTGCACTACCTGAACTGCGCCTACATGGCGCCTCTCGCAAGGGAGGTGGAGGAAGCGGGGCTCAGGGGAATGGCGCGGCGGCGGGATCCCTCGACGATCTTCACGAGCGACTTCTTCGCCCAGTCAGACTCCCTGCGCGAGCGTTTCGCGCGTCTGATCGGGGGTTCCGATCCGGGGCGGGTCGCGATCATCCCGGCGGTCTCCTACGGCATCGCGACGGCGGCCCGGAACGCGCCGGTGGCCGGGGGACAGAACATCGTCATCCTGGGCGAGCAGTTCCCGAGCAACGTGTACGCATGGATGCGCAAGGCGGCCGAGGCCGGGGCGGAACTGAGGACGGTCGGCCGTCCGGCCAAGGGGGAACCGAGCTCGGGCGCGGTCTGGAACGAACGGTTGCTGGAGGCGATCGACGCGGACACGGCGGTGGTCGCCCTGCCGGTCGTCCACTGGGCGGACGGCACACGCTTCGACGTTGCAGCGGTCGGACGGCAGGCACGCGAGGTCGGCGCGCTGTTCGTCATCGACGGCACCCAGTCGATCGGCGCGATGCCCTTCGACGTCGAGGAGGTGGCGCCCGACGCGCTGGTCGTCGCCGCGTACAAGACGCTGTTCGGCCCTTACCAGAGCGGTCTGGCATGGTTTGGCGAACGGTTCGACGGCGGCGTTCCGCTGGAGGAGCCCTGGGCCGCCCGGGAAGGCAGCGAGCTGTTCGTCGCCGGTCGTCTCGACTACGTGCAGGCGTATCGGCCCGCCGCCGCCCGCTACGACGTGGGCGAGCGGGCCAACCAGATCCAGCTTCCGATGCTGAACGCCGCTCTGGACATGGTGCTCGAATGGCGTCCCGAGCGGGTTCAGAGCTACTGCGCAAAGCTGCTCGAGCCGTTCGAGGACGCCTTTCGAGAGGCCGGTTTCGATCTGGAGGACGCGGCATGGCGCGGCGCGCACCTCTTCGGGTTGCGGTCCCGGCGCGGACTGGACGCCGATGCTACGGCGGCGGCTCTTCGCGCCGCCCGGGTGTTCGTTTCCGTTCGCGGTACGGCGATCCGCGTTGCGCCCCACGTCTACAACGACCGCTCCGACCTCGAGGCCCTCGCGGCGACGCTCCGGGCGCTGTAGAACGCCACCCGGGTGGCGTGATCCACGCCACCCGTGAACCTGTCCGAGCGCGAGTCATCGAGCGCTCGGAGGGCCTCCACGTCGGCTCCGTTGCAACCAAAAGACATTTGTGATCGTATTTGTCACAAATGTCGACCGACGTGAATCAGGGCGACCTCGGCGGCGCCGTTCTCGAGTTCCCCGGCCCGGCCGCCGACGGCGATCTCTGCGTCCTGGGCTGGGCGATGGAGTTGGAGCTCGCGACGCCGGAGCAGGTGCTGCGCTGGGCTCACGGCCGTTGGGGGAACGAGCTGACCCTGGCGACGTCCTTCCAGGCGGAGGGCATGGTCCTCCTGCACATGTGCCACCAGCTCGGCCTGCCGGTCCGGGTCGCGACGCTCGACACCGGTCGGCTGCCGGAAGAGACATTCCGGCACATCGAGCATGTGCGCCTGCACTACGGCGTCGAGGTCGAGATCGTCGCGCCGCGCGCCTCGGACGTTGCACGCCTCGTCAAGCGGGAGGGACCGAACCTCTTCTACGCTTCGGTCGCGGGGCGGCAACGTTGCTGCAGTGTGCGCAAGGTGGAGCCGATGCGCCGGGCCCTGGCGCGCACCCCCGCCTGGCTGAGCGGCTTGCGCCGGGATCAGACGCCGACGCGCGATGTCCTGAACAAGGTCGAGGTCGACCGGGTGACGAGGACGAAGGGGCGTCTGGTCAAGGTCTGCCCGCTGCTCGACTGGACCGAGGACCAGGTCTGGGCCTACATTCACGAGCAGGGAGTGCCCTACCACCCGCTGTACGACCGTGGCTACCGGACGATCGGCTGCGCGCCCTGCACCCGTCCTTCGCGGCCCGGAGAGGGGGCCCGCGGAGGTCGCTGGTGGTGGGA
>JAPOVF010000215.1:0-8423 GCA_026708285.1 Acidobacteriota bacterium
AGCGGCGACCTGACGTGGTACAGCTCGAGGCGATCGATCCTCAAGGCGGCGGGCCGCGGAAGTCGACGGTGTCGAAGTCGAGCTGGTTCGGCACTCTCGGCGCGTAACGGCCGCTCTGTTTGGCCCTGGCCAGGTGGTCCTCGGCCTCGGGGTCGGGTCCCTGGGGACGCAGCGCGCGCTGGAAGAAGGCGAGCACGTTCGTGATCCGCCGTGGGACCGAGCGCCCAGTGTGCGCTGCCCCCTGGACCAGGTGGTACTCGTGCGGGATCGCGGCGTCGAAGAGCAGGCGGTGGAGCAGTTCGGCGCTCAGGTACGTCAGGTTGGCGTCCTCGTCGCCGGCCTCGACCAGGAGCTTCAGTCCGGAGGCGCGGAGCCGGTCGGCATTGTCGATCACGATCGTCGGCGGATGCCGGGCCCGCCAGTACTCGACGTCGAAGGGGTTGCCGAAACGCTCGTGCAGGAACCGCATCGCGCCGGGACCGTAGGGCGTGAGGTCCAGGTCGGCGAAGGAGGCCACGGGCGGGAATCCCGGTTCGAGAGCCGCCGCGGCCGCGAATGTCTCGGGGTTGCGGAGGCCGATCCGGAGCGTGCCCTGACCTCCCGCGGAGCCGCCGCCGAGCACGGTGCCGGCCCGGTCCTGCGCCACGTTGTAGTGGCTTCGGACGTGGGGCAGCAGCTCCTGGAGGATGAAGGTCTCCCAGCTCTTCCCTCCGCCCTTCCAGTCGATGTAGTAGGAGCCGCCCGTGATCGGAGCGACGACCACGATGTGCTCGATCGTTCCCTCGTCCCAGGCGCGTTCGAGATGGGGGCGAAGACGACGTTCCAGGTTGCCCTCGCCGCTGGAGCCGCCGTGAAGCCAGAGCAGGAGCGGGTAGGGCTCGGTGCGTTCCGGGTCATACGCCGGCGGCAGCAGGAGGTCGAACCGCGGCTCGCCCGGCACCAGTTCGCTGGCGAGGGCGTGGTTCGTCAGGCTGGATTCCTGGGCGTGGCTCGCCGTGACGATCAGGAAGACGGCGAGCAGGGGAAGAGCTGTGGCTCCCGGAACTCGGTGCATGACCAGACCTCCTTTGGACGTAGGCTCTCCAGTCTACGCCTCAGTTGCACGGGAAGGCCCGCCCCGCATGAACGCTGCACAACTCGCCATCCACAGCCTCGCCCGCTTCGGCGTGTATGACGCCGTGCGCTTCGAGGGCAGGACCAGAACGAACGAGGAGCAGGAGTTGCTGGCGCGGAAGCTGGCCGCCGTGCTCCGGGCGCGCGGCGTCGGCCCCGGCGACCGCGTCGTCGTCATGATGCCGAACTGCCCGGAAATCTTCTGCGCCTTCCAGGCGGTGTGGAAGATCGGCGCCGCAATCCTGCCGGTCATGCCGCAACTCGGTGAGCGCGAGGTCGGCTACGTGCTCGAGGACTCGGCGGCGAAGGTCGCGCTGGTGGCGCCGACGCTCGCGCCCGTCGTCGATGCGGCCCGGGGCGCCGCGCCGAGCTGCGAAGCGCTCCTCAGCCTTGGTCCAGCCGAGGTCGCCGGTGCGACCGACATCACGGACGAGATCGCGGCGGCGGGGCCCGTCGACTCCGTGGTCGACCGGGCGGGCGACGATCTCGCCCTCCTCCTCTACACCTCGGGCACGACCGGCCGGCCCAAGGGAGTGATGCTCACGCACGACAACATCCTGTGGTCGTCCCAGCAGATCGGCGGCATGGCCGAGATGCCGGAGGGGATGCCGATCCTGCACGTGATGCCGATGGCCCACTCCTTCGGCGTCCTGATGATGTGCGTCGGCTTCGTCAAGGGCTTCAGGGCGACGGTCATGGTGCGCTGGGACACCCGGCAGGTGTTCGAGAACATCGAGCGGGACCGGATCGAGCGCATGGGCATGGTGCCGACGATGCTCACCTACCTGCTCGACTCCCAGGAGCGGGAACGTTTCGATATCGGGTCCCTGAACTGGGTGTGGTCGGGCGGCGCCGCGCTCGCCAACGAGGTCCGGGTCGACTTCGAGCGCGAGTTCGACTGCACGGTCCGTGACGGCTACGGGTTGACCGAGTCGACCGCGGTCGCCACCGCCTACTCGGACAGCGACGAGTACCGCGCGGGTTCCTGCGGCCGCGCCGTCGACGGCGTCGAGGTCGCGGTGATGGACGACGACCACAACCGGATGCCGCCCGGGACGCCGGGCGAGGTCTGCATCCGCGGCCGCAACGTGATGAAGGGCTACTGGGGCAGTGCCGAGGCCACCGCGGAAGCCGTCCGCGACGGCTGGCTTCACTCGGGCGACATCGGCGTGATGGACGCGGACGGCTTCCTGCGGATCACGGACCGCAAGAAGGACCTGATCATCAAGGGCGGCGAGAACATCTCACCGCGCGAGATCGAGGAGGCGCTCTACGAGCACCCGGCGATCTCGGAGGTCGCCGTTGTCGCCGTGCCGCACAAGATCTGGGGCGACGACATCTGGGCGGCGGTGGTGTTCAAGCCCGGCGCCGCCGCCAGCGAGGATGAACTTCGCGCCCACACCGCGGGCTTCGTGACCCGGTTCAAGATCCCGAGCCGTTTCGTGGCTCGGGCAGAGCTGCCGAAGAACGCGGTGGGGAAGATCATGAAGAGGGAGGTGGCGGAGAGCCTGCACCGCGACCCTTGATGGGCAGGATGCGCGTCAGGCGCGCCGGCTCGTCGCCGGAGTCCACGCTGGCGGCGTCCCAATGGTCGGCGACGATGCCGTCGGGGCGCATGAGGACGATCTCCCCGTTGTCGTACGGCGATTCGGCCTCGACTTCCGGCAGCCGTGCGGTCCGGACGGGGAACCCGCTCTCGGCGAGCGCGCCGGCCGCGGCCCGCCACGGCTCGGGATCCACGTGCGCGCCCAGAACGGTGGTGTAGCCCAAGCCGTTCCAGTCGAGGAGGGAACGGTTCCAACTCCCGTCCAGCCACAGGTTCGGCGCCCGGCGGCCGGACCGAACGACCGGCACGTAGTCGCAGACGGGATTCTCCACCGCGGGCGCGGGCTCCTCGTCGCGTGCGCAGAGCCTCGATGTCAACTCGTAGCCGTAGATCAACCCCTCGTACTCCCCGTACTGACGGCAGTTCCGGGCGGCCGCTTGCGTATCGCCGCCCTCGTGGAACGCCCGGAAGATCCCGCCGGACAGTTGCGCGTTGCGCCGTCCGGCCGCGACGCGCTGCTCGGCGACCGGCTGGTGCTCGGTGTCGTACGTCTCTAGCAGGGAAGCGGGCGAGGCGCCGCGAAGCACGAAGGCGATCTTCCAGGCGAGGTTGCGGATGCCGACGAACCCCGCGTTGTTGCCGAGACCGCCGGTCGGGATGAACACGTGCGCGGCGTCGCCGGCCAGGAAGATGCGGCCCTTGCCGAGACGGCCGGCGCGGCCCGGCTGGAACTGCCACTCCGTCATCGTCCGCACCTCGATCGGGACCGGGTCGTCCGCGCCCAGCGCCGACCGGATCCAGTTCTCGGCGAACTCCGCGGTCATCTCTTGCGTGCGGTCGAAGCCGCCGATCTGGCAGCGCCAGCGCAGGACGCCGTCGAGGGGCTGGAAGACGGCGTTCCCCATGGGGTGGGCGATGAAGAGCAGGCCGCCCTGGCGGTCGCTGGTGTGTTTCGAGAAGTCCGCCTCGAAGATGACGTCCTGGAAGAAGACATCCATGAAGTCCGCTTCCAGCGTCGTGCCGATGGCGGCGCGCGTCGAACTCCGGAGACCGTCAGCGCCGATGGCGAACCCGGCGGAGACGGGGGTCGCGCGGCCGGTGCGGTTGTCGCGGATCGTGCAGGAGACGCAGGTGTCGTTCTGAGTCAGTCCGTTCGCGGTGGTGTCGAAGCGGAGGTCGACGTTCGGGTCCGACGCCGCCTGGTCGTAGAGGATCGCCTCGACGTAGTCCTGCGCCGTCATCACCGGCATGGAGGAACTGCGTTTGGTCCGGACCGAGTGGAACGACGGCGTGGGGACCCGGCAGATCTCCCTGCCCGCGAGGCAGTCGAACCAGCGGTTGTACTCGGTCCAGTCGGGGCCCAGGCCGGTGTCGATCACCTGCTTCTCCACGCCGACCTCTCGCATCAACTCGACCGACGGGGCGTCCAGCAGCCGGGATCGCGGGTGCGTGCTCGTACGTCCCCGCAGGTCGACGACCAGCGACTTGACGCCCAGCCGGGAGAGGAGGAGCGAGCCCATCAGGCCGATCGGACCGCCGCCGACGATCAGCACCTGCGTCTCGATGGGCTTGGCGTTCACTGCGAGGTCCCCCACTGGGTGCGCCGGCGTCCCCGCCGGCATCCGGCCTTCAGATCCCCGGATCCACTCCCGTCATCTCCACCGACAGCTCCCACAACCGCCTGCCCAGCTCCGGATCGCGGCTCACCGGCGAGGACCAGGCCCCGCCCGCCGGACCGCTTACCTCCCAGTTCCGTGGCCCGTAGTAGTCGCCTCCGGTGAGTCCGGGTGCGGTCGCCGCCATGAGGGTCGGCCAGGCGCCCATCGCCTGGGTATTGAAGAAGATGCGAATCAGGGGCGTAGCCGCCTGGATGAGGGGAATGTTCCGGCCGATCTCGGTCTGCGCCAAACCGGGATGACAGGCGACGGCGATCGTCCGGGAACCGCGGGCCTTGAGCCGCCTGTGAAGCTCGTACATGTACATCAGATTGGCGAGCTTGCTCTGCCGGTACCGCGTCTGACGGGAATAGAGCTTCGCTCCATCGATGTCCTCCCAGTGGATCCGGCCGCCGCGGTGGGCGAGGCTGGCGGTAATCACGACCCGGCTGCCCTCGGTTTGCTCCAGCTTCGGCAGAAGCCGCCCGGTGAGCGCGAACGTGCCGAGGTGATTGACCCCGAACTGCGCCTCGAAGCCGTCGGCGGTCAGGGTGCGCGGCACCCCCATGATGCCCGCGTTGTTGACGAGTACATCGAGGCGTGGTTCGGCGCCCGCCTGCTCGGCGGCCGCGCGCACGCTTGCCAGATCCGCCTGGTCGAGAGGCAGGAACTCGACGTCGGCCTCGGGCGACTCCGCACGGATCTTCGCGATCGCGCCCGCGGCTCGCTCCTCGGAGCGGCACCCCAGCAAGACGCGTCCGCCCCGCTGCGCCAGCACCCTCGCGGTCTCGAAGCCGATGCCGGTGTTCGCCCCGGTGACGAGAAACGTCCGCCCCGACTGGTCGGGGACGTCGCGGTCCGTGAATTCCTGTGCCATCAGTGTGGTCTCCGGGCCAGGAGGCTACCGATACTGGCCGTCGACCCTCAACGGTAAGCGCCGCCAGGCTTCTCGGCCATCCCAGGGGAGGACTATCGTTAGGCGATGAACGGACGTGTGGTCAGCGTTCTCCTGTCGGCGGCGCTCTTGGTCGCGTGTCCGGCCTTGACCGGCGCGACCGCTGGCGCGCAGGAGTCTTCGGGCGGCGAGTTCGTCCCGGTCACCGACGCCATGCTGCAGAACCCGGCGCCGGAAGACTGGCTCAGCTTCCGCCGCACCCTGGACGCCTGGGGCTACAGCCCGCTCGACCGGATCACGCGGGAGAACGTCGGGCGGATCCGGATGGAGTGGACGAGGTCGATGGCCGATGGAAGCGCCGAGACCACGCCGCTGGCATACGCCGGCGTCCTGTACGTCGCCAACAGGGAGGACGTCATCCAGGCGCTCTCGGCCGAGACCGGCGATCTGATCTGGGAGTACCGGCGGGACCTGCCGGAGGACGTCTGGGGTTACACCGGACCGCTCGCCCGCAAGACGCGCAACATCGCCATCTGGGGACGGTTCATCCTCGGCACCAGCGCCGACCACTACGCCTACGCCCTCGATGCCGTGACGGGCGAACTCGCCTGGGAAACGCGGATCCTGGACTACAAGGCCAACCCGGCCCATCACAGCGCCGGGCCGATCGTCGCCGACGGCAAGCTGATCTCAGGCCGGAGCTGCAGGCCTCTCGGTGGGCCCGAAGCGTGCGTCATCCTCGCCCACGACGCGCGGACTGGGCGGGAACTCTGGCGCCGCCGTACCCTGCCGGCGCCCGGCGAGCCGGGCAACGAGACCTGGGGCGCGGTGCCCTACGAAGACCGCCGCCACGTCGGGACCTGGATGCCGCCGAGCTACGACCCGGAGCTGGAACTCGTCTACATCGGCACGGGCGTCACGGCGCCGGCGCCGAGGTTCATGCTCGGCGGTACCGATCTCACGCACCTGTACCACAACTCGACCCTGGCGCTCGACGTCTCGACCGGCGAGATCCGCTGGCACTACCAGCACCTGAACGACTCCTGGGACCTCGACCACGTGTTCGAGCGCATCCTGGTCGATACGGCGGTCGCGCCGGACCCGGAAGCGGTCGAGTGGATCAACCCGCGGCTGGAGGCGGGAGAGGTGCGCAGGGTCGTCACCGGTATCCCCGGCAAGACAGGTCTGGTCTACACCCTCGACCGCGCCACCGGCGAGTTTCTCTGGGCGACGCCGACGGTGCGGCAGAACGTGATCACCGGTATTGACGGCGCCACCGGCGAGGTGAGCCTGAACGAAGAGGTGATCTTCCGGGAGCTCGAGCAGGTGATGTTCATCTGCCCATCGTGGGCGGGCGGCAAGGACTGGGAAGCGGGCGCCTACAGCCCCCTCACGCGCACCATGTACTTCCCGCTGCGGCAGGCGTGCGCGGAGATGCTCGTGACGACCGACTTCGAGAGCGAGAAGGTCAAGGCCCTGGACCAGATCGTCGCGCACTACGCCCTGGCCGCCAACCACGTCGTGGCGCCCGGCACCGACCAGCTCGGTACGGTGCGGGCGATCTCGGCGGAGACCGGCGAGACGCGGTGGGTCTACGAGACGCGGGCCGCCACCTTTTCGCTGCTGGCGACCGGCGGCGGTCTCCTGTTCGGCGGCGACCAGGGCGGGCGCTTCCGGGCCCTGGACCAGGAGACCGGCGAGGTTCTCTGGGAGATCAACCTGGGCGCTCCGGTCATGGGCTTCCCGGTCACGTACGCCGTCTCGGGCCGGCAGTACGTGGCCGTCAACACCGGTCCGGGCCGGCTGACCAACGCGCGCATGACGCCCGAACTCCGCCCCGGTCGCGGGAGCAACCTGTTCGTGTTCGCGTTGCCGTAGAGTCGCCCCTCCAAACCCAGCCCGCACAAGGAGCCGTCCATGTCCGAAATCCGCATGCGCCAGATCTGTCTGGTCGCCCATGACCTCGATCGCATCCAGCAGCAGTGCGAGTCGGTGTTCGGCGTCGAGGTCTGCTACCGCGATCCGGGCGTGGGGAAGTACGGCCTGCACAACTTCCTGATCCCCTTCGGCGACCAGTTCCTCGAGACGGTGTCGCCGCAGCCAGGTGAGCACGACACGCCCGGCGGCCGCTACCTGAAGCGTCGCGGCGGCGACGGCGGCTACATGGTGATCATGCAGGTTCCTCAGGGCAGCTACGCCGGCTACCAGCAGCGGGTCGCGGACCTAGGCATCCGCCTGGTCTCCGAGCCGGGCCGGAACGAGCGCGGCATGGGCATGCAGCTTCACCCGAAGGACGTGCCCGGCGCCATCCCGGAGCTGCGCTGGAACGTGGACGAGGAGCGTTCGGACGGCTCCTGGTGGCCCGCCGGAGAGGACTGGCAGCGGGCGAAGCACACGGAGATCGTCGACGGGATACGCGCCGCCGAGATCCAGACCGCCGATCCCGCGGCGCTGGCGGCCCGCTGGAGCGAGGTCCTCGACGAGCCGGTCGGCGGCGGAGACGTTCCTGTGATCGAGCTACAGGACGCCGAGATCCGCTTCGTCCCTCTGCGCGACGGCCGTCCCGAAGGTCTCGGCGGACTGGACATCCGGGTGACGGATCGCGCGCGGGCGCTCGCCAATGCCGCGGCCGCCGGCTGCCTCACGGGCGACGACCTCGTGACGATCTGCGGGATGCGGCTCCGTCTCGTCTGAGGCGCTCCTCGGTGGAATAGCCGCGCCCTGCCGCGTGTTGGCCGGAAGACACTCGTTGCGGCCGCCCCCTCCGTAACGGACTACTCCAGAGAGGCTCCACCTTGAAGCTGAGAAGACTGTTTCTGTATACGTTCGTTCCGTTCGTTCTGGCCGCAGGCTCGGCGTGGGCGCAGGAGGACGAACCCGCTCAGGATCCGGCGGTGGCCGAGGGCCTGTTCGTTGAAGAGATCACGGTCACCGCGACGAAGCGCGAGGAGTCTCTCCAGGACGTACCGATCGCGGTGACGGCGATCACGCCGCTCCAGATCGAGCGCGCCGGCATGCTGGACATCCGCGACCTGCCGACGCTGGCGTCGAGCTTCAACATGAACTCGTCGTAGACGGAGTCGCAGGGAACGACGCTGCGCATTCGCGGCGTCGGCACGACGGGGAACAACATCGGGCTCGAGAGCTCGGTCGGCGTCTTCCTCGACGGGATCTACCTGAGCCGGCCGGGGATCGCGCTCGGCGATCAGCTCGA
>JAPOVF010000215.1:9330-30328 GCA_026708285.1 Acidobacteriota bacterium
GGGGGGACGTTCGGAGACGTCCTGGCGGCCGACAACCAGGCGCTCGCCTTCTCCGGGGGCATTCCGGTCGGCGGCGCCTTCGCGAACAACGTCTACCGCCAGGAAGGCGACTCGTGGTCGATCTTCACGCACAACACCTTCCGCCTGACGGATCGCTTCTCGCTGGTCGCCGGGCTGCGGTACGTCGACGAGACGAAGGACGGCAGCTTCAGGCAGCCGGCCGCGAGCAACCCCGGCTGCCTCGCGACCCTGCTGAACGCGCGGGCCCTGGCTGAGGGCGCCGCGGGAACGCCGCTCGCGCCGGTGGCGACGACGATCGGCAACCTGAACGCGGCCTTCAACTGCTTCCCCTTCGCGACGCCGGCGGATACGGGTGTGCCGATCCTCCCCGCTACGTTCGCGGACACGTTCCAGGACGACGAACTCGTCTACACCTCGCAGGCGGTCTACGAGTTCAGCGACACCGTCAGGGGCTACGCGAGCTACACCCACGGTTTCAAGTCCGGCGGCTTCAACCTGGATTCGACCGCCGCCGTCGGCGGCGCCGACCCCCGGTTCGACTCGGAGAAGATCGACGCCCTCGAACTGGGAGTGAAGTCGGAGTTCGCGAACCGTCGGGTGCGCCTGAACGCCACGCTGTTCGACTACGACATCGAGGACTTCCAGGTGCTCGAGTTCACGGGCGTCCAGTTCAGGACCTTCAACGTACCGAAGGCGCGGAGCCGGGGCGCCGAGTTCGAGCTGTCGGCCGTCGCGGGGCAGCACGTCACGCTGAACTTCGGCTACACCTTCGCCGACTCGGAGTACCCGGACGACTGCGCCGGCAACCTCGACGCAGCCTCCGTCCGGTCGCTGTGCGGCGCGAAGCTGACGAACGCGCCCGAGAACGTCGTCTCGTTCGGCGCCAACTGGGACGACACGGTCGGCGACCGGTTCCTGGTCTTCGCGTCGGTGAACGGGCGCTGGGAGGACGACCGGCGGACCAGTACGCAGCCCAACCTCGCCTTCGACATCCAGGAGGCGAACACGAAGGCGAACGTACGCGTCGGGCTCGGCAGCTACTCCGGCCGGTGGGCGGTGGAGCTCTGGAGCAACAACGTGACGGACGAGCAGACGAAGAACGTGACGTTCAACACGCCTCTTCGCGTCGGCAGCCGCAGCACGTTCCTCGAGGCTCCGCGAACCGCCGGCGCGACCCTGCGTCTCACGTTCTGAGGCACCGGACTCCGGGCCGGTGTCTACCGGCCCGGAGCCAGCTCCCGCCGTAGGACTTTTCAACGGCTCCCGATCCCTGTATACAGCAGGGGACGGGGAACGAGGGCGAACGAACACGACGGGAGAGAGCGCGACATGGACGACGCAACGAGCGCAGGCAAGTGCCCGGTTCTGGCCGGGTCGGACAGACACTCGGCGATGGGAACCATCGCGAACAAGCGCTGGTGGCCGAACCAGTTGAACCTGAAGGTCCTCCACCAGAACTCCTCGCTCTCGGATCCGATGGGCGAGGACTTCAACTACGCCGAGGAGTTCGCGAAGGTCGACCTGGACGAACTGAAGCAGGACATCGAAGAGGTGATGACGACCTCGCAGGAGTGGTGGCCGGCCGACTACGGCCACTACGGGCCGCTCTTCATCCGCATGGCGTGGCATTCCGCCGGAACGTACCGGATCGGCGACGGGCGGGGAGGCGGCGCCTCCGGGACGCTCCGGTTCGCGCCGCTCAACAGTTGGCCGGACAACGTGAGCCTGGACAAGGCGCGGCGTCTCTTGTGGCCGGTCAAGCAGAAGTACGGCCGCAAGCTGTCGTGGGCCGACCTGATGATCTTCACCGGCAACTGCGCCCTGGAGTCGATGGGGTTCAGGACGCTCGGTTTCGCCGGCGGGCGCGAGGACGTCTGGGAGCCCGAGGAGGACATCTACTGGGGATCCGAGACGACGTGGCTCGGTGACGAGCGCTACACCGGCGACCGGGAGCTCGAGAATCCGCTCGGCGCGGTGCAGATGGGTCTGATCTACGTGAATCCGGAAGGTCCGAACGCCACTCCCGATCCGGTGGCCGCGGCCCGGGACATTCGCGAGACGTTCCGCCGCATGGCGATGAACGACGAAGAGACCGTGGCCCTGATCGCGGGCGGACACACCTTCGGCAAGGCTCACGGCGCCGCCGATGCGGGTCGGTACGTTGGCATCGAACCGGAGGGCGCCGGCCTCGAGGAGCAGGGGCTCGGCTGGAGGAACACCTTCGGCTCCGGCAGGGGCGGCGACACGATCACAAGCGGCCTGGAAGGCGCCTGGACCACGGCGCCCGCGGAGTGGGACAACAACTTCTTCGAGAACCTGTTCGGCTACGACTGGGAGCTTACGAAGGGCCCGGGCGGCGCGTACCAGTGGACTCCGAAGGACGATGCGGCGGCCGGTACGGTGCCGGACGCCCACGATCCGTCGAAGCGACACGCCCCGATGATGCTGACGACGGACCTGTCCCTGAAGGTCGACCCGATCTACGAGCCCATCGCGCGACGCTTCTACGAGAACCCCGCCGAGTTTGCGGACGCCTTTGCCAAGGCGTGGTACAAGCTGACCCATCGCGACATGGGACCGCGCAGCCGCTGCGTCGGCTCTTGGGTTCCGGCGGAGCCCCAGCTCTGGCAGGATCCGGTCCCCGACGTCGACCATGATCTGGTCGATGGCCAGGACATCGCGGCGCTCAAGGCCAGTCTGCTCGCATCCGGGCTGTCCATCTCGCAGTTGGTCTCGACCGCCTGGGCGTCGGCCGCGACGTTCCGCGGCACGGACAAGCGCGGCGGGGCGAACGGCGCGCGGATTCGCCTCGCGCCCCAGAAGGACTGGGGAGTCAACGATCCGGAACAGCTCGGCGAAGTCCTGCGGACCCTGGGGGCTGTCCAAGAGGACTTCAACAGCTCGCAATCCAGCGGCAAGCGGGTCTCGCTCGCCGACCTGATCGTGCTGGGCGGGTGCGCGGCCGTCGAGCAGGCGGCGTCGAACGCCGGGCTCGAGATCGAGGTTCCCTTCTCGCCGGGTCGAACGGACGCGCTGCAGGAGCAGACCGATGTCGAGTCCTTCGCGGTGCTCGAACCGACCGCGGACGGCTTTCGCAACTACCTGGCGAACGGTCACCAGCGCCCGGCGGAGGCGCTGCTCGTGGACCGGGCGCAGATGCTGACGCTGACGGCGCCCGAAATGACGGTTCTCCTTGGCGGCCTGCGCGTCCTGGACGCGAACGCCGGGCGGTCCGAGCACGGCGTCTTCACCGAGCGGCCCGGGGCGCTGACGAACGACTTCTTCGTCAACCTGCTCGACATGGGGATCATGTGGGAGCAGTGCTCCTGGCACGAGAGCGTCTTCGAGGGACGCGACCGCGAAACGAAGGAGGCCAGGTGGACCGGAACCCCCGTCGACCTCGTCTTCGGCTCGAACTCCCAGCTCCGGGCGATCGCGGAGGTCTACGCCTGCGACGATTCGCAGAAGATGTTCGTGCGCGACTTCGTGGCCGCCTGGAACAAGGTGATGAACCTGGACCGGTTCGACCTCGCCTGATGGGGCGCCGTTGAAGCTCGAACGGAACCAGGCACTCAAACGCCGGGGCGAGCGTGTGATCCCCGGCGGGATGTACGGGCACATGTCCACATACCGGCTCATGCCGCCGCGGTACCCGCAGTACTTCGAGCGGGCCGAGGGTTGCCGGCTCTGGGACGTCGACGGCAACGAGTACATTGACTTCATGTGCTCCTACGGTCCGATGATCGCCGGATACGGCAATCCGCGCATCCGCGCTGCCGCGGACGCGCAACGTGACCGGCTGGACATCGCGAATGCGCCTCCGCCCCTCATCATCGAGCTTGCCGAGCGCCTGGTGGGGCAGGTCAGCCACGCCGGGTGGGCCATCTTCGCGAAGAACGGCAACGACGCGACGACCGTCTGCAACATGGTGGCTCGCGCGCGGAGTAAGAAGCACAAGATCCTCGTGGCCGAGGGCGCGTACCACGGCGCGGCGCCCTGGGCCAACCGGATGTCGAGGGGCACACCCGAAGAGGATCACGTCCACTTCCCGACGTACCGCTACAACGACATCGACAGTCTGAACGCGGCCGCCCGGGCGGTGGCCGGTGACCTCGCCGGCATCGTCGTGTCCGCGTTCAAGCACGACGCCGGCCAGGACCAGGAGCTGCCCGAACTCGCCTTCGCGCGCCGCGTTCGCGAGATCTGTGACGCCGAGGGGGCGGCGCTCATCCTGGACGACGTGCGCGCCGGGCTGCGCCTCTCGCTCGACGCCAGTTGGTCCGAGCTCGGCGTCCAGCCCGACCTGTCGGCCTGGGGCAAGGCGATCGGCAACGGAGAACCGGTGGCGGCCATTCTCGGCAACGAGGCGTATCGCGAGGCCGCGACGCGCATCTTCGTCACCGGCTCGTTCTGGTACCAGGCCGCGCCCTTCGCGGCGGCGATCGAGACGCTCGACCTTCTGGCCGAAGTCGACGCGCCGGCCGTCGTGGAGCGGTTGGGGCAGCAGCTTCGGGACGGTCTCGAGGAACAGGCTCGTCGCTACGGCCACGCGATCCGCCAGACCGGACCACCCCAGATGCCGACCGTCCTGTTCGAGGACGACGACAGGAGAGAGAAGGGATTCGCGTTCTGCAGCCACGCCCTCGACCAGGGTGTGTTCCTGCACCCGTGGCACAACATGTTCCTGTCCGTCGCACACACGGAATCCGACATCGAGCAGGCGCTCGCCGGAACCGCGAAGGCGTTTCAGGCGCTTGGCTGAGCGTGTCCCGGTGAAGTCCACGCCTCACCGCCGTAGCACCGACCGCTACCTCGGTGAGGACTCGGCCTCCCGGTTTCTCTACGAACGGGCCCTGGAGGTCATGCCGGGCGGCAACAGCCGCCACACCCTGGTCATGGACCCTTACCCGATCTACGCGGCCTCGGGCCGGGGCTGCATGGTGACCGACGTCGAGGGCGAGGAGCGAATCGACTTCGTCAACAACTACACGTCGCTGATCCTCGGGCATTCCCATCCCGGGGTGACGGAGGCGGTCGCGCGCGTAATCGGAAACGGAACGGCCTTCTCGCTGCCGACCGAGGCCGACATCCGTCTTGCCGAGCTGCTCATCGACCGGATTCCGTACATCGATCAGGTGCGGTTCGCGAACTCCGGTAGCGAGGGCGTTCTGCTGGCCGTTCGCGCCGCGCGCGCGGCGACGGGCCGCAGCAAGATCGCGAAGTTCGAGGGCTGCTACCACGGGATCTACGACTACGCGCAGGCCAGCGACAGTTCGCGGCCCAGGAACTGGGGCGACTCGCAACGGCCGGCGACGACGCTCGAGCCGAGCATGGCGAAGAGCCTCGAGACGGAAGTCGTCACGTTGCCCCTCAACGACATCGGGGTCTGCAGTGCCCTGATCGACGAGCACCGCGACGACTTGGCCGCCGTGCTCTTCGATCCCCTGCCCGCCGCTCTCGGACTGATCCCGCCCGATGTCGAGTTCGTCTCGGCACTGCGTGCGAAGACGAGGGAGTGCGGTGCCCTGCTGATCGCCGACGAGGTGCTGTCGTTCCGGATCGACTATCGCGGAGCGTGCCACCGGCTCGGCGTGGAGCCCGATCTCGTGTCACTCGGCAAGATCATCGGCGGCGGCTTCCCGGTCGGCGCGGTGGCCGGCAAGGCCGAGGTGATGAAGGTCTTCGACCACCGCGACGGGGAACTCGTCCACCACGGCGGTACGTACAACGGCAACCCGGTAACGATGGTGGCTGGCTACGAGACGATGAAGCGCCTGACTCCCGAGGTGTTCGACGAACTCGAGAGGCTCGGCGACCGTGCCCGCAGCGGGCTCGGGGAAGTCCTCGGGAGACACGGCATCGAAGCCGTGGCCACGGGCCGCGGTTCGCTGTTCGCCACCGTGCCGGGGAACGAGCCGCCCAGGGACTTCCGGGCGGTCTTCACCGCGCGCTCCGCGGCGCCGCAACTCCAGGGGATCGCCCGGGAGATGTTCAACCGGGGAATCCTCATGGGCGCCCGCGGCTTGTTCGGCGCTCTGTCGACTCCGATGGGAGACACGGAGATCGAACGGTTCCTGGAGGCAGCGGACGGAGCGGCCGAGTACGTGCTAGCCGCCTGAAACGCACTAGGCCTTGTGCCGTGTGCCCGGGGCTGGCGGCGTTTCGGGCGGCCCGGCGAAACACTGCGCCATGCTCATCCACTCGGTGGCGATGGGCCCGATGACCCGGAGCGACGTGTCGGCGATGTTGCGGACCTGGGTGACGACCTGAGCGAACTCGACCGCCTCGCCGGAGATCCGGTTGGCGTCCTCGTCCTCGTTCCAGGTCCAGATGGCGCCGGACGGAGCGGTCAGACGCAGGTGGGGAACGGTGTCTGGCCGATCGAGCCCGCGTACCGCGTAGGTCCAGCCGAAGGTGTTCAGTCCGAGGAACACGATGTTCCTGATCCTGTCCGTGTCGCGGCGGTCCAGCCCCAGCACGTCGAAGACCTCCTGGCCGTGGGCCCAGGTCTCCATCTGTCGGGCCGTGATCGAGCTGCGCGCGCTCATCGGTGGGCCGAACCACTCCACGCGCATCCTCGGATCGACCCCGTCGAGCCGATCGCACATCGCCGGGTAGTACGCGCGCCAGACATCGTAGACGGGGCGGTTGCGCTTGCCCTCGAACCACTCGTCGGTCTGCTCGCGGAGCGTGAGCCGGCCGCGACGTGCGGCCATGAACCGCTTGAACTCCTCGAAGGCGGCGTGATCGTGAATCGAGGCGTCGGCTGCGTAGTTGAAGATGTGAAGATGAGCGACCACGTCGTGCAGGGTCCACTCCTTGAAGAGGGTGGGCTGTTCGAAGTCGCTGTCCGCAAGAGGTTCCAGGATCTCGGCCAGGCAGTCGCACTCGGCCCGGAAGTCGGCGATCTGTTGAAAGTTGGTCAGCTGGTCTCCCTTCGGATCGGTCTGCCGGGTCGGTTGCCCGTGGTCTCGCCGCCGTCGAAGACGAGTTCGCCGTTGACCCAGACCTTCTCGATCCCGACGGAGCGTACCTGCGGATCCTCGTAGGTCGAACGGTCAGTGACCGTCTCGGGGTCGAACAGCACGAGGTCGGCGTGGTACCCCTCCTGGATCGCGCCGCGTTCGGTGATGCCCAGGTGTTGGGCGGAGAGGGAGGTCATCTTCCGGATGCCTTCTTCGAGGCTGACGACGCTGCGGTCGCGAACGTAGTGGCCGAGGAACCGCGTGAAGGCGCCGAACCCGCGCGGATGGGAACCGTCGAGGCCGCCGTCGCTGCAGATCACGGCGTGCGGCCAGGCCATGATGGCCTCGATGTCGGGTTCGTCCATGGCGAAACCGATCATTGAGGACTCGCTGCCCATCTCGGTGTCGGCCTTGAGCAGGTCCATCAGGGTCGTTTCCACGTCGGCGCCGCGGACTTCGGCGATCTCGGCCAGCGTCAGGCCGTTGTAGGCCGGTTCCGGCAGGAAGTCGGGCAGGAGGATGTCGTCCGGCGACATCAGGTCGGTGAGGATGTACTCCGCGCCGTCCCGCCGGTCGAGGTCGCGGTCAGGGAACACGGTCGTGAACCAGGTGAAGGAGGTGCTCCAGGCCCGGTACGGATAGATGTCCGCCGTGATCTCGACGCCTGAGGCGCGGGCCTCGTCCAGTCTGGTGAGGAGCCGCTCGGCCTGACCCCACCAGTTGTTCATGGCGAGCTTCATGTGGGTCACCTGGACGGGCAGGTCGGCCTCCCGGCCGATCCGGATGATCTCCTCGATGGCCTCCCAGAAGTAGCGGTCTTCGCTGCGGATGTGGCTGATGTAGGTGCCACTGTGGGAGGCCGCCACGCGGGCGAGTTCCACCACCTCCTCGGTCGACGAAAAGGACCCGGGGTCGTACTCCAGCCCGGAGGAAAGTCCTAGCGCGCCGGCGTCCAGTTCGGCTCGCAGCAGATCCTTCATCTCGCCGATCTCTTCCGGCGTCGCAAGCCGCTGGTAGTCCTCGCCCATGACCTCTTCTCGCAGCGTCCCGAAGCCGGCGTAGGACGCGACGTTGACGGCGGCGGGCGAACCGTCGAGTTGCGCGAAGAACTCGCCGAGAGGGTACTGGTGACCTCCGTCCTGCCCGGCCACGATCGTCGTGATGCCCTGATTCACCGCCGCCAGCGCCTCCGGCAACTCAAGCAGCCTGGAGTCGTGATGACTGTGGACGTCGATGAAGCCGGGCGCCAGGACCAGGCCGTCCGCATCGACCACGGAGTCCTCGGCCGATGGTTCGAAGTCGCCTACGGCGGCGATGCGGTCGCCCTCGAGGCGGACGTTGACCTCCCGGGACGGTCCGCCGCTGCCATCGATGACGCGGGCGTTGACGATCACCGTGCCGGCGCGCGTCGAGTCGCCGGGGGCGCAGGCCGTCAGGGCGAAGCCGGCGCCGGTCAGAAGAGGCAGGATTCTCTTGATCATTGGACCTCCAGTGCCGGTTGCCTCTCGAACACGAGCCCACGCTCCGACCCAGAACTCAGGCTGAACCCGGTGACCGCGCCGGATCCGTCGCGGTCGAACTCCAGTCGCGCCGGCGACGCCGGCCACCCCCGGCTCTCGAACTCGACCCTGAACTCGTTCTCGGCAACCGGCTTGGCGTCGAGGGCGGGCTGCTGCTCCACGCGCACTACGAGTCCGCCGTCGGCAACGGCGAACCGGTAGGTGGCGTCCAGCTCGGCGGAGAAGAAGCTGCCGGTGAACTGAGCCAGCTCGGTGGGGGACGGGGATGGCACAGGATGCGAGTCCTCGACCTCTTCGCCGGCATCGTCCTCCTCGTCGTCGCTCTCTTCGGGCCCGAGTTGGTCCGCCAGGTAGTGGTCGGCGACCCGCCGCGCTAGTTCGCCGGGATCCCCGTACTCGGCGTTGCAGGAGACGGCGATCGAGAGGCGCGACTCCACGTACCGCCTGAGCTCCGTCAGGAATCCCCAGGAATGTCCGCTGTGCCCCACCGTGCGCAGGCCGCGATACTCGCCGGGAGTGATGCCGTGGGCGTAGCCGATCGGTTCACCGTTGTTGAGCGTCCCCTCGGTCAGCATCGACTCGTGGATCGCCGGCTTGTCGGCGCCATGCAGGTAGTCGTCCCAGCGCAGCAGATCCTCCACTGTCGTGTAGAGCTGCCCGTCGCCGGCGATCTCGAAGTTGTAGTTGTGCACGATCCGCAGCCCGCCGCTGTCGTCGCGGTGGTAGCCGGTGGCGCGCCGCGGGATGATCCGCTCGCGGTCCTCGTACATCAGGCTGCCGTCCATTCCGAGCGGTTCGAAGATCCGCTCCCGGGCCAGTTCGCCCACCGACTTGCCGGCGGCGCGTTCGAGCGCGTGGGCCAGCAGCATGTAGCCGGTGTTGCTGTACTCGTACCGCTCGCCCGGCGCGAACACCGGCTCGTGCTGCCGCGACATCATCGCCAGGAGCTGCTCGCGGGAGACCGAGTAGTAGTCGCCGGCGCCGGCGAGCGGGAACAGGTTCAGATAGTCGCGCAGGCCGCCGGCGTGGTAGATCAGGTGCCGCAGGGTGACTGGCGACGCGTACTCGGGCAGCTCCGGAAGCCACTGACGGACCCCGTCGTCGAGCGAGACCGTGCCGTCCAGCGCCAGCATGTTGGCGACCGCGGCGACGAACTGCTTGGTCACCGAGGCGACGTCGAAGACCGTCTGCGGCGTGACCGGAATGTCGTAGTCGAGGTTCGCGTAGCCGTAGCCGCGCGTATACACGAGGTCGCCGTCCTGTGCCACCGCGAGCGCGCATCCCGGTGAGTCGGGCTTGTCCCACGAGGCGAAGATCGCGTCGATCGTCGCGTTGTCGGCGCCGATCTCCACGCCGGCGGGCGGCTCCCCGGGACCTGCGCAAGCGACGACGACGACGAGGACAGCCACAAGGAGAGGCCTTCGGCCTCGCGATTCGGCCGTAGCGCGGGTCTTCTGACCCGCGGGAGATACCGCGCCGCGAAGCGGCGACCTTGCTGGCGCATCAAACGTTGCCATCCGCCCATTCTTCCAACTGTTCGAGAGTCGTCGTCGCGCCGCCGCAGACGACGATGAGGACGGACTCGAAGTCGTCCATCTCCGGCGCGCCGTCGTACACGGCGGCGAGCGATGCGCCGCAGGCCGGCTCGACGACCACCCGGTGGTCGGCGAGGAACCGCTGACATGCGGCGACGGCGGCCCGATCCGATACCACGACGCTATGAAGAGGATGGTCCCGCGTGCAGTCGAATGCCCGTTGGCAGATCTTCTTCGCTCCCAGCGTGATGGCGAGGCTGGTGATCGCGGACAGCTCGACCCGGTGGCCCGCTCGCGTCGATTGAGCCAGGGAGTCGGCGCCTTCGGTTTCCACCGCGATCACCGGGACCTCGGACCAGCCGTTCCGCCTCATCCCCTCGACGAGGCCGCAAAGCAGCCCCCCGCCGCCGACGGAGACGACCAGGGCGCCGGGCTTGACGTCCGATCCCGCGACCTCGTCGATCAGGGTGGAGTGGCCCTGCCAGACCAGCGGGTCGTCGAAAGGATGAACCAGGACATCCGACTCGCCGACCGCCGACTCGGCCAGTTCGTTCGCTTCCTGCCAGGAATCGCCGTGGACGATGACCTCGGCGCCTTCCTGCCGGATCAGGGCCTTCGCTCTGTCGCTGGTGGTCTCCGGCACCACGATGAGGACGGGCACCGAGAGGTGGCGCCCGGCGTAGGCCACCGCGATCCCCGCGTTGCCGCCGGAAGAGGAGATCAGACGCTTGGCGCCTCGCTGGACGTACTCCTGGCAAGCGTGACCGATGCCCCGGATCTTGAAGGAGCCAGGTGGCTGCAGCGCCTCGAGCTTCAGCCAGACGCTGCGGCCGGCCTGGATCGACAGCGGTCGCGACTCGAAAAGCGGCGTCTCGATGTGCAGGGGCTTCATGACCGGCGCTGACCCCGGGCGAGGCCCGGTAGCCTCGCGACATTAGCGGTTTGGCACTGCGGAGGAAGAAAAATGGAAGGTGCTCTCAGCGTTGGTCTCCTGTTCCGCAACTTCAGGGGACGCATTCTCGTCACGTGGTTTCTCGTTCTGCTCGAGAACATCCTCTGGGCCCTGGTGCCGCTGTTTATCGGCCGCGCCATCGACGCTCTGCTCGAGCGGCGGCCGAGCGCTCTCTGGGAGGTGGCCGCGATCCTGTTGGCGCTCATCGTGGTCGCTACCGTCCGGCGCTTCTACGACACCCGTTGCTACGGAACGATCCGGGTTCGATTCGGAGGCGAGCTCGTTCGGCGGTCGCAGGACGCGCCGGTCTCGCGGCTCAACGCGCGCCTCGGCATGAGTCGGGAGATGGTCGACTTCCTCGAAGGGCACGTACCCGGGGTGCTCACCGGGGTGGTGCAACTGCTGGTGAGCATCGCCGTCCTCTTCGGCTTCGACCGGCGTTTGGGTCTCGCCGCCCTCGGTGCGCTAGGCGTGATCGTCCTGGTCTACGCGCTCTTCCACCGCCGCTTCTACCGGCTGAACGGCGAACTGAACGCGCAGACCGAACTTCAGGTCTCCATCCTGGAGCAGCGCCGCCTGGAGTCGCTCGTTTCGCACCTCCGGAAGCTGCGTCGCAGCGAAGTCCGGCTGTCGGACACGGAGGCTGTCCTCTACGGCGGGATCTTCGCCGCCATGTTCGCCTTCGTCCTCGGCAACGTGTGGATCTCCGCGACGATCCCGATGATCACGGCGGGCGCGATCTTCGCGATTCTCAGCTACTCCTGGGAGTTCGTGGAATCGAGCATCGCGCTGCCGATCGCGCTCCAGGAGTGGTCGCGGCTCGGCGAGATCCGCGACCGGCTGAACCGGGCGACGGAGGTATAGCCTCGCCGCTTCGCGGCTTGGCCCGGATGCCGGCGGGAACCCGTGTGGCGCGATCCGCGCCACACGCGTCACAGTCCGTGCGGCCGTCATCGGGCGCACGGATGACACGCCGGCGCACCCAGTGAGGCGGGCTAGGGGCCGGCGGATGTCGCGGTTGCGACGGCGACCGGGGCAGCGAACAACGGCATCTGTTGCGGCTGGTCCGTGTCCGCGCCGATCGTGACGGTCCCCTGGAGCTGACCCCTCTCATTGAGCCTGGCCTCGATCACGGTCGTTGTGGCGCTCGCGTTGAGGGTGGGGAACTGCGTCGTGATCTTCAGAGCGTCGCCCTGCCACTCGAAGTCGTCGAGGACGATCGAGTAGATGCCGCCCATGTACAGCCAGCCCTCGCCTTCGCGCGGCGCGTGGAAGCCCAGGAAGCCCCCCGCGACGTAGGAGTCGGCCTCCGGGTGCAGGGCGAGAAGGTCACGGATCTGCTGCTCCGGGTCCTGCCGTTCGAAGAGGACGCCGTCCTTCTGGACGACCTCAAGGAAGCCGTTGAACATCTCGCTGAACGTGTCCCCGCGATAGATGATCTCCTTCGTCGGGTCGGGGTTGGCCGGATTCTCGGATGAGTTGTCCCAGACGGCCGTGACGTCGATGCGGCTGCCGGCCGGAATGTCGACCGGCTTCGTCGGGTAGTACAGCCACTGCCAGTTGTAGTCGTACTTCGGCACGTCCAGCAGCATCTCCTTGCTGCCATCGGGGTAGGTGACCTCGTAGCTCATTGCCTTGCCGCGGACGTGCATGTGCGGGCTGAAGGCGAGAATCTGGATGTCCTTGTCGAACAGGTAGTGGGCGTTCTCGGCGTGGTGGCCGGCGCCCGGCGGAATGCGCAGGCCCGTGTTGGTCACCGGAATCGTGATGACCTCCTTCTCAAGCTCGCCCTGGCCGAAGTGGAGCCCGATCTTCGAGGCGTCCTGGGTCGCCTCGCCGATCGGGTGGTAGTGCTGGTCGACGACGACCCGCACCTTCGAGCCGAAGCGGCGGCCGACGCCGTCAGGGAAGACGTAGGGCGGCATGCCGGCCGTCCAGATGCCGACAACGCCGGTGGCGGCCGGGCCGTCCTCGCTCACCCTGGTCGCGTACGTCGTGAGGAAGTGATGCGTGACCCGAGAGTCTTCTGGCAGGAACTCGATCGCGCGGATCCAGCGCGGGTCGCCGAGGTCGACCTCGACCACCTGCTGCGGGAAGAGGTCGTCGCCCTCGGCCGGCACCTCGATGCTGTCGAGCGTGATCACGTAGTCCGGCTCGCCGAGCTTCCAGCCCTTTGGGAAGGTCGGCGCTTCGGGCAGGTCGGCGGGATCGCCCTGCGGGGCGCCGGATTTCGCCCAGTCAGCGATCGTCTCGATCTCGGAGTCGGTCAGCGAAAGGTCGTTCGACCAGACGTGGTTCTCGGACTCGCCGCTCCACGGCGGCATGTCGCGGTTCTCGACGGCGCGGGCGATCGAGCGGGCCCAGGGCCGCGCCTCCCTGTAGGTCATCAGCGACATCGGGGCGACCTCGCCGGTCCGGTGGCACTGCACGCAGTTCTTGAAGAAGATGGGTGCTATGTCGCGCGTGTAGGTCGGTTCGTCGGCAGCGGCCTCCGGGGCTGCCGCGACGAGGGCGGTGGCGAGGGCCGCGGCTAGGAAGAGGGTCGCGGTCGGGGTGCGGAGTGCTCTTTGATTCATGGGGGCCTCTGCTTGCTTGTTTGGCGTACTCGCGGTCGAGCCTGATCGTATCGTGAGTGTCGACTCAGTTTAGGGGACAGGGGAGAGCTCGACCCGGTCGACACCCAGGCGCCCTTCCTCGATGAGGAGGCCAACGGCGCCGCAATCGAGGGCGTCGTCGGTCGCTTCGAGCAGAGTCACGCCGTCGACCTTGCCGGTGAGGCGGTTGCCGCAGACCTCAAGGGTCAGTTCGTAGCCTTGGCCGAGCCGCCACTCGAAGTCGGCCTCGGCCAGTACCTCTTCGGCATGCTGCATGCGCACGAGCTGCACCCGGTTCCCGCGAGCCAGGAGCAGGCCGTAGAAACGGGTGAGACCCTGGACGCGGGCGGCGACACCGGCTCTTTCGGCCAGGTGGGGCGTCACGTCGACGGTCACGGAGTAGTCGCGCCACTCGCGGGTTCCCTGCATCAGCAGACCCACGCCGGCGTTCTGAACCAGCCGGAACATCTCGGTTCCCTTGGTCAGCAGGTCGACGCCGTTGACCCAGGCGCGGTGCCACATCGTGCCGCGATGGGTCGGGCGCTCGAGCCGGAACTCGGGTGCGCCGGACCACTTCAGGGACTCCAGGAAGACAGCTCCAGCCGGGCCTTGAACGCGGACGCCCGCGGAGAAGACGGGGCCGGGTAGTGCCGGGACCGTGAACGACACCCGCGCGCTCTTGCCGGGTTCGAGTTCGACGGTGTCGTCGTCCAAGCACGCCGTCTCGTCGTCCTCGCCGTAGTAACCGAGATAGACGTTCGCTCGGACGCCTTCCTCCCCGGCTCTGACCGTCGCCTCGACCGTCTGGCCGGGGAAGATTCGCGGCGATGCCATCAGCGGATAGACACGGCCCTCGAACCACTCGGCCGTCTCCAGCGAGGGGATGAAGACGGGAGAACCGACCCGGGCCTCTCCCGAGGCCTCGATGCGCAGGGCGCGTTCGCCGGAAGGCGTGGCGACGGCCCGGACCTCGGCTTCGCCCTCCGCGACCTGGAAGCCCTGGACCGAGCCGGGGAAGGAGAAGTGGAACTGCGCGCCGTCCTTCGGCAGCAGTGCCTCTTCGCCGGCGAGTCGGCGCCCCATGTTGACGATCTGGAGCGCTTCATGGCCGCAGTCGCTGATCGCCCGGCCTCCGTCGGCGGTCGGCAGGTAGATGCGGTCGGCCACCGGGCCGCGCCAGTCGAGACCTTTCGCCAGGCCGCTTTCGATGCCGGCCAGACCCTCCTTGATCCCCAGGAGGCAGCCGGCGTTGCCCGAGTTGCAGTCGGTGTCCCAGCCGCAGGTGTTGACGATCTTCAGCGTCTCGGCGAAGTCGTCCTCGCCGTGGAGCAGCGCAAGGATGATCAGGCCGTGGTTGGGGACCATGTGGCAGTTGCCGCCGTACTTGTCGTAGCCGTAGCGCTCGGCGAGCCGGGCCCGGTTGGCGCGCCAGTCGCTGTCGGCGGCGTGCCAGCGGCGCAGGTCGCCGATCATCCGGGCGATCACCGAGTCCGGCGGGATGTAGTCGAGGGCGGCGTCCAGGAGCTTGCCGGTGTTCCGTTCGACGAACGCCATCGACTCCATGGCGGCGAGGACGCGAGCGCCGTACACCGCTTCGCCGTCGTGACTGACCCGCGCGGCCGCGGTCGCGAGGCGGACCGCCAGGTCCGGATCGCCCGGAGCGACCATCGCCCAGCCGTCGATGAAGATCTGGGCGCCGATCTGCTCAGCCACGACCTTGCCGTTCAACTCCATCGAGCCGCTCTCGGGCGCCTCGATTCCGCTCACAAGACGAAGGTAGGCGGTGTGCTCGGTGGAGTTGCCGAGGCCGCCCCACCAAAGCACCGTACGCTCCCGGATCAGGTAGTTGAGCCACGTCTCGCCGACTTCCCGGGAGCTGAGATCGGCGCCCGAGCCGTGGTCTTCGAGCGCTCGCAGGAAGGTGAAGGTCCCCGTGATGTCGTCGTCGGTGACGATCAGGGGAACGTCGAGGCGGTCGTGGACGTAGTACTCGATGTCGCCCAGCCGCTTCCGGATCCACTCGTAGGGCCAGCCCTCGAAGGGCCGGCCGAGGTAGACGCCGATGACCTTGCCGAGGACGCCGGCGTAGACGCGTTCCGCGTAGTCCTGGGGTAGAGGCATATTCATCAGGTTGGATCTTCGGTGCCGAGTTACGACGTCGAACCTTGAACGGTGTATCATGTTCAGCGCACCAACAGCTAGCTCGCCGGTGCGCCGGTGCCGGCGGGACAATCGGAGGGAGAACCGATATGGAGAGCAGACCCCGAGCCGTACCTAGGACCACCAAGGTCTTCGTCCTTCTTCTCGCCCTGTCGCTTCTGACCTTGCCCGCGTGGGCTCAGAGCGGCACCGTCTCCGGAACGGTCAGCGACACGAACGGGGATCCCGTCCCCGGCGCGATGGTCAGTCTGGAGGGCGCCGACGGCAGTGAGGCGGGCTCCGCCATGAGCGACGCCGACGGCGCGTTCACGATCTCCGGAGTCACAGCCGGCGCGTACACGGCCACCGTCAGCCTCGACGGATTCCAGTCCGCCAGTCAGGCGGTCGACGTGACGGCGAGCGGCGCCACGGCGTCCTTCGAGATTCGTCCCGCCTACCACGACACGTTCATGGTCACCGCGGAGAGGGTCGAGGAGAACGTCATGGAAGTGCCGATGACGATCTCGGCGTTCGACTCGAGCCTACTTGAGGAGCTGGTGATCCAGGAGAGGACGGATCTGCAGAACCTGGTTCCCGGCCTTCAGTTCGGCGACGAGATCGAGCAGCAGGGCCAGGGGACGGTCATCCGCGGCATCGGCACTAGGAACGCCCAGTACGCTCAGGCCGACTATGCCGTTGCTACCTACGTCGACGGCGCCTACACGCTGGGCGTCTACGGCACGACTCCCGGCGGCGGCTTCGATCTCGAACGCGTCGAGGTGGCCCGTGGACCCCAGGGGACACTGAACGGTCGCAACTCGATCGCGGGCGCGATCAACGTGGTCACCAAGGGACCCACGGATCACTGGGATGCCGAGTTGATGGGGGAGGTCACCGACATCTCGCAGCAGCGCCTGAACGCGGCGATCGGCGGGCCGCTCGGCGACAGCCCCTTCAGCTTCCGCCTGACGGGTGGCAACCACACGGGCGACGGAAGACAGGAGAATGTCGGGCCGGGCGGCGACCATGACGCACCCGATCAGATCTTCTACGCGCCGCAGCTTCGCGCCGAGACCGAGCGGTTCTCCGTGCGGGCGCGCTGGTCCCGCGTGGAGGACAGCGGCACGCCGCGGGGCTTCGTGCAGCTCTCGAACGTGGACCGGACGATGGCCGGCTACTCTCGCGACCGCTACTACCTCTGGGAGACGCCGAATCCGGCCCTCGATCCGAACTGCGGCTTCGATCTTCCCGCGTGGAACTGCCCCGGCGAGATCCAGAACAGGGTGGCGTTCAACTACCCCGGCTTGAACGAGAGCGAGAGCGATTTCGGCACGCTGCGAGCCAACTGGCAGGTCTCGAGATCCCTCGGCATCAGCTTCAACGCGAGCAGCGGCGAAACAGTGCAGCAGGCGCTCAGGGACGCCGACTACACGGATCGGGTGCCGATCAACACTCCCCCGGGCGGTCACGGCCTTGGCGGTAGCGCGGACTCGCTGGATCACACGTTGACCTCCTGCACGCCGGGACGCTGGGGCGGCCTGTGTCCCGACGGTACGGTGCAGTTCTCGAACTCGTTCTACGACCTTCCGTTCGAGTACGACGAAGACTCGCAGGAACTCCTGTTCAGGTCGAGCTACGCCGGCGACTTCAACTTCATCGGCGGGGTGTTCAGGTACAAGAACAACAGGTCCGGGACGATCCACCGCCATGACCTGCAGATCCCGTACCGCTTCGGGTCGGCCGACGAGCAGGCCCGGAGGGTCTCGCCGGTCTGGGGCTTCGTGGAGGTCGACAGTTGCCAGGATGTCCTGACCAAGATCGTCGAGGGATTCGGCATCGGCACGACCGACCCGGCGGGCGACGAGGAAGGTCTCTACTGGTACTGCCCTGAGGGTAATGATCTCAGCCATCTACTCAGCTTCTTCAACAGGGGCAAGAACTGGACCGAGGCCGCGTTCTTCAGTGCCGACTACCGGTTCAACGACAGTTGGGCGCTGTCGGGCGGCATTCGCTACACCGAAGACGAGAAGGAGCAGAAGCCCGTGGACCAGGGCGGGTACTTCACGCTGGCTTTGGGAGGCGCCCCGGTCACGATCGCGCTCGCAGGCGAGGGCAACCCGTTCCCTCAGACCTGGGCGCGGCCGATCGGCCACCTCGCTCTGGAGCGCACGACGGACGCCGGCCATCTGGTGTACGGCCGGGTCTCCACGGGCTTCCGTTCAGGCGGCTTCAACATCGGTCTGCCGGGCCAGGTGCCCCCGTACATCAAGGAAGAGACATTGGTGAACTACGAAGTGGGAGCGAAGGGCTTCTTCCTCGACTCCCGTCTGCAGCTCTCGGCCGGCCTCTGGTACAACCAGTTCGACGACTACCAGCTCGCCGCCACGCAGGCGCCGCCGCCGGGCGTGGACATCCCGATCTCGATCTACTCCCCGACGCCGCTCGTCGAGTACACGGCGAACATTCCCGACACGACGATTCAGGGCGTGGATGTCGAGTTCAGCTACCGGATCGGCTCGTTCGGCCTCCGGGGTTTCTATGCCTGGCAGGACTCGGAGATCGGTCCGCACGCCTCGGTGATCGATGGCCACCCCTATGGCCAGACAGCAACGTGGAACTACATCAACTTCGACACCGGCCAGTCGGCCACCACCCTGTACGACCTGCCGACCGACCAGACCGGGAACCGGCTGCCGAAGCAGCCGGCGAACAAGCTGGCACTGACGGCGACCTGGTTCAAGTCGCTTGCCTCCGCGGGCCACCTCTCGTTCCAGTCGACCTACGCCTTCACCGACCCCGCGTATCCCAGCATCGGCAACATCGATATCTGGGAGTTGCCGTCATTCGACCGGCTGGACGCGGGCGGCACCTGGAGCTCGCCGAGCGACAGATGGTCGGTCTCGCTGTTCGTCAAGAACATCCTGGACGAGGTCGCGGTCCTCGAGTACCTGCCGATTTCCGGGAACGGTGCCGTCCCCGCGATCGGCTTCTTGACGCCTCCCCGCGAGGCCGGTTTGCAGCTCCGCATCCGGCCGTTCAACTAGCGGCACCGGCGCTGTAGTCATGGGCAGGGGGATCGGACGCTCTCCGATCCCCCTGTTGCTTCTCTCGATGGCGACCGGAGCCGGCGGGGCCGAGTACACCCTCGGCCCCGACTCCCTGCCCCGGGAAGGCGTCCCGACCGGCACGGTGGAGAAGCGCGTCTGGAACGACAGCCGCATCTACCCGGGCACGACGCACGAGTACTGGGTCTACGTGCCGGCCCAGTACACGGACGCCGATCCCGCGGCCGTCATGGTCTTCCAGGACGGTCAGTTCTACGTGGAACCCGAGGGCCTCGTCAGGGCGCCGACCGTCTTCGACAACCTGATCCACAGGGGAGAGATGCCGGTGACGATCGGCGTCTTCATCAACCCCGGCATGAAGGAGATTCCCTGGGACCAGCGGGACGCACAGTACGTGCCCCTCGACGACACCTACGCCCGCTTCCTGCTGGAGGAGATCCTCCCGGAGGTCGGCAAGGACTACAACCTGACGGGCGAGGCGGCCGGCCGGGCGATCGCCGGCATGAGTGACGGCGGGCTGGTCTCCTTCACCGTCGCCTGGCAGCGTCCCGACGCCTTCAGCAAGGTCGTCAGCCACGTTGGCAGCTACACGAGGCTCGAGGGCGGTTCCCGCTACCCGTACCTGATTCGCAAGACCCGCGGGAACCCGAAGCCGATTCGCGTCTTCCTCCAGGACGGTGAGAACGACATCAACCTCGCGGAGGGGAACTGGGCGCTGGCCAACCTGCAGATGGACTCAGCCCTGATGTTCGCCCGCTACGACTACCGGTTCGAGATGGGCACGGGCGGCCACGATCTGAGGCACGGCGGCGCCATCTTCCCGGACACGCTGCGGTGGCTATGGCGCGACTATCCCGGCGTCGTGGGCGCCGGAGAGCCAGCGGATCCCGTCGCGGTGGTCGGCGAGTGGGACGTTCTGACGAAAGTCCTGGGCGAGTTTCGCCGCAGCGTCCTGACAGTGTCGGGGCAGGACGGCGCGCTTGCCGCGACGCTCCACGACGAGGTGGACGGCGAGATGGAGGTCACGTCGGTCCGTTTCGAGGACGGCATCCTGAGCTACGAGTACCTCGCATCCGGATCCCAGGTGAACTGGGGCAAGGGATCGGTGGGAAGACTGAACGCCTGGCTGCAGGTCCGCGGTGACACCTTCCGCGGTACTCTGAGCCTCGACGTGCCTCCCGAGGGCGACTACGCGGTCGAGGGCCGCAGGAGAACGGCGGCTCCCTAGCGCGGCCAAGGGCGGCGTAGGCTCCCGGCAGGCGTGGACGATCTGAAGCAGGCACGCGCCCTCCCCTTTTGGGGCGAGGGGGACACCCCTCCGGAGTCCCCGAGCAAAGCCCCGGAGGAGCAGGGCTTCGTCGCGGTCCTCCGGATCTTCGTTCGGACGTGGCCGTATCTGTGGCCCCAGATCGTCGGCCGCTGGCGGGAGCTGCCGCGCAACAAGGCCGCCGCCGGCGACGCCGCCGCGGACGGCGCTTGGAGCTTCCGCCACGTTCCGCCCCTGGTCACCGTCCTGACGGCGCTCGGCCCGCTCCTGTGGCTCGCGCCCCCGGGAACCGACTGGCGCCACGATCTCCTGCTGGCCGGCACGGTCCTGATGACCGTCCTCGTGTGGACGCTCCTCTTCGTCCGGGGCCGCGCCTACCTCTGGGCGTCCTTCGCGCTGGTCCTCTCCGGCACGGCGGCGTTCCTGTTCGCGCTGTTCGGCGTGGAGGGCCTCGCCGACACCCTCTACGTCGGGCTCGTCGCGGCGGCCTGCGTCTGCATCTGGGTGCTCCAGTACCGGGTAGACGGCGGCCGGCTGAGCTTCCGTGTCCGGCTCGGCAGCCACCTCGTCTACTACTTCGTCCTGGTGTGGGCCTCGACGCTGCTGACGATGGTGATCGCTCTCTTCTCGGTGGACCTGATCAGCCAGTCCATCCTCCAGGCCGAGCCCCTGACCCCGTTCCTGGCCGACTTCATCGGCCGGTCGGAACTCGCCGGCGAGACGCAGCCCGGAGCCGGCGCGGAGTCCGGGGAGTCCGAGGCCGCCCAACCGAACATCGACCTAGCGCCGCTGACCGCCGAGCAGCGGCACAGCCTGAAGTGGATCTACGCGGTCTTCATGGTCTTCGGCTGGTTCGCGCAGCTCCCGGTGATGATGCTGCTTCCGTACTACTACATCTTCATCATGCAGCGCGTGAACCAGGACCTGCGGATGGCGCTGG
>JAPOVF010000007.1 GCA_026708285.1 Acidobacteriota bacterium
CGCGCGGCGTGCTCGACCGGAGCGACCTGCCGCAGGCCGCGCTCGACTACATCGATTTCCTGGAGCAGGAACTCGAGGCCAGCGCGGACCTCATCTCGTCCGGCCCGAGGCGTGAGGAAACGGTAGTCAGTGGTGGTGGAACGCTCCAGGGGTGGCTGGGGGAGCGGCTCGGGGCGGTGCGGTCAGCCGTTGGCGGCTAGCCGGATGCCGGCCGGAACCCAGCTGGCGCGTCCTCGCGCCAGCTGGGTCACAGTCCGAGCGCCCGTCTTCGGGCGGTCGGATGTCAGGCCGGCGCACCCAGTGGCAAATGCCGGCCGGAAGGCCGGCGCACCCAGTGATGGCGGGCGTATACTGCGCCGGGCCGTTAGCTCAGTTGGTAGAGCAGTGGACTTTTAATCCAAGGGTCGGGGGTTCGATCCCCTCACGGCCCACCACGGCGTCCCGCTAGCGCGGCGCGTAGTACCAGATCGGCGACGACCAGGCCCGCTCCTGGATCGTCGCCGGGACACCGCCGCGCGGCTCGACGCCGGCCCGCAGCGCGTCCCAGGTGGTCCAGCGGCAGGTCGGGTTCTCGAGTACGCGCACGTAGTAGACCGCGTCGGTGCCCGGGTCGAAGTCCGGGTCGTCCCACACCCCTGCCAGTTCGCCGGCGCCCAGGTCTTCGCTGAACGAGCAGTCGGACAGATCGACGGTCGCCCCGCTGTCGGGACAGCGGTGCGTTTCCGGATCGACCGTTCCGCCGTCCGAGCAGGCGACGTCGTAGACCTGCTCCCGGATCTCCTTGCGGTAGCCGCTGTCGTACCAGCCCTTGACGACCTGGAGCCGCTGCAGCGGGGCACTGTGCTTGTCCTGCTGGGCCCAGACCAGGAAGCGGGGCGCCGCGTCGCCGTCGGCGACCAGGTCGCCGCCCATCGGCACGCCGCCGGCGTAGGCCTGTTCGATCAGGTCCGGGTTCGCCGGATCGAGGCCGTCGTAGTCGAATCCGGCGAAGAAGCGGAGCCGGATGCGCGTGCCGGAGGTGGCGTAGGTCTCCTTGCGGCGCATCCCCTGGAAGATGGCGTCCCGGGTGTTCTCCTCGGCCCAGACGGCGGCCAGCCCGGAGGCCGAGAACTGCGCGCTCCGCATGCCGAAGTAGGGACCGAGTTCGTCGTCGACGACGGTGCCGCGGGCTCGCGCGGCGGGCGGCAGGCCGGCGATGTAGTCCAGCCGTTCCCGGGAGACCGGCACCGCGCCCCGGTTCTCGGGGCTTACCGAGGTCGGCGCCGAGCCGAAGTAGTTCGACTCGTCGAAGGAGGGCGCGCCGTTGTGCGTGTCGCTGGAGCCGACGAAACCGATCTTGAACGGGTTGCCGCGTCCCTCCTGCTCGAGCGCGAGGCCGCTGACCAGAGCCTGCCGCACATAGCTGCGGCTCGGATCGCTGTGCGCCGAGATCTTGCCCTTGCGGGTGTTCAGGATCTCGAAGTCGGCCCATTCGTCGTCGGGCGAGAGCCGAGGGTGGGTCTCCGACGTGCCCTTGACCTGGGTCAGTTCGACCAGCGGCTCGTTGCGCATCCGCTGTTCGGCGAAGGCCCGGTCGATCCCCCGGCCGTCGGAGTACTTCAGCCGGAACACCTGGCCGTGGGACTGGTTCATGTTGTGGGGAATCGCCAGGCTGTCGACGCCCTGCTCCCGCAGCCGGTCCATCCAGTTCCAGAGCTGCTCCGGCTCGTGCGAATCGATGCGCGTGAAGGGCCGCGCCGGCGCCTCGGACGACGCGAAGATGACGTTGCGGTGGTACGCCGCCGACTCCGGCGCGGGCGTGGACGAGGTCCACTCGTAGGCGATGAAGGTGGTGAAGTTGCCGGGGTCGTTGTGGCGCTCGGCGGCGAGGATCGAGTCCTCCCAGGCCGAACGGTGCGCCTGATCGTCGAAGGACGCGTACTGAATCTGCGGGTGGTTCGCCATCCGTGCCCGCTGCCGCCGCAGGAAGCCGCCGTCCGTGCGCATCTGGCGGCCGAAGCGCTCGCGGAACAGAACCGAGCGCATCTGCACCGAGTACGGGTTCAGGTTGTCGCCCTCGTTGACGCCGTGGAACGCCTGCGCGCCGGGAAGCTGTCCCACCCGGGTCGACGGGTCGGCCCACTGCGGCACCATGCCCAGGAAGAACCCGTGGTCCGAGACCGCGAAGAAGTCGAGCGGCTCCCGGAGCTTCATCTCGTTGCCGAAGGAGCTTTCGATCGCCTCGCCCCTGGCGAACCGGTAGCTCTCGTCGGGCGTGACCTCGGTGCCGAGGAGGTAGGCGTCGAAGGAGTAGCGGGTATGGACGTGGACGTCGCCGAAGTAGACGTTGCGTTGCTCGTTGTAGCCCTCGGTCGGCGACGCGGGCGCGGGCGCTTCGGCGTAGTCGTCGACCGACAGCGACGTGTCCGTGCAGGCCAGAGCGCTGAGGCTCAGACCCGCCGCCAGGACCGGTACGGCCCGGAGCCGGCCGCCGTCAGGGAGCTTTGGAGAGGTCGTTCGAGGCTTCGACATGGGCATGTCCACAGAGTAGCGCGCCATAGGATCGCCTCCATGCACACCAGAACCACGCCCGCCCTGGCCTTCCTGGCCGCGGTCGCATCCATGCTCGCGCCGGCGGCGGCCGGCGCCAACGACCACGGCGCCCTGCTCGAACGAATCGACGAACTGGTCTCCGAGTCGATGGAGGCCACGCAAACGCCAGGCATCGCCGTCGCGGTCCAG
>JAPOVF010000345.1 GCA_026708285.1 Acidobacteriota bacterium
AGGCGAGGGAAGAGCTTCACGACAGGGTCGCCAGTTGGCTTTGGGGCTGAGAGTCCACACGCGCGGAAGCAAGGCCGGACCGGCGCGGAAGGCCGATCCGCTACGTAGAGCGCGTAAACGCTCGACTATACCGCCGATTCGGCGGTTTGTGGGGTTCTCTTCTGCCCGATTCCGGCCGCTATTCCCGGGAATCGGGTGTCCTGTCAGAAGTCCAGGGTCAACCGCAGCGTCAAACGGCGTGGCAGCAGGAAGTTCAGAGGGACGAGATTCCCGTTTCGGTAGCCGGGAACTTGCCACTGGTCCCAACCGTCGTCGTTCAGCACGTTCTGGACCTGCAGGTCGATGCCCAGCGCCCGGCCGTTGGCGAACGAGAACGAGCGCCCGAGACCAAGGTCGAGGAGGGTGTTGCTCGGCAACCGGACGTCATCTTCGTGCGGGTGGAGCGCGATCTCGGTCAAGCCCTGGTTCAGCCGCACGCGGGTATGCACCGTGTATGGCCGGCCATCCTGGATCCTGACCACTCCGACCGCTCTGAGACTCCAGGGCAGTTCGACCTGTCCCTGCGCCAGGAAGATCAGCTTCCGGTCCGCCTGATAGAGCCCGTCGCCGTTCAGATGATGATTCGGATCGGTGCCCTCCGGGTTGCCGAAGAAGGGCTGACCCTGGATCTGGTTCAGGGGACGGCTGTTTCGCCCGCTCGACTTCGAGTAGCCAAGCGACGTGTTGAGCCCCCAGCGGCCGACCTGACGTTTCCTGAGAGTGACAAAGAAACCCTCGTAGTCCTGGTAGTACCTCGCACCCGGCGGCGCGTTCGCTCCCGGGCCCGGGCTGTTGCCCTTGCGGCGCGTCGGCTCCTCGATGATGCTGAACAGCGTCATCGTCTCTCCGGTCTCCGGGTTGACGAAGGGCACTTCCTCGTAGACGCCGTCATCGAGAATGTGCCAGCCGATCAGATTCTCGCCCTTCTTGATGACCACCTCCGCGCCGATGGTGAGGGAGTCGCTGAGCTGCTGTTCGTAGCCCACGGCGTACTGGTCGAACTCTGGGGGCTTCATGTTCGGATCCGGCCGATCGAGATGCTCGTCGGTGACCACTCGGAAGTAGGTGAACGGGCCGTATCGGTTGGCGCTGAAGCCGAATCTGGCGGCCGGGCGGTTCGGATGCGGGCCGTTCCACATCGCCGTGTTGTTGTTCTCGAAGTACTTGCCGTACGAAGCCCGGAACACGCCCTGCCTGGAGCCCTCGCCGACCTGGTAGGCCAGGCCGATGCGCGGAGAGATCGTCTGCCAGTCCACGACGTCCCTGTAGGCGGGATGGACCGTTCCGGTCTTGACGCCCTGGTTCTCGCCGCCGAAGTGCTGCGAGAGTTCCGGGAACGCGGGAATATCACCGTTGTCCTGGTCGTAGCGCACGCCCAGGTTCAGCGTCACCCTGTCGCTCAGGCTCCACGAGTCGTCCGCGAAGAGCCCGAGCCCGGTCGCGTCGCTGCCGTAGTAGTGGGGTCGGCGAGAGTAGATGAAGTAGTAGGGTGCGCCGTAGAAGTTGTACTTGTAGTAGTACTTCCCGCTGGCCCCCGGGTAGATGGCGGCTGTCTTGATCCCAGCGTCCGTGTACTGGATGCCGAACTTGAACTCGTGGCTGCCGCCGAGGTCGTCGGCGAAGTGCGTCAACTTGGCGCTGGCTCTGCTCATCTCCGGCGGGTAGTCGTACGGGTACTTCACGCCGCCGACCGTGGTCGGCACCGGGGCCGTGTAGTCGACCACGGGCGGAGCAATGCTGCCCGTCACCGAAGCCACGCGGTCGTAGTTGTCCCATGCGCCGACACTGACCTCGAAGAACGTCCTGTCCGTGAACACGGACTGCCAGCCCAGCTTCCATCCGGGCTTCTTTCCGAACTCGTGTGACGTGGCGTCCTCGTCGGTGAAGGGATCCGCGTTCTGCTGCCAGTCGTAGTCCTCGTACTGGCCGCTGAGCGTCAGGGTGTTCGACGCGTTGAGCGACCAATCGAGCTTCAGGTTGTAGCGTTCCCACTTGTCCGGCCGGATCAGCTCGCGGACCTGACCGGGCTCTCCCAGCGCGTCCTCCTTGTACTCGAGCGACGCGAAGTACCACAGCCTGTCGCGCTGGAAGGGTCCGCCGAGCGACAGCGTGTAGTTCTGGAAACTGTCGCGGTAGAAGCCCGTCTCGTCACCGCTCAACCCGGCCACCCTGGGACCTTCCGCGGTCGTTCCCGAGTACTGGCCGAAGTAGTTCAACCGGCCGTTCACCTCGTTGGTCCCGGACTTCGTCACCACGTTGATGGCCGCACCGGACATGCCACCGTACTCAGCCGGAGCGGCTACACCGAGCACCTGCACCTCTGCGATCGTGTCGGGGTTGATCCACCACCACACGTTGCTGTTCTCGTGCAACGAGGCGTTGAGACCGTCGACGTTCCAGGAGTTCGCCGCCATGCCGCCGCCATAGGCGGAGTAGCGGTACTCCGCGTAGGTCTGATCGCGGCCCATGTTGCTCATACCCTTGGCAAACCCCGCGTAGTCCTGGAAGTTCCGATTCGTGGGCAGCGGGTCGATGAACTCCTCCGACAGGTTGGTGCTGATCACGTTGCTCGTCACGTCGAGGATCGGTCGCTCCGACGTCACCGTGATCGTCTCCTCGCCTGCCACCAGGCGGAGCGCCAGGTTCACGGTACTCGTCGCCGAGATCGAGACGCGGACGTCATCGACCGTCTCGTCCAAGAAGCCTTCGAGCGAACCGGTCACGGTGACCGAGCCAGGCGGCAGCGCGGTGACGAGGTACTCCCCCGTCGTCCCCGTGGTCGTGGAACGGTCGCCGCGTACAAGGTCACCCGTGACTCGTACCAGCACGCCCGGCAACGGATCGCCGTTCGTGTCGCGTACCTCCCCTCGCACCGTACCTACGTTCTGCGCCAGCGCCGGCGCTGCCGCCAGCAAGAAAAGCGGCACCGCCGCCAGGAGGTGGATTCTCCACATGTTGCCCTCCGATCCAGACGTACGTCCCGTGCTTTGAGGTATTTGCTATCTAGATCTTGAATCCTCTGAGGTTCAGGAACCGACGTTGGTTCTTCTGATCAAGTGGGTTAGACTTTATCGTCCCAACGCTTGGAGCGTCTAGAAGAAAAAGTTAAATTTCCTTAGACTTTCTTGAGAACAGTCGCGCCACAGAGGCTAGCGCTGATTCGACGAAGGGAGACTTTCAGATGAGCAACGCGGGACGGGACGGAACGAGCAGCCGGCGCGACTGCATCAGGACGATGGCCGCTGCCGGTGGAGCCGCAGCACTGGCGAGCTGCGCGCCGAACAGGCGGGCCGCTTCGGACGCCGGCGACCCGGAAACCGGGAACGTCGAGGCGATCCACTTTCCCGAGGGCTACCCGCCCTATCCGTCCGCGGAAGCCACCGAAACCGCTTTCGCGGAGCATGTGTCCCCGGGAAACGTCGGCGTCATGAAGGCGTTCGGCACCGAGCTTCACTTCGGCCAGCGCGAGGGCGCCCGCGTGCAGGACGCGTTCACGAAGAAGTGGTACTGGGACTGCCACCGCAACGGCACCCTGTACAACCTCGGGCACCGCAACCCGGACATCATCGCCGCGGTCAAGGAAGCGCTGCACCAACTCGAGATCGGCAACCTGCTGCTCATCTCGGGCTACAAGGCAAAGGCGGCCGAGAAGCTGATCGCCAGCACGGGCGGCGCCCTGACCGGCGTCACCTACACGGCCAGCGGCGCGGAATCCACGGAGGTCGCGATCCGCGCCGTCCGAGGCATAACCCGGCGAACCAAACTCGTGTCCATCGAGGCCTCGTACCACGGCCACACCTGCTTCGCCCTGGCTGCCGGCGACAACCCGGACAACCACGAGCGGTACCTCCTCGACTTCGACGACTTCGTCTTCGTGCCGTACAACGACCTGGACGCGATGACCGCCGCGGTCGACGACGAGACCGCCGCGGTGCTGATCGAGTCGTCGCCCGCGCAGTCGGGATTCCCGGTTCCCGATTCCGGCTACTTCCAGGCCGTGAACGACATCTGCCGGAAGAACGGAGCGAAACTGATCATCGACGAGGTCCAGACCGGCCTGGGCGCGACCGGGAAGTTCTGGTTCTGGCAACACCACGGCATCGTCCCGGACATCGTGACCACCGCCAAGGGCCTCGGCGGCGGCATCCTCGCCAACGCCGCCGTTCTGCTCGCCCCCGAGATCAAGGAGTGGTTCTTCGACACCGCAATCCCCCACTCCTCGACCTTCGGCGGCAACGAACTTGGCTGCGTCGCCACCGCCAAGGTCTGCGACCTGACGATGGCGCCCGGATTCCTGGAGCAGGTGAACGCGCTGGCCGAGCAGTTCGCCGAGGGGCTGCGGGGCGGTCCCTACCGGGTCAACCAGCACGGGCTGTGCATGGGCATCCTCTCCGAGGAGATGGGCAAGATGGAGATGACGGCCAAGCTGTTCGAGGCCGGCATCTTCACCGTGCCGGCCTGGTACACGGACGGCGGAGTGGAGTTCCGACCCATCCTGACGCTGACCGAGAACGAGGCGGACGAGATCATCCGCATCTTCCGCGACACGGTCGGCTAGCCGCCGAACCGAGCGCGGCCGTGGCGCGGCCCACTTGACAGCGGCTCCCGTCCTCTCCTACGCTCCGCTGCACGCTTTGCCGTCCGGCGGAGCGAACGTACACCCACACCCAAACAGGTTTCTCGAACCGGGCATGACGCGCTTGGCCCCAGGATCGACTCGCAGGAACGCCCGGACACCCGTGCGGGCCGCCTTCCTGGCGCGTGCGCTGCCGCGACAGATCGCCGATCTCGGCGTTCCCGCCGGGCTCCTGCTACTGGTCCTGATTCTGGTCCTTCTCGTCCAGGGGGCTAACTAGGCGCACAAACCGGAACCCGAAGCGATCTAGAGCCCCCAGCAAAGCCTGGGGGCTTTTTGGTTTGGCCGCGAGCGGAGCAACTACATGCCAATAGAACGATCTGAGTGGATCTGGATCAACGACCAGTGGAAGCCGTGGGGCGAGGCCACCGTCCACCTCACGACCCACGGCCTCCACTACGGTTCGTCGGTCTTCGAGGGCATTCGCGCCTACGACACGGGCGAGACGACGGCCATCTTCCGCCTGGGGGCCCACATTCGCCGCCTGTTCGACAGTTGCCGGATCATGCGCATGGATCCCGGCTACACACCGGATCAGGTCGGGGAGCTGTGCATCGAGGCGGTCGCCCGCAACCGCCTCGAATCCTGCTACATCCGGCCGTTGATCTACCGGGGTAACGAGGAGATGGGCCTCAATCCCACCGACTGCAGCTCCAGGCTCGCCATCTACGCGGTCAGGTGGGGGCGCTACCTCGGAGAGGAGGCAATCGAACAGGGCGTCGATGCCGCGGTCAGCTCCTGGCGGCGCTTCAACTCGAACACGGCAGTACCGCTCGGCAAGATCAGCGGGCAATACGTGACGAACCAGTTCGTGTCGATCGAAGCCCGCCAGCACGGTTACGCCGAGGGCATCATGCTCGACGACCGCGGCCTCGTCTGCGAAGGCGCGGGCGAGAACCTGTTCCTGATCCGCGACGGCGTGATCCACACACCCCCCCTCTACAACTCGATCCTGGGCGGCATTACCAGGGACTCGGTCATCACGATCGCCCAGGACCTGAAGTACGACGTGCGCTTTCAGCCGATCGCGCGCGAAGAGCTGTACCTGGCCGACGAACTGTTCATGACCGGAACAGCCGCGGAGGTCAGCCCGGTGCGCTCGGTGGACCAGATTCCGATCGGCTCCGGCAGTCGCGGCGAGATCACGCACCACCTGCAGGAGGAGTTCTTCGGCCTCGTCGAGGGCCGGCTCCCCGACCGACACGACTGGCTCACTCCCGTACCCCGACTGGCTGCGGCAACATCCGCCGCCGGGGCCTGACAGAGGAGGCCGAGATGACCGACGACACGACCGCTACGGATCGAGCGACCGAAGAGGCGGGCATGAGCACGGAGGCCGTGGTGCTGACCGGCGCCGAGATCGTCTGCGAGTGCCTGCTCCGCGAGGGAGTTGACATCGTCTTCGGCTATCCCGGCGGGGCCATCCTGCCCACCTACGACGCGCTGACCAAGTATCCGCAACTCCACCACGTTCTGACCCGGCACGAGCAGGGCGCGTCCCACATGGCGGACGGCTACGCCCGCGCAACCGGCAAGGTCGGTGTCGCGATGGCGACGAGCGGTCCCGGCGCCACGAACCTGGTCACCGGCATCGCCACCGCGATGATGGACTCCTCGCCGATCGTCTGCATCACCGGACAGGTACCGACCGGCGCCATCGGCACCGACGCCTTCCAGGAAACGGACGTCACAGGGATCACGCTGCCGATCACGAAGCACAACTACCTGGTCACCAGCGTCGACGAGCTGGCCGAGGTGATACGCGAGGCCTTCCACATCGCGCGAACCGGCCGGCCCGGGCCCGTGCTCGTCGACATTCCCAAGGACATCCAGATTCAGTCCACGAACTTCGTCTACCCGACGGAGCCGGTCACGCTGCCGGGCTACAAGCCGCCGAGGGTCGGACGCGCGGATCAGGTCGACGCCGCCCTGAAACTCATCCGCGAATCGAAGCGTCCCATCATCCTGGCCGGGCACGGCATCTCCATGTCGAACGCGAACCGCGAGCTGGCGCAACTCTGCGAGCGGGCACAGATTCCGGTCGCGCTCACGCTGCTGGGCAAGGGCGCCATCTCCGAGCAGCACCCGATGTGCCTCGGGATGATGGGGATGCACGGCGGCGCGGAAGTGAACCACGCAATCCAGCAGGCCGACCTGCTGATCGCCCTCGGGATGCGCTTCGACGACCGGGTAACCGGCAACCTGGCGACCTACGCCCGGAACTCACGCAAGATTCACGTGGACATCGATCCCTCCGAGATCAACAAGAACGTGAACGTCGACGTCGGCATCGTCGGCGACCTTGGAGAGGTTCTCCGGCAATTGCTGGACCGCGTCGAGCGCCGGCCGAACGACGCGTGGTTCGACCGCATCGCGGAGTGGCGGGCGGACTCGGAGCTGCGCGAGATCGTGCGGCCCGCCGACGCGCCCCAGCATCCCGCCGTGCCCGAGGGCAAGCTGCTCGGCGCCCAGGTGATCCGCGATCTGTTCGAGTTCACCGGCGGCAACGCCGTGACCGTCACCGATGTCGGCCAGCACCAGATGTGGGAGGCCCAGTACTACCAGCACGAGCGGCCTCACAGCCTGATCACGAGCGGCGGGCTCGGCACGATGGGGTTCGGCCTGCCGGCCGCCATCGGCGCCAAGATGGCCCGGCCCGACCAGGAGGTGTGGGCGATCGTCGGCGACGGCGGCTTCCAGATGACCTCGATGGAACTCGCCACCGCGGTCCAGGAGCAGGTCAACGTGCACATCGCCGTGATCAACAACGGGTTCCTCGGCATGGTCCGCCAGTGGCAGGAGTTCTTCTACGAGGAGCGCTACAACCAGACGCCCATGGTCAACCCGGACTTCTGCAAGCTGGCGGAGGCCTATGGGATTCCCGCGATCCGGGTCACCGAGCGCGAAGAGATCGAAGAGGCCGTGCACAGGAACCGGGCCCGCGCCGCCGGCCCGACCCTGATCGACTTCGTCGTCGAGAAGGAGGAGATCGTCTTCCCCATGGTGCCGGCCGGCGCCGACCTCGACGACATGATCCGCCGGCCGACGCCGGAGGAGTTCGAGCGCAAGCGCCGCGAACGGGCGGCGGCAGCGGAGGCTCCCGAAGAGCCAGCGCCGGAACCCGAAGCCCCGGCCGCGGCGGCCACCGTCGGCACGCGGTTCGGAGTCTGAGGACGAGGGGACGATGGCCAAGCACATCCTGGCGGCGCTGGTCGAGAACCGCCCGGGCGTCCTGGCCCGGGTGTCGAACCTCTTCAGACGGCGCAGCTTCAACATCGACAGCCTCTCCGTGGGACGCACCCAGCGAGAGAACATCTCCCGCATGACGATCGTCATGGAGTCCGACGCCGCCGAGGCCGACCGCCTGGTCAAGAACCTCTACAAGCTGGTCGACGTGGTCCATGTCGACCACCTCCACAGCCAGCCGTCCGTGGTCCGCGACATGGCCCTCGTCAAGGTCAGGGCATCGTCGGAGAACCGGCGTGAGGTCATCCAGCTCTGCGACATCTTCCGTGCCCGCATCATCGACGTGGGCGCCGAATCCCTGGTGGTCGAGATCACGGGCGAGGAAGAGAAACTCGAGCACTTCACCGAACTCGTGCGTCCCTTCGGGATCGTCGAGATGGTCCGAACCGGCGTCATCGCTCTCGGACGCGGCGGCCACACCCTGAAGGACGAAGGATACAAACCGAACCGCACCCGATCCGCCCGCCGGCGCAACGTGCTCTGACGGCCCGGAACCCGCTCACTTCATCCGACGAGGACTCTGTTCAGATGGCAAAGCTCTACTACGACGACGACGCCGATCTCTCCCGCCTTACGGGCAAGACAGTCGCGGTCATCGGCTACGGCAGTCAGGGCCACGCCCATGCGCTGAACCTGCGCGACAGCGGGCTCGAAGTCGTCGTCGGCCTGCGGGCGGGAAGCGGCAGCCAGGCCAAGGCCGAGGCCGACGGTCTCGAAGTGCTGAGCAACGCCGCCGCCGCCGCCAAAGGTCAGATGATCATGATCCTGGCCCCCGACACCGCGCAGGCGACGCTCTACGAACAGGACATCGCGCCGAACCTCGAAGCCGGGGACACACTGATGTTCGCGCACGGCTTCAACATCCGTTACGGCGAGATCGAGGCGCCGGAAAACGTCGACGTGTCCCTGGTGGCGCCGAAGGCGCCCGGACACCGTGTGCGCGAAGTGTTCACCGAGGGCGCCGGCACGCCGGGCCTCGTCGCGGTCGAGAACGACGCGACGGGCGGCGCCCTGGCGGACGCCCTCGCCTACGCCAAGGGCATCGGCTGCACGCGGGCCGGCGTGATCGAGACGACCTTCGCCGAGGAGACCGAGACCGATCTCTTCGGCGAGCAGATCGTGCTCTGCGGTGGCGCCTCTGCTCTGGTGCGCGCCGGGTTCGAGAAGCTGGTCGCGGCCGGCTACCAGCCGGAAGTCGCGTACTTCGAATGCCTGCACGAGTTGAAGCTGATCGTCGACCTGATGTACGAAGGCGGCCTCGGCTACATGTGGTACAGCGTCTCCGACACGGCCGAGCACGGCGGCTACCACGCCGGCGATCAATTGATCACGAAGGACGTGCGCGAGGTGATGGACAAGGTCCTGAGGGACATCCAGGACGGGACCTATGCCCGCGACTGGATCGCGGAGAACAAGAACGGCCGGCCGCGGTTCGATCCCCGCCGGGCGACGGAGAGGACGCATCCGATCGAGGAGGTTGGCCGGGAACTGCGTCGGATGATGCCGTTCCTGGACGCCAAGGAGGTGTAACGATGGCAGGACCGGGTCAGAACGGCGACTACGTCCGAATCTTCGACACCACGCTGCGCGACGGCGAGCAATCGCCCGGCGCAACGATGACCAGCGCCGAGAAGCTCGAGGTGGCGCGCCAACTCGCCGTGCTCGGCGTGGACATCATCGAAGCCGGTTTCCCCGCGGCCAGCCCCGACGACCTGGAGGGGGTGCGGCGGATCGCGCGCGAGGTAGGGGCCCGAAAGGGTCCGGTCATCGCGGGTCTCGCCCGCTGCTGGCGCGAGGACATCGACAAGGCCTGGGAAGGAGTCCGGGACGCCGCCAGGCCGCGCATTCACGCCTTCATCGCCACCTCCGACCTGCACATGGAACGCAAGCTGGGGATGACCCGGGAGCAGGTGCTGAGCCAGGTCGGCCACATGGTCGCGCATGCCCGTTCCCTGTGCGACGACATCGAGTTCAGCCCCGAGGACGGCAGCCGCTCCGACCCGGACTTCCTGGTCGAGGTGCTTTCGCTGGCGATCAAGGAAGGCGCCACAACGCTGAACATTCCGGACACGGTCGGCTACGACATGCCGGTCGAGTACGGGGACCTGTTCCGCTACCTGATGGAGCACACGGACGGCGCCGATCGGGTGATCTGGTCGGCCCACTGCCATGACGACCTCGGCTGCGCCACCGCGAACACGCTGGCCGCGATCGAAGCCGGCGTCCGCCAGGTCGAAGTGACGATCAACGGCATCGGCGAGCGCGCCGGGAACACCTCGCTCGAGGAAGTCGTCATGGCGCTTCACACCCGGCCCCAGGTCTACGGCGTCGGCACCCGTCTGAACACGACCGAACTCGTGCGCACGAGTCGCCTGGTGGCGCATTACACCGGCATCGCGGTGCCCCGGAACAAGGCGATCGTGGGTGAGAACGCGTTCGCGCACGAGGCCGGCATCCACCAGCACGGCATGCTCCAGGATCAGCGCACCTACGAGATCATGACGCCGCAGACCGTCGGCCTGACCCAGAGCAGGCTGGTCCTGGGCAAGCACTCCGGCAAGCACGCGTTGCGGGTGCGCATGGAGGAACTCGGCTTCGAACTGAACCGGGAAGAACTCGGCGAGGCCTTCCGGCGCTTCAAGCAGCTCGCCGACCAGAAGAAGGACATCACGGACGCCGACCTGCAGGCGCTCGCGAACCAGGAGATCCTGGCGCCGGCGGAGATCTTCGCGCTGCTCGAGTTGCAGATCTCCTGCGGGCGGCCCGGCATGCCGACCGCGACCGCCCGGCTGCGCGGCCCGAACGGCCAGGAGTACATCTCGCCGGGCGTCGGTACCGGCCCCGTCGACGCCACCTTCAGCGCGATCGACGCGGTCGTCGAGGCCGAGAACACGCTGCTCGAGTACAACGTCCACAGCGTCACCGAAGGCATCGACGCGATGGGCGAGGTCACGGTGCGGATCAAGAGCCCGGCCTCCGGTCCCGGCGACGGCCGGATCTTCGGCGGTTACGGCGCCGACACGGACGTCATCGTCGCCTCGGCCAAGGCGTACCTCGCCGCCCTGAACCGGATGCTGACCGTCATCGGCACGAAGTACACGGCCGGCGAAGGCGCACCGGCGACTCTCAGGGTGTCGACTCCGCAGCCGGTGGAAGCATGAGCAGGGCCCGGACCCTGTTCGAGAAGATCTGGCGGCGCCATCTGGTCGCCGGCGAGGAGCCCGGCCTGCCGGCGACGCTCTTCATCGATCTGCACCTGGTGCACGAGGTGACCTCGCCCCAGGCGTTCACCCAACTGGCCGAACGGGGACTGACCGTGCGGCGGCCCGATCTGACCCTGGCGACGATGGACCACTCGACACCGACCGATCCCTCGATCGATGGCGCGAGGCTCCGGGTGCTCGACCCCGAAGGATCGGCCCAGCTCGACCAGTTGGAGGCGAACTGCGAACGCTACGGCATCCCGCTGTACGCGATGGGCGACGAGCGGCGCGGCATCGTGCACGTGATCGGACCGGAACTCGGCGCCACCCAGCCGGGAATGACGGTCGTCTGCGGCGACAGCCATACGAGCACCCACGGCGCCGTCGGCGCGCTCGCCTTCGGCATCGGCACCAGCGAAGTCGGCCACGTCCTCGCCACGCAGTGCCTCTTGCAGCACCGGCCGAAGACCTACGAGGTCCGGGTCGACGGCCGGCTGCAGGAGGGCGTGGTCGCCAAGGACATCATCCTGGCCGTGATCGCCAGGCTCGGGATCGGCGGCGGTACGGGCCACGTGTTCGAGTACACCGGCGAAGCGATCCGGGCGCTCGACATGGAAGGCCGGATGACGGTCTGCAACATGTCGATCGAGGGCGGTGCACGCGCCGGGCTGATCGCGCCGGACGACGTGACCTTCGACTATCTCGAGGGGCGGGCGATGGCACCGTCCGGCGAGGCCTGGGAGGCGGCGCTCGAGGACTGGCGTTCCCTGCCCACCGACGAGGGGGCGATCTACGACCGGACCACCACGGTCGACGGTTCGAGTCTCGAACCGATGGTCACCTACGGGACGAATCCAGGCATGGCGATCCCGATCGCCGGCGCGATTCCCGAAGACGCGGCGGTCGAACCCGAGAAGCGAGCCTCGTTCCGCAAGGCGCTCGATTACATGGCGCTCGAACCGGGCCAGCAGCTTGAGGGCAAGCCGATCGACGTCGTCTTCGTCGGCAGTTGCACGAACTCCCGCTACAGCGACCTTGCGGCCGCCGCGGGCGTGTTGCGGGGACGCAAGGTCGCCGACGGCCTCCGCGTGCTCGTGGTGCCCGGCTCCGACGCCGTGAAGCGGCAGGCGGAGCGCGACGGCCTCGCCCAGGTCTTCGTCGAGGCCGGCGCCGAGTGGCGCGAGGCCGGTTGCTCCATGTGCCTGGCGATGAACGGCGACCAACTGGCGCCGGGCCAGTACGCGGTCAGCACCTCCAACCGCAACTTCGAGGGCCGCCAGGGCGCCGGCGGACGCACCTTCCTGGCGAGTCCGTTGACCGCGGCCGCGTCGGCTATCACGGGCCGCGTGACCGACGTCCGCGAGGTCCTGTCGTGAGCAGCCGCTTCGACCACTTCACCGGCACCCTGGCGCCGCTGCCGATCCAGAACGTCGACACCGACCAGATCATCCCGGCCTCCTACCTCAAGGTCACGGACCGCTCCGGGCTGGCCTCCGGCCTGTTCTCCCGCTGGCGCTACCGGGCCGGCGATCCCGATGGCGAAGAGGTTCCGGACTTCGTGTTGAACCGTCGCGAGCACCAGGAGGCGCGGATTCTCCTGGCCGGCGACAACTTCGGTTGCGGCAGTTCCCGCGAGCACGCGCCCTGGGCCCTGGTGGGCTACGGCTTCCGCGCTGTGATCAGCACCTCCTTCGCCGACATCTTCCACAGCAACGCGCTGAAGAACGGCCTGCTCGTCGTTACGGTGACGGAAGAGGTGTCCGCGTCCCTGTTCGCCGCCGTTTCCGCCGATCCGGCAGCCGAAGTCACGATCGACCTGGAAGCGCAGACACTTCGCCTCCCCGACGGCAGCGAGACCGCCTTCGAAGTCGATCCCTTCGCCCGCCGCTGCCTGCTCGACGGCACGGACCAGCTCGGCTACCTGCTGCAGCAGGCGCCGGCGATCGAGGCGTTCGAGGCGGCGCATCCGTCCCGGCTGGACACGCGGTCGGCCTGAGGCCGGCCGGCGCCAGCGCATGCAAGCGAACATCGTCCTTCTGCCCGGCGATGGCATCGGGCCCGAAGTCACCGCCGAAGCAGCCCGGATTCTTACAGCGGTCGCCGACCTGGGCGGGCACGAGTTCCAGCTCGATTCCCATCCGATGGGCGGGAACGCGATCGACGACTTCCAGAATCCGCTGCCACCCACGACACTGGCCTCCTGCAAGGAGGCCGACGCGGTGCTGCTCGGCGCCGTCGGCGGACCGAAGTGGTCCGACCCGACGGCCGAGCTCCGGCCCGAGCAGGGGCTCCTCGACCTGCGGGCCGAGCTGGGGCTGTTCGCCAACCTGCGGCCTGTGCCCGTGTTCGAATCGCTCGCCCCGTTCGCTCCTCTCAAGCCCGAGCTGCTGCGCGGCGTCGACCTCCTGTTCGTGCGCGAGCTGACCGGCGGCATCTACTTCGGCCCGCGCCACGAACAGGGCGACGGCGATGTGGCATACGACACCCTCGTCTACTCCACCGCCGAAGTGGAACGGGTCGCTCGTGTCGCGCTGCGGGCCGCGCGGGGACGTAGCCGCAAGGTCGCCTCGATCGACAAGGCGAACGTGCTGGCCTCGATGCGGCTGTGGCGGCGCTCCGTCACCGAGGTCGCCGGGGCCTACCCGGACGTCGAGGTCACCCACCACCTCGTGGACGCCTTCGCGATGCAGTTGATGCGCTCGCCCGCGGACTACGACGTGATCCTGGCCGGCAACATGTTCGGCGACATCCTCAGTGACGAGGCGGCGATCCTCGCCGGCTCCCTCGGCATGCTGCCTTCGGCGTCCCTGGGCTCAGGAAAACAGGGGCTGTACGAACCGGTCCACGGTTCGGCACCCGACATCGCGGGACGCGGCATCGCGAACCCGATCGGCGCCATCCTGAGCGCCGCGATGCTACTTAGGCACAGCCTTGAACTCGACGCCGAGGCCTCAAACGTCGAAACCGCGGTCGCTGCGGTTCTGGACGACGGGCTCCGCACGGCCGACCTGGTGTCGGAGGGCGGACAGGCCGTGTCCACGGACGAGATGGGAAGGGCGGTGGAGGCGAAGCTCTGACGCAGACCTGATGCTACGACTGGAACAAGACCAGCAGGACGGCGCCCAGGACGAGCCGATACGCGACAAAGACCTGCAGACTGCGCCGCCGAACCCAGCCAAGCAGCGCGCCGATCACCAGGTAGCCGACGACGGCGGATAGCGCCGCGACCAGGAGCAGAGACGGAAGTTGCGAAACCGGTAACTCGCCGCTGAGCATTTCCAGGGTGTTGTTGCCGGCGACGAAGATGCCGGCGGGAATCGCCATCAGGAAGGCGAATCGCGCCGACGATTCGCGGTCGAAGCCGAGCAGCCGGCCGGCGCTGATGACGACTCCGGCCCGGGAGGCGCCCGGGACGAGCGCCATGGCCTGCGCCACGCCGAACACCAGCGCTCGTGGCCAGGTCAACTGACCGAGCCGGCGGTCCTGTCCGCCCCAGCGGTCGGCCGCGCCCAGCGCCAGGCCGAACCCGATCGTCGCCCAGGCGATCACGCCCGGACTACGGGCGTCGCCGGCCACCCAGCCTTCCGTCGCGATGCCGATGACGAGCACCGGCGCCGACGCCACGGCCAGCAGCGGGATCATCTTCCGCGCGTTCGCGTCGCCCGTGTCCACGCCCGGGAGCAGAGCCCGAACGTAGACCACGAGGTCCTTCCGAAAGTAGGCGACGACGGCCAGTAGCGTGCCGGTGTTCGCCGCCACGTCGACCGCCAGACCCTGGTCCGGCCAGCCAAACAGCCGCGGCAACAGGATCAGGTGCGCCGTCGAACTGATCGGCAGGTACTCCGTGAGCCCCTGCACCAAGGCCACGAGAATCAACTGCACGGGCCCCACGGAGCGAGGATAGCGAACCCGGGTGGCGCGATCCGCGCCACCCGTGAACCAGTCCGTGGGCCCGTCAGCGGGCACACGGATGACAGCGGTGCGTAGCGTTCTGCCGTGCTCGCGGATGCGGATACGATGCGCGCCATGACCAAGCCACGCACGTACCCCAGCTTGATCGCCGCAGCCCTTGCTCTTCTTGCCGTGACACCGGCCCGCGCCCAGGAAGAGGCCGTCGCCGCTGTCGAGGACGAGACACCGCTCGCCGAGACGTGGGATGAGAAGGCCTCCTATGCGCTCGGCGTGAACATCGGCAGTAATCTGGCACCCGATGACCTGTTGCTCGACCCCGAGCTGCTTCTCCGCGGCTTCAAGGACGCACTGGAAGGTACGGAGGCGATGGAGTCAGACGAGATCGACAACGTGCTCAGGGAACTCGGCGCCAGGATGCAAGCGCACGCGGATCGCCAGCGACGTGCGGCGCTGCTCCAAAACACCGCCCGCAGTTCGGCCTTTCTGGCCATGAAGGCGAACGAAGAGGGCATCGTCAAGACGGACTCCGGCCTGCTCTACCGCGAACTCCGGGCCGGCGAGGGCGAAAGCCCGACCGCGGCCCAGGCAGTGACCGTCCACTACCGGGGCACCCTGATCGACGGCACGCAGTTCGACAGCACCTACGACCGCGACCAACCCGCCACCAGCCCCGTCAACGGCTTCATTCCCGGCTGGGTGGAGGCGCTCCAGTTGATGAAGCCGGGCGCCAAGTGGGAACTCTTCATCCCGGCCGACCTGGCATATGGCGCGCATGGTTCACCGCCCGCCATTCCACCGGGCGCCGCCCTCAGGTTCGAAATCGAGCTGCTGGAGGTCCAGTAGCTGAACGCGGCCGACCGCCTGGGTCAGTCCGCCACGGCCGTGAACCGGTAGCCAACGCCGCGGACGGTGTGGAAGTGCCGCGGCCGCTCGGGGTCGGGCTCGAAGCGCTTGCGCAGCCGGAGAACGAAGTTGTCGATCGTTCGGGAGGACGGGAACGCCTCGTAGCCCCAGACGCGGTCGAGAATGTCCTCGCGCGAGACGACTTCCCCTTCCCGCTCCGCCAGGGTCTTGAGGATCATCGCCTCCTTCTGGGTCAGTTGCTGGTTCTTCCCGTCCCAGGAGGCGCCGGCGAAGGCGGTGAAATCGAAGTGGTTGTCACCGAAACGCACCACATCGGGCGCCGTCTCCGCCGCGCCCCACGCACGCCGCCGCAGGATCGCCTGGACCCGCAGGAGTAACTCGGTGAGGTGGAAGGGCTTGGCGAGGTAGTCGTCGCCGCCGGCTTCGAGGCCGCGAATGCGATCGTCGACCGCCGCCTTCGCGGTAAGGAACAGCACCGGTGTATCGACACCGTTCCGCCTCGCCTCCTCACACAGCGTGAAGCCGTCCACACCCGGCAGCATCACGTCGAGGATCACGAGCTGATAGCAGGGATCCCGGATCCGTTCCAGCGCCTCCTCGCCGTCGCCGATCCAGTCGACGTCGAGGCCTTCCGCTTCGAGGTTGAAGCGAATGCCGGCAGCAAGATTCTCCTCGTCCTCGATCAGGAGAACCCGGGCCGCCTCCTCGGCGGCGGCCCTCACGACACCGACTCCGAGGCAGGTTCGCGGGTGGGCCAGGTAACGCGGAAGGTAGCGCCGCGCCCCGGGCCCTCGCTGCTCGCCTCGACTTCGCCTCCCTCCAGCGCCACGAAGCCGCGCACGAGATAGAGACCCAGACCGCTGCCCTGCTTGTTGCGCCGCAACTCACTGCCGGGCCGGTAGAACTTCTCGAACAACCGCTGGCTCTCGGCGGGCTCGAAACCGACACCGTCGTCGAGAACCAGGAGTTCGACCGCCGAACCGAGACGCCTGGCCGTGACCTCGACCCGGCTGCCTGCCGTCTGCGCCGATTCGATCGCGTTGCCGATCAGGTTCCGCAGCACCGTGCCGAGCCCGACAGGATCCGCCTGCAGGCCGAGACCGGGCTCGACCTCGACCTCGATATCGATCCCGTCCCTGCCGTGCACTCCGTGTCCCAACTCCGCGAACGCCAGCGAGACGGCCTCGGAGAGGTCGACCGGTTCCCGGCGCGGTACCGCCCGGCGCTCCTCCAGGCGCGTGGTCTCCAGCAGGTTGCCGACCAGACGTTCGAGCCGTCGCAGGTCCTCCAGGTTGCGCTCCAGGAGTCCGCGCCGGTCCGTCGCCGCCAGGTCGCGCAGCAACAGGGTCTCTGTCGTAAGCCGCAGACTCGCCAGCGGACTTCGCAACTCGTGCGACACCGCCGCCAGGAAGTTCTGCTGGCGGTTCAGCAGGTCCGCCTCCCGGTGCAGAACCCGCCACAACACCAGAATCCCGCCGGCGAGCACAAGCAGGAAGAAGGCACCCTCCCACCGATACTGGGACAGGTGGCTGCCTCGCTCAGCCTCGATCGCCTGGAGGGCGTCCGGACGGATCCGCGCGCCTTCCGCTCCGATCAGAAGGTCCGGGTAGAGGTCGCGCAGCTCGTCGGGCGGCTGACCGGCCAGTAGCGACGCCTCGGCGGCCGTGCGATCGACCTCCAGACGAGCCACGCGATCCTCCGCAATGCGGTCCGCAATCCGCGCCTGGTCGACCAACCACCAGACGACCTGGACCGCCGTGATGGCGAGCAGCAGCAGAAAACCGACCTGGAGCCGTCGCACGCGCAGATTCTCTGCCGACGACGCGGCGCTCAGTCCGAACGAGGAGAATGGCCTCGGCATCGCCTCCGTATTCTGCTATGAAGGCGCGCCGATGCTCGAACCGGTCTCCGTCCACCGTGTCCCGTCCACCGACGGCGTCGAACTCGCAGTCTACGACTTCGGCGGTGAAGGCCCCGATCTGATCGCCGGCCACGCCACCGGCTTTCACGGGCGGGTCTATGACCCGATGCTCGAGCGGCTCGACGGCTTTCGCCGGATCAGCGTCGATCTGCGGGGGCACGGCGACGCGACCGCGCCCGACGGCCTCGACTACGGCTGGGAGAGCTGCGCGGAGGATCTGGTCGCGGTAATCGACGCGCTGGAACTCGGCTCCGAGCGACCGCTGTTCGGTTTCGGCCACTCGATGGGCGCCGCCTCACTGCTGATGATCGCCCCGGAGAGACCAGGCCTGTTCACCGGACTGGTCTGCTACGAACCGGTGATCTACCCACCCGGCGTCACGGACGACGACGCCCGCCTCGGCGTCTGGGTCGAACGGACACGGCGTCGCCGCAGACGTTTCTCGTCGCACGAAGCCGCCGTCGCCAACTACGCCGAGAAGGTCCCCTACTCCCTGCTCGACCCGGAAGCGCTCGAGGTCTACGTTCGGCACGGCTTCGCACCGTCAGCGGACGGCAAGGTCGAGATCAAGTGCCATCCCGACGTCGAGGCGCAGCTCTACCTCATGGGGCCCCACCACCGTGCCTGGGACGGGCTCCACCGGGTGGAGTGCCCAGTGACCCTGATGCGAGGCTCCGTGCTCATACCCGGGCCCGCATACTGGGCCGAGGCGATTGTCAGCGAGCTGCCGAACGTGCTCTTTCTCGAGATCGAGGGCCTCGGTCACCTGGGCCCGCTGGAGGATCCGGAGCAGATGGCGGCCCTTGTGGCCTCAGCGCTTGCCGCCGGCTAGAGCCAAGAGTTCCTGCCCGCGGGCCAGCGCCTGGCGCTCCTCCATCGGCCGGCCCAGGCGGTTCAGGATGTCGGCCAACACGAAGTAACCGAGGGCGCCGTCCCGGCCGGCCGGCTCGCCCTCCAGACCACGGCGCACGAACGTCTCCGCCTCTTCGAGGTCGTGGCCGTGGTCCATCAGCGCCTTCGCCAGGTGGAAGTACCCGATGGTGAAGTCCGGCGCCGCCTCGACCGCGCCGCGGTAGGCCTCGATCTGGAGATCCGCGCGGCCCTGCCGGCCGTAGAGGCGGCCCAGATTGAAGCGGGGCCGGTGGTCCCGGGCGTGCAGTTCGGCCGCTCGACGGTAGGCCGCGACCGCGGCCTCCATCCGCCCTGATTCATCCAGCAGGACAGCCAGGTTGAAGTGGGCTTCGCCCAGCTCCGGGTTCGAAGCGATGGCCTGGCGGAACCTCGCCTCCGCGTCGCCGCTACGCCCCAGGAGCGCCACCACCTCGCCCAGCTTGTTCGTGACGACCGCGGGCGGTTCGCGCCCCTCGGCGGCGGCGGTCAGCACCCGTTCGGCTTCGGTCAGCTCGCCGCGGTCGACGTGGATCCGCGCCAGCGCCATCGTCGCCTTCGCGTCCTGACCCGCGACTTCGAGCAGTCGGCGGTAGCCGACCACCGCCTCGTCGATGCGTCCCAGCTCGCGGTAGGCGTTGGCGAGGCCGAGCAGAGACTGACGGTGCTCGGGATCGAGAGCCAGCGCGCTCTGGAAGTGGCCGATCGCCGGCTCCGGATCGCCCGCAAGGAGGGTGATCGTGCCCAGAAGCTGGTGGGCGTCGAGCAGCCCCTCGTCTTCGGACAGCGCCGCCCGCAACTCGGCCGCGGCCGCGTCCTCGTCGCCGGCGCCGAACGCGCTCTGCGCCCGCATGATGGCGCGGTGCAGGTGCGCCTTGTCCTTCGGGTCGGCGCGCGGGCCTTCGGAATCCCCCCGGCCACCGGCGCCGCGGCCTGCGAGGTAGCCGAGGGCGCGCAACTGTGCCAGCGTGTCTTCGTCGAGATCCGGTTCCGCGCTGGAGCTCGGGGCCGCCCGATCGAGTTCCGCCGCGAGTTCGAGAGCTTCCGCCCGCAGGCGGCGTGACAGATCGCGCTGTTCGAGGAGGACGTTCGCGAGTTCGCCCGGGTCCTCGCGCAGGGCGTAGAGCTCGGGTTCCGGCGCTTCGATGTACTTGTGCTCCGCCGTGCGCAACGAGCGAAGCGGCGCCCAGCCGTAGTGGTCGAGCGCGTAGAAGGACTCGGCGTAGACGCCCCGTGCGGCAAGGGGATTCGACAGTCCCTGCATATCCGGGAGCAAGCTCCGGCCCTGGGCAGCGCCAGTTCCGTCGAGGCCCAGAAGCTCGATCAGGGTCGGCGCGATGTCGACGTGGCTCACGGCGTCACCGACCACCCGGCCCGCCTCGACGCCGCCGGGAAGCCGGACGATCAACGGCACGTGCACCGTCGTGTCGTAGACGAAGAAGCCGTGGTAGCTCTCGCCGTGGTCGCCCAGCCCTTCGCCGTGGTCGGCCGTCAGCACGACGACCGACTCGTCGAGCAGCCCACGCTCCTCGAGAGCGGCGCGGAAGTCGCCGATCAACGAATCGGTGTAGGCGACCTCGCCATCGTAGGGCCGCCCCTGGTACTCCGACCGGAACGGTTCCGGCGGATCGTACGGATCGTGAGGGTCGAACAGGTGGAGCCACATGAAGAAGGGGCCCTCGCCTCCCTCGCCGTCGAGCCAGGTGAGCGCGTGCCCGATCGTCTCCGGACCGGCCCGCTGGACCGACCCCAGGTTGGCGCCGGCCATCGCGTCGAGGTCGAAGTCGTCGACGTAGGTGTCGAAGCCGCGGGCGATCCCCCAGCGCGCGTCGAGCACGAAAGCGCTGACGAAACCGCCCGTCCGGTAGCCCCCGTCCCGGAACCGCTCGGCGATCGTCACGAGCTCGGGCGCCAGCACGTAGCCGACGTTCTCGCGGACCCCATGGGACGGCGGGTAGAGCCCGGTCATGATCGAGCTGTGCGCCGGCAGGGTGAAGGGCACCGTCGACGACGCGTTGGCGAAGCGGACGCCCTCGGCCGCCAGACGATCGATGTGAGGCGTCGCGACCCGGTCCGAGCCGTAGCTCGACAGCCGGTCGGCCCGCAGCGTGTCGATCGTGATCAGGATGACCGATGGCTGCCCGGTCGAGGCTCCGCCCAGCAGGTGTTCCACGTCCGCCCGGACGGAAGGTGGCGCCGCGTCCTCCGGCTCGGGTCCACAGGCGACAAGAACGAGCGCCAGCGCGGTCGCCGGCACGAGGACCCGGAGGGCCGCGCTACAACCAGCGGCGGACGCGCTTCGCATAGTCCCGGTATTCGTCGCCGAACCTCCGCTCCAGGTAGGCCTCCTCCCTCAGGACCACGCCCCAGCGCAGCAGCAGGGCCACCGCCAGGGCGAGGGCGACGAACCACCAACTGCCCCGAGCGAGTCCGAGGCCGACGAACGCCAGCACCATGCCCGCATAGATCGGATTACGGGACCACCGGTAGGGCCCTCTGATCACGAGCTTCGCGGTCGGATGATGCACCGGCAGGGAAGAGCCGCCGCGAACCATCGTCAGAGCCGACCAGGTCAACCAGGCGAAGCTGGCGACGACGATCGCCACGCCGGCGACGACCAGGGGCTGGTTGGTTCCGGCCGGCCAGATCCGGAGCGGCAGTAGCCAGGACAGCCCGAAACCGAGAACGAGGCAGACCAGTACGAGCAACGGCGGCTCGAAGGCCGTCTGGGCCCGGTCCGGTTCGCCGCCCGCCGCCACGTTCGTCCGGCCTCCTCAGCCGGATCCGCGAAGCGCCCCCAGGGCCCGGATGTGCTCGGGTCCCAGGCCGCAGCAACCGCCGACGATCTGAACGCCCGCGGCCACCCAACCGCGCGCCTCTTCCAGCAGATCAGCCGGATCGATCACGTCGACGAAGTTCCAGTTCGGCATCGTGAAGTAGCCCGACTCCGGGTACACGCCGACAGGTCCGTCCCAGCGCTCCTGAACCATCGCCACCGCCTCGGGAACAGCCGCGATCTCCGAGTGCATCACGTGCACGATGGAGGGCCCGAGCGGAATCAGCGTGTCGAGCAACTCCTCGAAGGACTCGTCCGGCCAGTTGAACGGAGTGATCGCGGACGTGTCCGGGTCCTTCCGCGCACTGACCCCCAGCCAGACCGGCAGGCCTGTCTCCTTCGCTGCCTTGAAGGCCAGCGCCGCCCGCTCGCGGTCCTGCATCATCTCGAGCGCGATCACGTCGACCCCCGCCTCGGCCAGCAGTCCGCACTGCTCCCGGTAGGCCGCCGTCTGCTCGTCCAGCGGCGCGTAGCCGCCCCGGATGTTGCTCGCCGGCATCGTCGACATCGATCCGGCCACGAGCACGCCGGGACACCCGGCCCGCTCCCGCGCCTCGAGCGCGGCCTCCACCGCCCGACGGACGATCACAGCAACCTGGTCGCCAAGGCCCGCCGCCTCGAGTAAGGGCCGGTGCGTTGCGAACGTGTTCGTGATGACCGCGTCGGCCCCAGCCCGGATGTAGTCCTCATGGAGGTCTCGGACCGCGTCCTGGTGCTCGAGCGCCGCCGTCCCGCACCACGCCGCCGAGTCCATCGGCACGCCCCGCCGCTCCAGCTCCGTTCCGGTACCTCCGTCGAGGAGCAGGATCTCCCCCCGGTCCATGCACTCGTGCCACTCTTCGACGATTCCCATCGAGCCCCTCAAGCTGCCACTCTGCCACATCCGCAGACCCGCTACAGCTACACTCACGGTCCGCCTCGCGCCGAGGTCAACCCGGGAGGCTCCCGCCATGAGCAGCGACTGGTTCTACAAGTTCGACACCCTCTCCCTGCACGCCGGCCAGCGGCCCGATCCGACCACCGGAGCGCGCGCCGTACCGGTCGTCAACTCGACGTCCTACGTGTTCCGCGACACGGACCACGCCGCCGGGTTGTTCAACCTCGAGGAGGCCGGTCACATCTACTCGCGGATCTCGAATCCGACGGTCGCCGTGTTCGAGGAACGGGTCGCGGCCCTTGAGGGCGGCGTCGGCGCGGTCGCCACCGCCTCCGGCCAGTCCGCTTTCCACCTGGCCGCGGCGACGATCCTCGCGGCCGGCGATCACGTCGTGTCCTCAGCCGCGATCTACGGCGGCACGCACAACCTGCTGAACCACACGCTGCGCCGATTCGGCATCGAGACGACCTTCGTCGAGCCGACCGATCCGCGGAACTTCCAGCGTGCCGCGCGACCGAACACGAAGCTGTTCTTCGGCGAGACGATCGGGAACCCGCGGATCGACGTGCTGGACATTCCCGCCGTCGCCGAGCACGCGCACGAGATCGGCGTACCGCTCCTGATCGACAACACGTTCGCCACGCCGTTCCTTTCGCGGCCGATCGACCTCGGCGCGGACATCGTCATGCACTCGGCGACCAAGTTCATCGGCGGCCACGGCGTCACGCTGGGCGGCGTCCTGGTCGACAGCGGCAAGTTCGACTGGGCCACTTCGGGGCGCTTCCCGATCATGACCGAGCCCTGCCCCGGCTACCACGGCATCGCCTTCGCGGAGCACTACGGACCTCCCGCCTTCATTCTGAAGGCGCGGCTCGAGGGGCTCCGCGACTTCGGCGCCTGTTTGAATCCCCAGGCTGCCTTCTACCTGCTGCAGGGACTCGAAACGCTGCCGCTACGCGTCGCCCGGCACACGGAGAATGCCGGGGTCGTGGCCAAGTTTCTCGAAGGTCACGAGGCGGTGGACTGGGTCAGCTACCCCGATCTCCCGAGCCACCCCCAGCACGACCTGGCGCGGAAACTGCTCCCGAACGGGAGCGGCGCTCTGCTCACCTTCGGCATCCGCGGCGGCCTCGAGGCCGGCGTCGCCTTCATCGAGGGCCTGCAGCTCTGGTCGCATCTGGCCAACGTCGGCGACGCGAAGAGCCTGGTTATCCACCCCGCGAGCACGACCCACCAGCAGATGACCGCCGGGGAGCTGGCTGAATCGGGCGTCACCCAGGAGATGGTGCGGCTGTCCGTCGGCCTTGAGGATCCCGGCGATCTCGTGGCCGATCTCGACCGGGCGCTCAAGCGTTCCCAGAAGCGGTTGCAGCGGCCACGCGCCGTTGCTTCCTGAGCCGGAGATCCCGGAATGCCGAACTTCGAGCTCGACGGCCGCAAGGTCTACTGCGGCGCCGGCGGTGCCCCCTGGACGCCGGGGCGCCCGATGGCGGTGCTGCTCCACGGCGCCGGCTGCGACCACACGGTCTGGGCCCTGCAGGCGCGATCGCTCGCGCAGCACGGCTGGAACGTCGCCGCACCCGACCTGCCGGGTCACGGTTCGTCGGATGACGTCGCCGGCATCTCGACGATCGGCGACTACGCGGCCTGGACCGCCGAGTTCGCTACCGCCGCAGCCGAGGAAGCCGACAGCGAGGAACTCGCACTGGTGGGCCACTCGATGGGGGCCTGCATCGCCGTCGACGCCGCCGCCAGGCTGAACGGACCCACCAACCGGGTCGCCCTGTTCGGCGCCGGCGAGACGCTGCGCGTGAACCCCGGCCTGCTCGCCGATACGCTCCAGAGGCCGCTAAACGCCCACCGCTTCATCGCCGCCTTCGGCCACGGCACCGGCGCCCACTTCGGCGGCGCCGAGTCACCGGGGCTGTGGATGCTCGGCGCGACCATGGCCTTGCTCGACCGCTGCAAGCCCGAGGTGCTCCACCGCGACTTCGCCGCGTGCAACGACTGGGAAGGCAAGGACAGCGCCCCGGGAGTGAACTGCCCCACGCTCGTCGTCTCCGGAGCGAAGGACCGGATGACGCCGCCACGCGCCGGCCGAGCGCTCGCCGACCGCATCGGCGACGGCAACGGCCGCGCCGACTTCGTCACGGTCACCGACGCGGGCCACATGCTGATGGCCGAAGCCCCCGGGGCCGTGACCCGCTGCCTGCGCAAGTTCCTGGGCGCGAACTAGCGGAACAGACTCTCGGCCAACCGCATCAGGGTCACCGCCTCTCGCCGGTAGCCGAAGCGATCGTCACCGGTGTTCGCCTCGGCGAGCGCAATCGCGTCGGCGAAGGTCCAACTGCCGGTGTAGACGCTGCCCCGCAATAGCTGGCCGAATCCGGCGATCGCGGCGGCGAAACCCTGTTCGGAACCGCCGCGCCCTGCGTCGCGGACAATCGGCAGTTCGATCAGGCGGCTCGCGTCCTCACCCGGCTCCTTGTAACGCAGACGAAGGAAGGCGAGCTCCCCGGCGCGGCGCTCACCGGCCGCCCCGGGCGGCTCCGCGACTCGATCGGCATAGCGCAGGGCATCGTGAAGCACGGCAGGGGACCCTGCCGGCGTCACTTCGTAGATCGCGGTCACGGAATGCCCGGCCCCTATCTCGCCCGCGTCGACCCGGTCGTTGTTGAAGTCCTCCCGCCGCAGCGACCGGGTCTCGTATCCGATCAGGCGGTACTCGGCGACCGCAGCCGGGTTGAACTCGACCTGGATCTTCACGTCGTCGGCAATCGGGAAGAGCGTGCCGGTGAGTTGATCGACGAGCACCTTCTGCGCCTCCGAAAGCGTGTCGATGTAGGCGGCCTGGCCGTTGCCGCTCTGGGCCAGCGCCTGCATCGTCGCGTCGTCCAGGTTGCCACGGCCGAAGCCGAGGACGGACAGGTAGATGCCGCTGTCGCGTTGGCGCGCGATGAAGTCGTCGAGTTCTTCCGGGTCCGAAATGCCGACGTTGAAGTCGCCGTCCGTGGCCAGGATGACGCGCGTGACCTCGCCGTCGGCGGCCATGCCCGCGGCGGTCTGGTAGGCCAACTGGACGCCCGCCGCCCCGGCCGTCGAACCGCTCGCACGGAGACGGTCGAGCGCCGCCAGGATCGCCCCGCGATCGCTGGATGCCGTGGCGTCCAGCGCCAGGCCGGCGCTACCGGCGTAGGTGACGATCGCCACCTCGTCCGCCCGGTCCAACTGGCCGAGCATCAGGCGGAAGGACTGCACAAGCAGCGGCAGTTTGTTCGGCTGGTTCATCGAGCCCGAAGTGTCGATCAGAAAGACCAGGTTGACCGGCGGCCGGTCATCCGCCTCGGGCTGCCTACCCTGGATTCCGATGTGCATCAGCAGGGTGTCCGGATTCCACGGCGTCTCCGAAACGGTCACCGTCGGCCGGAACGGCGCACCGCGTTCTCCAGGCGCCGGGTACGCGTACGGGAAGTAGTTGACCAGTTCCTCGATCCGTACGGATTCCGGAGACGGCAGGTAACCGTTCATCAGCGAGGACCGGACGACCGAGTAGCTGGCGGTGTCGACGTCGATGGAGAAGGTCGAAACGGGTTCCTCGCCAGCCACCTTGACGGGGCTGGCCGGCTCGTTGGCGAAGGCCTCGGTACGCGTGGGCCGGGCGATCCTCACGTCCACCGGCGGTGAGACAGCCTCCGGCGGAGGTGGCTCCGCGGCACTCCAGGCGGCTACCCTCATCCGGCTCTCCCTTACCGCAGATTCCGCGACCACCGGTGGTTCGGCGGCCGGCGGCGGTGCCGCGGTCCGCCCCGGTCTGCTGGCCAGGGCACTCCAATCGTCCTCAGCCCGCGCCTCGGCCGTGACAGTCACGGGCGACATCCCCGTAACGGTCTCCTCCCTGATCGCTGCCTGCAGCGTGAAGTCGACCGAACGGCGATCTCCGGCGGCGGCGCGGACCGCGGCATCGGCTTCTCCCATTCCCTCCAGCGCCACTTTCACGGAGTAGTCCCCCGGAGCGACGTCGGGGAAGCGATAGCTGCCGCTATTGTCCGTCAGCCCGAACCTCTCGCCGCTGGCACCTGAGAGCGTTACGCTGACACCCGGCACAGGCTCGCCTTCGTCGTCAACCACTCTTCCGCCAACCGTCGATCCCCCGGCCTCGTCTGGATCATCACCGTCCGCCGCCGCCATGACCTTGCTCGGCGGTGGGCCTGGATCCGTCTCTTCTCGTTCCGGGGGGGCGGGGGTTTCCGGTACTGGCGCGGGCGCGACGCCAGCATCCGCGACAACCACGCTGGATCGCGGCGTCTCATCCCGCGTGGCGGTTACCAGGAGAACGGTCAGTCCAACCGCGGCCACAACGCCGGCGGTAGCCAGGACAGGTCGGGAAGTCAGTGCCTTCAGCATGTGTCGTACTCCTTGTTCGATGCCCGCCCATGTGTGGGTGCGGTCATCGGTACGACGCTGCTCGGCGTCCACGCCTTGGACACGGTCGAAGACTTCCTGCGCACGGGCCAGGTTCGCCTTCCGCCTCTCGGTGTCCGGCTCCGGCGTCGAGCGCTCGAATGCGCGCTTCAGATCGTCGAGTGGATCGGTCATCGCCCTGTTTCCTCTTGCCACATGGCACGCAGTCGTTTGCGAACCTCCGAGAGCCGCCAACTCACGGTGCCTTCGGAGATTCCGAGCACCTCTGCCGCTTCGCGGTGGGTCATCTCGCCGTCGATCGTGAGCGCGACCGTGTCGCGTAGATCATCCGGCAGCACCGCCATCGAGCGACGCAGCCAGTCCAGATCCACGGCCCTGTCTGTCGCCTCCGCGCGGCGGCTCATCTCGATGTCTCCCCAGCCTTCAGCCGCCTTCGTTCTGCTCACGGCCCGGCGCCGCCGGTCATGCGCCGCGTTCATGGCAACCCTGTACAACCAGGTCGTGAACCGGGCCTTGCCGCGAAAACTCTTCAACTTCGCCGGCAGGGCGAGACATATGTCCTGAGTCAGGTCCTCCGCCTCCTCCCGACTCCCGGTCAGCCGAAAGCTGAACCGGAAGATCCGGTCGTAGTGGAGTTCCAGCAACTCGCTGAAGGCCCGCCGATCACCTGCGGCCGCCGCCTGAAGCAGATCTTCGTCGCCCATGGCCACGCCCGTCACACTAGAGCACCGCCCGACGGACGCCCATCTGGCCTCGACGACATGCTGGACCGCCTCTGCCATCTCAACTCACCGGTATGACGCGTGAGAACGCCGAATCCTTGGCGAAGCTTCCGCCCGCTCGGCACCACCTTCCAGCCCAGTCGGGGCCGGAGGGGTCGGCTGGGCGGGTGCGTCCGACATCGCCCCGCTCGGACCCTGCTATCTTCCCGCGGCAACCCGGAGGTCGATGACCATGCACCTGTCGATGCACAACTGGATGCGCGCGGAGCCGCTGGAGAAGACGCTCGCGCGGCTCAGGGAGTTCGGTTACGAGTCGCTCGAGATCAGCGGCGAGCCGGAACTCTACGACACGGCCGAAGTGCGCGAGCTGCTTCGGCGCTACGGCATTCGCTGCTGGGGCTCCGTCACCCTGATGATGGACGGCCGCAGCCTGATCGCGAAGGACGAGGCCGAGCGTGCGAGTTCCATCCAGTACGTCAAGGACTGCATCACGATGGTCAAGGAACTCGACGGCCACGAGATCTCGATCGTGCCGGGCACCGTCGGCAAGGTCGACCCCGACTCGACGCCGGAGAACGAGTGGAACTGGGCGGTCGAGAGCATGCGGGAGATCTACGAGCACGGTCAGGCCGCGGGTGTTCTGCTCGCGATCGAGCCGATCAACCGTTTCGAGACCTACTTCATCAACCGCGGCGCGCAGGCGCTGGCGCTGGCCGAAGCGACGGGCCCCGGCTGCGGCGTCTGCCTGGACGCCTTCCACATGAACATGGAGGACCGCGACCTGCTCGTTTCGATCCGCCAGGCAGGCAGCCGCCTGGTCGACTTCCACGTCGCCGACAGCAACCGGATGGCGGCCGGCATGGGCGCCCTCGACTGGGCGGCGATCGTCCAGACGCTACGGGAGGTGGGCTACGACGGCGCCCTGACCGTCGAGTTCGTGGCTTCGATCGATCGCACGCCGGCCAACCGGCACCCGAACGCGGTGGAGACCGAGCCGACCGACATCACGCCGGAACAGAAGAAGTTCATCGAGGACCACGGCAGCAACCTGCTGAGCGACGAGTTCTACACGATGCTTACGCGGCGCTCGGCGGAGGAGTTGCTGCCGCTCATCCGCTGAGGCTTCCGCCGTCAGGCAGGGCGGGATATCTCAGCGGACGGCTGTCCGTTCCAGCAGTGTTCGCAGTCTCGGCAGGGCCCGCCGGTCCTTCTCACGGTCCGCGGCGGCCTTCGAGCGGATGATGTCGGCCAACGAGGCGACGAGGATCGTGATGCCTCCGGCATCGATCGAGACGGCATCGCGTTTCAGGTCTCGAAAGCCCTGCGTACCTGTGGGCGTGAAGGCGACGTCGATGTCTCCCGCCTGCGTCGTCAGATTCAGTACCGCGTCCCGGCCGAGGTTGCGCAGGAACGCGCCCGAACAGTCGAACGAGACACCTTCCGGCGTTCCCTCGGTGCGGATGCGCGCATTCAGAGATCGCAAAGCGGCGGCGAGGCGCTCCAGGTTGTCAGGGTCGAACGCGGGAGCGATGTCGAGATCGATCGTCACGCCTGCATCACCGTGCAGAATCGCGGCCATGCCGCCGATCAGGACGTAGCGGACTTCGGCGTCGGACAGGGCGCGGAGAATCCTCTCCGGTTCGAAGTCCGCTTCAGTCACGGCCGCGCCCTTCCAGGGCCCGTCGACCGCGCAGCACGAATCTCGCGGCCCTGGCAGCGTCTGCCAGGCGCTGCTGCGGCGAGCGCCGCAATGTCCGCTCGAACAACGCGGCGGTCTCGGGATCCGGCTCCCCCAGACCGACCCGAATCTCGTACCCCGCGGCCCGCACGAGCCGCTCGACGAGGTCCGTCGAGGGCGTCCTGGCGCCCGACTCGACCCTGGCGACCGTGGACTGCGGCACCCCGGCGCGCTCCGCCAGGGCAACCTGCGTCAGCCCCGCGCGCTTTCGGGACTCCCGCACCAGACTTCGGAGGATCATCCTGTGTTTATAGCCAATCCGGCATAGAGAATCAAGAAGCGCCGTTGTCGGCCGCCAACGTCCATCAAGCGGTCGGGGCAGTGGAATCGCTTCTCCAACAGTCTCGGCCCGGTTCGATAGCCTCGGCCGAAATGGCCAAGGTACTCCAGATCCAGCACGCGACGGTCGTCGTCGACGACCTGGAGAAGGCCTGCGCCTTCTACGAGCACGAACTCGGGCTCGAACCGCTGCCGACGTTCAACCTCGACTTCCCGGCCCAGTTCTTCAAGATCAACGAGGAGCAGCAGCTTCACGTCACGGAGTGGGAGGACCAGGCCTCCTTCCGCGGCCACCTCTGCCTGCAGGTCGATGACTTCGACTCGATCTTCTTCCGCATGCGCGAGCTCGGCGCGATCGACACCTCACCCTGGGGCAAGGTGCGGCGCCTGCCGGACGGCGCGATGCAGATGTTCATCCGCGACCCGGC
>JAPOVF010000346.1 GCA_026708285.1 Acidobacteriota bacterium
CGCGGTCCTGCTCGCCGCCGCGGGCGCCGCCCGTCGGCCGCTGAGCGCTGCGGCACTGGCGTTGCCCGTGCTGACCGTGGTGACCTTCGCGGCCGTACCGCCAAGCGGTCCGGGCCGCGCGACCGTGGTGGGGGCGCTGCTCTGTCTCGGGCCCACCGCGCTTCTCGTGGACAGTCTGCTCGCCCACCGAGTCGATCTGCTGTCGCCGCCCGGTTCCCTTGAACCGGCACGTCTCCTACGCCTGGGCGGCACCCTGGTGTCCGCGCTGATCGGACTCAACCTGCTCCTGAGGCAGGGGGAAATGCTGGACGGTGGGCCGCTACGACTGCTGGTCGTGCTCGTCGGCATTCCGGCCGCGGCAGCGGTCGTTCTGACTGCCCTGTTCGCTCGCATGGGTGCCCCGGCCCTGGCGGGAACGGCCGCCCTCATCCTGGCCGCGGGCGGTGTCCGCTCGAATGTCGTCCTGGCACTCGCCGCAGCGGCGCTGGCCGACGCGGCCGCGCGCGCGCTCAAGGAACACTGGTCGGTCGCGGCAGCAGCGCTCGGGCTCGGCCTCACAGTGGTCCTGGGACTCGTTCTCTTCCGCGAACCCGTGTTCGGAGTCCTGCTAGCCGCCATGGCGGCCGCTGTCGTCTGGCGCCGGTTCGCGTTCGCCATCGTCCTCGTGCTGGCCGGCGCCCTGGCCCTCGCGCTGCCGCCTTCCGCAGCGGAGCCCTGGCCGCTGGCGCTCGCCGGTTTGCCCTTGATCCTTCTCGCGGCGCCCAACCTGGTCGGCCGGGGCGACCTGCACACCGTGGCCACCGTCGCACTGCTGACGGTCGCCGGCCTGCGCTTCCTGCCGCCCCAGCAGTCCCTCCTGGCAGCTATCGGGCTCTGGACCATGCTGAGTGCGGCGCGACCGAGCGGCGCATCTGCCGACGATCCGCCCCCTACCGGACCCTGGCAAGGTCTCGGTCTGCGCGGCGACGCGGCCGTGTTCGGCTTCTGCTGGCAGGGCAGCCTGCTCGTGTTCGCCACGCTCTCGGCCACCCATCCGTGGCTCAGGAACGCGCATCTCGACGATCGACTCAGTGCGCTTGGCCTCGATACCGCGTTCGATCGCTGGCTCGGATTGGCCGTTCTGGTCCTGATTGGGCGCGGCATTGGTGCGATCGTCAAGAGAGCACCGACGCCCCGGGCCATCGTGCTGGCAGTAGGCGCCGTGGTGCTGACGTCCGCAGCTCTTGGCTCCTGGGGCGCATTCCTGCCCCGGCAGACGCTGCTCAGTTCGCCGAGGCAGGTGCTAACCGCGGATCAGCCGCGATGGGCGGCAGACGCCGGCGGCTGCGACACCCTCGTGCTCGATACGGCCGTTGCCCACGGCGGCAGCGTGGCCGTGGGTCAAACGGTTGCCCGCATCGGCGCGGAACGGACCCAGCACACCCTCGACCTCAACCACGGCGATCACACGGGCGAGTGGTCGGCCCGCCACAGCGGCACGGCGGCGGGTACCAGACCCTGGCTCCATTGGGTCACGACCGGCCCCGACGGGCCTTTCTTCGGGACCCGCTACCGGACGGAGGTCGACCTCGCGCCACTCTGCGGACTCGGCAACCTGGTCCTCGTTCGCGATCCCCACCTCCCGGCAGAGGTCGAAGTGATCCTCTTCCACGCAGTGCACGTCGGCCGGGCCACCGGACCTTGACCGCCGGCTCGCCTGAGACAACGACACTCTCCTACGTCGTTCCGACGGTGGGCGGGCCGCCCCATCTAGCGGAGTGTCTCGAGTCGATCTACTGCGACGCGTCGGAGACAGCCGTCCCGGCCGAACTGATCGTCGTCTGGCAGCAGCCGGCCGCGCCCGCCCCCAGCGCGGTGAACGACGGGGACGAGCTGGCCGTAGGTCCAGCCCCGTTTCGCGACCTCGTGGGGCGGCTCGCCACCGATCACCCGGCCGCCTTCCGGCGGGCGCCGCGGATCGTGCAGTTGTCTCGACCGGCGGGATTCGCCCGGGCGGCCAATGCCGGCATCGGCGCTAGTCGGGGCCTCTGGATCGCGCTGGTGAACGACGACGCCGTCCTCGAAACCGGTTGGACGAAGGCGCTACTGGAGGCCCTCGGGGCCTCCGTCGCGGCCGACCCGAAGGGGTCCTTCCACCACCGGGCCGCGGCAGCCCAGGGGATCAATCTCCTTCCGTCCGACTCCAGTGATGAAGTGCGGATCGACGGCGCCGGCCTGGCCTGGAACAGCCGCTGGCAGGCGGTCCAGGTCGACCGCGGCGCATCCGCGCCGCCGCCCGGCGGGGCACCGACACCCGTGTACGGCGTGTCCGCGACCGCTACTCTCTATCGCCGCGACGCGCTCGCCGCCGTCAGCCCGGGAAGCGGACAGCTCCGGCCCTTCAACGAGCGGCTCGACAGCTACTACGAGGACGTCGAACTCGCCGACCGGCTGCGCCGGGCGTCGTACAGCGCGGTGCTGGTGCCTGCGGCCCGTAGCGAACACGCCGGCGCCCTGTCGAGCCGGGGGCGGCGCGCCGCTCGACGGCGCGTGCGCCGGATCTACTGTAATCGGCTGCTGGTGCTGGCGGCCCGGCTCGGAAGGAGTTTCTGGCTTCGGCTGCCCCTGTTTCTCCTCCGGGACGCGGTCGATCTGTTCCGGGGCCGGAAGGGCGAGGGGCCGGGCGATCCCCGGCGGCCCGGGCCCCTTGACCTCCTGTTCGCCTGGTGCC
>JAPOVF010000227.1 GCA_026708285.1 Acidobacteriota bacterium
GTGCTCGGCCGCTACTCGCGCGACGAGGGTCGGCTCAGCCTGATGGAGGCGATCCGCAAGATGACCCTGGCGCCGGCCCGCCGGCTCGAGGACGTGGCGCCGGCGATGCGAAGGAAGGGCCGCCTGAGCGTCGGCGCCGACGCCGACATCACGGTCTTCGATCCCGAGACCGTGATCGACCGGGCCACCTTCGCAGAACCTGCCGTGACCTCGGCGGGCATCCCGCACGTACTGGTGGACGGCGTGTTCGTCGTTCGCGACGGAGAACTGGTCGAGGATGCGCTGCCGGGTCGGGCGATCAGGTCAGGCGTCGTCGACGTGGACTGAGTTCACGGTCCGAAGCGCGGCTCCCGCTTCTCCATGAAGGCGCGAACGGCCTCCTTGTGGTCCGCCGTCCGCACGGAGCGGACCATCCCCTCCGCCTCGATGGCGAGCGACTCCCGCAGGCTCCCTAGCACGGCCCGGTTCACGTTCCGCTTCATGTAGCGGAGCGCCGCACGGGGTCCATTGGCCAGCTCCAGCGCGAGGCCCCGCGCCTCGGTCGCCAGGTCGTCGAACGGCACGATGCGATTGACGATTCCGAGCTTCAGGCACTCCTCGGAGGTGATGCGGCGGCCGGTCATGAGGAGTTCCTTCGCCACGGCGGGACCCACGAGGCGGGTCAGAAACCAGCTCGATCCGTAGTCGCCGGACAGTCCGATGCGCCGGAAAGCGGTGGTGACGAAGGTGTCGTCGGCCATGATGCGCAGGTCGGCGGCGAGGGCGATGGAGAGGCCGGCGCCGGCGGCAGGCCCGGGCAGAGCGGCGACAATTGGCTTGTCCAGCTCCGCCATGCGCAACGTGAGCGACTCTTGCTTCTGGATCAGAGAGGCCACGGCTTCGTCGATCGTCGGCCGCGCCTTCGGCGCTCCATCGTTCTTCCCGCGGTTCGATCCCATCCCCGAGACGTCGCCGCCGGCGCAGAAGGCCCGGCCCGCGCCGGTCAGCAGGATGGCGCCGCAGCGCTCGTCCGCTTCGAGGGTCAGCAGGATGCTGCGTAGCGCCGGCGTCAGGCGTTCCGCTTCTCCGGCTTGTTCAGCGTCACCGTGGCGACGCCGTCCTCGAGGTCGCAGAGGAGTTCGTTCGTGCCGGTGTCGATCGTGGTCATCGCTACGCCTCCTGGAACGGTCGCGGGTCGAGTTAGCGGGCGACGATACCGGCACCGGCGCCGACCCGGCAGGCGCGGATCTGCGGCCGCCGGCCGAAGCGGCGCTCGAAGGCCGTCGCGGTCCGCTCACGCACGTGACCGGCGGCGGCTTCGCTGGTGATCGCGGTCACGCAGCCGCCGAAGCCGGCGCCGGTGAGGCGGGCGCCGTAACAGCCTTCGGCGCCGGCGGCAGCCTCCTGGAGCACGTCGAGTTCCTCGATGCTGACGTCGTAGTCGTCGCGGGAACTGCGGTGGGACCGGGCCATCAGGTCGCCGAGCGCGTGCAGGTCGCGTTGCCGCAGCGCTTCGGCGCCATCGAGGACCCGGCGGCACTCGGTGACCACGTGGCGGGCGCGGCGGTCGAGCGGCGGTTCGAGCACGTGGCGCAGCCGGTCGAGGTCGGTCGGTTCCAGGTCGCGGAGCGTTGAGAGCCCCGGCAGATGGGGCCGCAGCAGGTCGACGGCGCGGAAGCACTCGGACTTCCGGTCGTTGAAGCCGGTGCCGGAGGCGAGGGCGCGGCGGACGCCGGTGTCCGCGACCAGGAAGACGAGGTCTTCGGGGGTCGGGATCAATTCGTGCTCGAGCGACCGGCAGTCAAGCAGCAGGGCGTGTCCTTCGCGGCCGTGCACGGAGGCGAACTGGTCCATGATGCCGGACTGAACGCCGACGTACTCGTTCTCGACCGTTCTGCCGACCTGGGCTCGGTCAAGGCCGGAGAGCTGGAAGCCGGCGAGCTGTTCCCAGGTGACGAGGAACGCCATCTCGACGGCCGCCGAGGAGCTGACCCCGGCGCCGATCGGCAGGTCGCCGCCGAAGACGGCTTCGATCGGCGGCACTTCGATCTCTCGCTGGCCGAGCGCCCAGGCCAGCCCCTGCGGGTAGTCGACCCAGGACGACGGCGTGCCGCGTTCCGTGACCGGCGGCGCGGGCTGGACGGCGTCGAAGGCGGCCTCTTCTGCGAGGTCCAGGGCCGCCAGCCGGGTCTCCGCGCCGCGCGCCCGCCGAGCCGCGACCCAGACCGCGCGGTCGATCGCCGCCGGCAACACCCAGCCCTCGCTGTAGTCGACATGCGCACCCAGGAGGTTGGCCCTGCCGGGCGCGCGGGCGATGACGTCGGGCTCGGTGCCGAAGCGTTTCCGGAACGCGTCGACGAGATCGCCGACCTTCACGCGGGAGTCTCTTCCGTCAGGCCAGGAGGTGGTACATGTCGGTGCGGCGCTTCGCCGGGTCGTCGTGCCAGTCGCCGTAGAGCTCCCAGCACGGACCGGCGAGGACGAGGTTCTGCTCGGCGCACCAACGGTGGATCGCCTGGTGGACACCCGGGATCTCGCTGTAGTGGCCGTGGAGCACGGCGTGGGCGCACCGGCCTGCCGGCGTCGCAGAGCGGACGAGACCGTCCGCCGCCTCGGTCGAGGCGGGCACCTGGACTCCGACGTCGACCTCCATCCGGCCGCCGCTGACGTCGCGGTAGAACCAGACGTTCTGACCGGCGCCCTGGACGCCGTG
>JAPOVF010000150.1 GCA_026708285.1 Acidobacteriota bacterium
CGCAACAGTCCCGAGGACGTGGATCATCCGTTCCTGGTCGACGCGACGCCGGGCAGCCTGCTGCCGGGACTGCTGGAACTGATGCACTCCCAGCCGGAGGCGGTGTACGTGCTCGGCGATCCGCCGAACTACGAGCCGGACCAGGAGGCGAGCGTCGCCACGTACGCCGAGCGCCACGGCCTCACGGGACCGGAGGCGTTCTACGACCTTCTGACCGAAGGCGACGGCAGCACGCTGCTGCTGTTCTACCTGGACGGCTACTCCAAGCGGAACTTCGACTACATGGCGGGTCTGATGCGTCATCCCCTGACCTGCAACGGCCTGAGCGACGCCGGCGCCCATGTCGGCGCCGTGAGTGACGCGCACATGCCGAGCTGGAACCTCGCCTTCTGGGGACGCGACCGGACCCGCGGCGAGCGGATCGAGCTGGAGACGATCGTCCACAAGCAGACCGGCGCCAACGCCGCGCTCTACGGACTGTCCGACCGGGGCGTTCTGAAGCCGGGCAAGCGCGCCGACATCAGCGTGATCGACTTTGATCGCCTGTCGTCCGAGGCCCCGTACCTCGTCTACGACCTGCCCGAGAACGCGAAGCGCTACATGCAGCGCCCGCAGGGCTACGACGCGACGATCTGCGCCGGCGAAGTCGTCCTGGAGGACGACGAGGTCACCGGCGCCCTGCCGGGGCGGTTGGTGCGAAGCCGGCCGGCGGCGTAGCCGCGTCGGTGCGCCGGCCTTCTGGCCGGCTCTTACGGTTCCTGCGTGTACTTCTCACCAGCCTCGACGGAGACGGGGAGCCGGTTGCGCGGCGTGGCCAGGGGGCAAGTGGCGAACTCGGTGAAGACACAGGGTGGGTTGTAGGCCTTGTTGAAGTCCAGGATCGTGGTGCCATCTTCTCCGGGAAGATCGGCGGCCAGGTAGCGGCCGGCTGGGTAGGTCGTGTCGCCGGTCGTTGCATCGGCGAAGACGATCATGAACTCGTCGTCGGATCGGTACGCCTCGAGCGACAGCGACTGTCCCTGGGCCTCGAACTCCAGGGTGCCGGGGACGGTCGGTTCCCAGCCGAGACCTTCGACGACGGTCGGCACTCTGATCGTCCGCGGTTCCGGGTAGGGCTCGAAGCGGGCCTTGAGGCGCCAGCTCGGGTCTGCATCGTAGGACTCGATGCCGGCGAATGCCGTAACGGCGGGATGGTCGTAATCGCGCAGCCGCACTCCGAGCCGATCCATCCGCCGGATCACGGTCCAGGCCAGGGGGCCGGACGTGAGGAGAGTGGCCTCTTTCTCCTGATCGTCGGTGAGGAGGATCTCGGTGACGGGTGATTCACCGAGAAAGACAGGGATTCCCGGTGCAGCCCTGAAGGTGACCGTGCCGTCCTCGACCAGGAAGACCCCGAGCTTCGGCGGCGCCGATCCTTCAGGCGCCACGAGGTCGTTGTCGGCTGAGGCGCCGAAGCTGTTGGGGCCTTCTTCGAGCCAGTAGAGGCCCGCCAGGTTCAGCCAGCCGTCGGGACCCTTGAGAGTCGCCACACGCTGGCTGCGCCACTCCGCCAGCACATGCTCGTAGCTGCTCTGCGCCGACGCCTGGGCTGTGGCGGTCAGGGCGAGAATCGCTGCGATGGCGGAGGCTGATCGGACTGTTCGATGCGGCTCCACGATCCACTCTCCGGTGAGCATCCTATGGTCAGGCCGGGGCGTGGGGCTTCCACCAACGCTGGTACACTGGCGCGCGTCAACGTCGCAGCAAGTTTGATCTTCAGCCCGGGAGTTGGAGATGCGTCAGCCACCACTGAGCCTCAGACGTCGCCAGCGGGCGATCCGGGTGGCCTCCGTGTGTGTGTGCTGGCTCCTAGTGGCCGTTGGCTCCGGGGCGGCCCGTCCGCCCGCGACGCCGGCGGCCGTTCCGGCCTTCGACGCCGACGCGCCGCACCGCGCCCTGATCTCGCGGCACTGCCTGGGTTGCCACAACGCCCGGCTGAAGACGGCCGGGCTCGAACTGGACGCCCTGGTCGAGCAGCACACGGGACTTGACCGCGCGACCTGGGAGAAGGTGGCTCGCAAGCTGCGCGCGCGGCAGATGCCGCCGCCGGGACGGCGCCGTCCGGACGAGAGCGCGTATCGGGAAGCACTCTCGTCGCTCGAGGGCGAGCTCGACCGGATCGCCGCCGAGGCGCCCGACCCGGGCCGCACGGAGACCTTCCGGCGGCTGAACCGTACCGAGTACCACAACGCGGTGCGCGATCTGCTCGCGCTGGAGGTCGACGTCGCCTCGTTGTTGCCGGCGGATTCGGCGAGCTTCGGCTTCGACAACGTGACGGTCGGCGACCTCTCGCCGACCCTGCTGGAGAGGTACGTCGGGGCGGCGGAGAAGATCAGCCGGCTGGCGGTCGGCCGCTCGTACGCGGAACCGGTCGGCATCACGTTCCGCACGGAGCCCGACCAGACCCAGGAGAAACACGTCGAAGGCCTCCCAGTCGGCACCCGGGGCGGCATCCTCGCGACCTGGAACTTCCCGGCCGACGGTGTCTACGAGTTCTCGATCCGCCTCGCCCGCGACCGCAACGAGCACGTCGAGGGTTTGAGCGAGCCACACGAGCTGGAACTCCTGATCGATCGAGAGCACATCGAGTCCTTCACCGTCGCTCCGCCGGACCTGATGAGCGACGTGGCGCTGAACTACCAGCCGT
>JAPOVF010000200.1:0-1472 GCA_026708285.1 Acidobacteriota bacterium
CCTCATCGAGCGCGAGCGCCCGCTCGGTTCCGCGCATGCCGTGCGTGGCTTCGAAGTCGGTGATGAAGACGCGGCCGCCGGCCACTGCTGGGCCCGCGAACCCTGCCTTGATCGGCGTCCGCCAGAGCGCCTTGAGGCCCTCGGCGGGGAATTCCTCCAGGATCCCGGTCTCGTGCCAGACGCCGAGGCGGCCCTTGCCTCGAAACTCCGGCCAGTCGTCGGCACGTAGCTCCGTCGCACCAACCAGGATGGACGCGACACACGCGAGCGTCACCGTGAATCGTCTGGTCATGTGCGGCCCTCTACCTGTTCGCCAGCTCGTCATAGATCGCTTCGATGTTGGCTCTCGCGTGTTCCATGCCGTAGTCCTTGTAGCGCTCAGGCAACTCGCGCGCCGCCGCCGCCTCCTCGACGCTCAGGCCGGCTCGAAAGGCCCTCTCCGCGGCCGCCAGAAAGTCGCGATTGAAGTCGGCGTACTCCTTGAGGTCGTCCCATGTCATGAACCCCGTCCACGGGCGGTTCGCCCCGGTTTCCCGGCGACCCCGTCCGGCGTACGTCACAGGAGGCTCGCCGTGGCCCGTGATCACACGGCTGACGCCCTGGATCCCGGCAACCGCTTTCGCCAGCGTGTCGGGGAAGGCCACGCCGCTCCCGCCGTTCTGCGTGTCGATGACCGGTGTCGCTTTCGAGGGAAACAGGCCCCCCATGTACGCCACCCCCTTGGCGGGGAAGACAACGATGATGTCGCCATCGGTGTGCGCGGGGCCGAAGTGGTACAGCTCGATGCGATCGATGTCCTCGAGCAGCGAGAACCGGTCGGCGAACGTTTTCGTGGGCAACGCCGCAGCGTTCGTACCCGAGTAGAGGTCCATCCGGGCCATGTTCGCCTTCGTGTTCTCGTGCGCCACGATCAAGGCGGCGCTTTCGAACTCGCCGTTGCTGCCGGCATGATCCGGATGTGCATGGGTGTTGACGATCGTCGTCACCGGCAGATCGGTCACCCCGTCGAGTGCGTCCCGCACCGGCTTGCCCCAGCCGGGGGCCTTCGTGTCGATCAGCACCACGCCGCCGTTGATCTCGTCGATGAGGGCCAGCGAGTTGGCGCCGCCGCCCGACAGGTGGTAGAGCGTGTCCATCACGCCCAAAGTGTCGATCCGGACCGTCTTCGGCTCCTGCGCGTGGCCGTTCGCTGGTAGAGCCGCCAGCGAAACCAGCGACAGAGCCAAGAGCCTCACTTCCAGTCTCACGCACCGTTTCATGAACTTCCTCCCCGGCAACGTGTGGCAAGGTAGCAAATGATGTCCACAGGCCGCTCGATGAATCGGCGCCGCTTCCTGGAGGGAGCGATGGTGACGGCCGGGGCTTGCCTGGGAGCGGCCGCGGCGCGGGGAGCGACGACGACTGAGATCGTGTCGCCTTCCGACTTCGCCCACCTGGCGGTGAGAGTCGGCGACCTGAAGGAGGCAGTGGCC
>JAPOVF010000200.1:1503-2664 GCA_026708285.1 Acidobacteriota bacterium
CGGCGCCTGGTGCTCCTACGACATCGAGCATCATCGCGTCTCGATCTTCGGGCGGGGCGGCCAGCCTGTGCCCGAAACCGGCCTTCTCGGCTGGGATCGCTTCACCTTCAGCTACGACTCGCTCACCGAACTCGGCGCCAACTACCACGCGCTGAAGGCAGGGGGTATCGAGCCGCGCGCGGCCAGACGCTACGGTGACAGCGCTTCGCTTCTCTACACCGACCCCAGCGGCAATCGCATCGAGATGCTCCTCGACCGCTTCGATCGAATCGAGGATCTCGAGCCCTACCTTGGGGAGGCGGCAGGCCTGGAGAAGTCCGCCGCCGGAGTCGACTTCGATCCGGACAGCCTGCCTGCTCCAGCCGGTGCGGCGTCCGAAGAGAACGAAACCGTCGCACCCTCCGAGCTCGTCCACACCGTTATCCGCACCAGCCAGCTGGAGCCCATGGTCGACTGGTACGTGCGGGCGCTGGGCTGCGAGGTCGCCGAGCGCAGCGAGACGCTGACCCTGCTCCGCTTCGACCACCGCCTTCTGCGCATCCTGCTCGTCGAAGACAGGAGGCTGGAGCGAGGCGCCGACAACCAGGGCTACGACCACTTCGCCTTCGAATACAAGACCATGGACGAACTCGTCGTGCGTACCTATGCGAGGCTGAAAGAGAGTGGCGTCAAGCCCTACTGGTGCACCAACCACGGCATGACCACCTCGATCTACTACACCGACCCCGACGGCAACAGGGTCGAGACGCAGGTGGACAACTTCCCCACGAAGGCAGAGGGGCTGGCCTACATCAGGGACCCCGACTTCGCCCGCAACCCGGTCGGCATCGACTTCGACCCCGACGAGATGGTCGACAAGGTACGCGGCGGCGCCTCCTACGAAGAGATGCACCGTCGCGTCGAAGGCCCACGCACGACTCCGCCGCCGCGCCCCCAAGAGGGCGTGCATTACCAGGGAGCACTATGAAAGCCACACATCTGACGCTCGGCATTGCGTGCACACTGTTGATTGGCGCCTGCGCGGCGACCCCGGAGGAGGCGACTGAGCAGGCATCCTCGCCGGAACCCGTTCCAAGCTACTCGCCCGAGTCGCGCGATCTCGCCCAAGCGGACATCGAGCGCATGATGGAGGAGCTCTCCAACTGGGGCCGCTGGGGCGAC
>JAPOVF010000085.1:0-19719 GCA_026708285.1 Acidobacteriota bacterium
GCGCGCTCGGCGTCGATGCCGCCGATCGCGATCAGGGGCTTCGAGGTGACCGCGCGCGCGGCGGTTACACCGGCGAGCCCGACGACTGGGTCCGGCCGGTCCTTGGTCGTCGTTCCGAATGCGGGACCGATTGCCACGGCGTCTACGGCCGGGTCGCCTTCCGCTTCCGCGGCTTGCTCGCGGCCGTGGGTCGAGCGGCCGATCGGACATGCGGGAGGGACGGACTGCCGCGCCGCCGTTGGCGGCAGGTCGTCCTGGCCCAGGTGAAGACCCACGCGGAGACCGACGCGTGGGCCGCTAGCCGAGAGCGCCGCCGCGATCGCCGCGTTGTCGTTGATCCACAGCAACGGCGCGTCGCCTTCGCTGTCCACGCCCGACGCGTCCTCGAACATCGGCCCCACCGCCTCGGCGAGCCGCCACGCGGCGAGGTCCGGCACCCCCTTGGCGCGAAGCTGGATCCAGCGCACGCCACAGTCGAGCAGCGTCCTGACCGCGCGAGTCACGGCCTCGGATTCCGAGCCGAAGAAGCCCGTATCGACGATCGCGTAGAGGCGGTTCGCCGGCGGCCGTAGCGTCGGCCTGTGAACGTTCATGCTTCTTCCTGCCGCTCGAACCGATCGAGAAACCCGGTGTCCAGCTCGGCCTCGGCGAACGGCCGTGACTCCACGATCCTGCGCATGAGGGGCAGCGTGGTGCGGATGCCGTCCACCTCGAACTCCCTGAGCGCCCGGACCATCCTGGAGATCGCTTCGGCACGGTCCGCGCCGTGGGCGATCACCTTGGCCACCAGCGAATCGTAGTGCGGCGGCATCGAGGCGCCCTCGAAGCCGTGGCTGTCGACCCGGATGCCCGGTCCCGAGGGAGGCCGGTAGCCGCTGAGCGTGCCCGGCGAGGGGGCGAAAGTCTCCGGATCCTCCGCGTTGATCCTGCATTCGATCGCGTGACCGCTGGTCGAGGTGCTGTCGGGCAGCCCCAGCGGTTCGCCGGCGGCGGCCAGGATCTGCAGTTTGACCAGATCGACGCCGGTCACCGACTCGGTCACCGGATGTTCGACCTGGATCCGGGTGTTCATCTCCAGGAAGTAGAACCGGTCGCCCTCGACCAGGAACTCGACCGTGCCCGCGTTGGCGTAGCCGACCCGCTTCGCCAGCCGGAGCGCCGCCGCAGCGAGGGATCGACGGAGCTCCGCGCTGATCGCTGGCGCCGGAGCTTCCTCCACCAGTTTCTGGTGCCGGCGCTGAATCGAGCAGTCCCGCTCGCCGAGTCCGACCGTGCGGCCGAACGAGTCCCCGAAGATCTGGACCTCGATGTGGCGCGGCTTCGCGACCAGCCGTTCGACGATCAGCTCGCCGCTGCCGAAGGCGGCGCGGGCCTCGCTCGCCGCCGCGTCGAGCGCGGCTTCGAGATCGTCGCGGTCACGCACCGCCCGCATGCCCCGGCCGCCCCCGCCTGCGGCGGCCTTCAACATCAACGGATAGCCGACATCGTCGGCGACCTGAGCGGCCTCGGCAAGCGATTCCGGCAAGGGGCCGCCGGGCAGCAGCGGCACATCCGCCGCCACCGCGACCTCTCGCGCCTCGTTCTTGTCGCCCAGCGCGCGGATCGACGACGGTGACGGGCCGATCCAGGCCAGGCCGCACTGCTCCACGGCAGCCGCGAAGTCCGCGTTCTCGGCCAGGAATCCGTAGCCGGGGTGGACCGCCTCCGCGCCGGTGATGTTCGCTGCCGAGAGCAGGTTCCGCTGGTGCAGGTAGCTCCCGGCCGGCGCCGGAGGCCCCACGCAGACGGCCTCGTCGGCGAGCCGCACGTGCAGGGCGTCGCGGTCCACGGTGCTGAAGACCGCGACCGTCGGGATGTCGAGGTCGCGGCAGGCGCGAATGATCCGCACCGCGATCTCGCCCCGATTGGCGATCAGGATCCTGCCGAACGGCCTCGCGGTGTCCCCGGCGCGCGCCGCGACGGGTCGCTCAACCCCAAGCATGCGCCGCAAGCGGAACAACACGGAGTCCGCGACGATTGGGCGTCAGGTCTGAATCACGAAGAGAGGCGCGCCGAACTCGACCGCGTCGCCGTTCCCGGGTACCACGGTCGTGACGACGCCGGACACGTCGGCCTCGATCTCGTTCATCAGCTTCATCGCTTCGACGATGCAGACGACCTGCCCCTTCTCGACGCTCGAGCCGACTTCGACGTAGGCCGGGGCGTCGGGGCTGGGAGCCACGTAGAAGGTGCCCACGATCGGCGAGCTGAGCACGTGGCCGTCGAGCGCCGGTTCCTCCTCTTCCTCGGTCGGAGTCACCGCGTCCGCCACCGGCGTTGCCGTGGCGGGCGCCGCCGCCGACGCCCGTTCCATACGGGGACCTCCGGCGCCTCCCCCCCGGTCGCCGCCTACCCGCAGGTAGAGGCCGTCCACCTGGTACTCGATCGAGAGGTCCGAGCCGCCTCGCCGCTCATCGGCGACGAACCGGATCAGCGCATCGACTTCTTCATTGCTCAGCACGGCCCCGGATTGTAGCCCTAAGAGCGGCCCGCAGGCACGTGTCGGGACTTCGCCCGCAGACCTTCCAGTCCCTCGCGCGCGCGCCGGTTGGCAGGGTCGGCTCTCAGGACCCGCTCGAAGATCTCGGCGGCCTCGCGCCGATGTCCCTGCGCCAGGTACAACTCGCCGAGCGTGACCGTCGGCGTCGGCGAATGAGCAACCCCGGGGGTTCCCTTGGCTGCCATCGCGGGCCGCGGCTACTGGCCCGTGACCTGGACGAACTTCGTCACCTCGTCGGACCCGAGCGTGTTGGTGGCCCGGAAAGTGACGGCGTAGGTTCCCGGCTCGTCGTAGGTGTGGGTCGGGTTCTGCCGCGTACTCGTGTTGCCGTCGCCGAAGTTCCAGAGCCAGCTCGTCGTGCGGCCGGCCGTCGTGTCCTCGAACGCGACGAGCAGATTCCGGGTGTTGAAGGTGAAGTCCGCCCGCGGAAGCCGCTGAATGGCGACGCTCACGTTCGTCGTCACCAACTGGCCGCCGCCGCTGCCGACGTCGACGCCGACCTGGAAGCTGTCGCCCGTCACGGTGTCGAGATCGCCCGAAGTGACCGTCAGCCGGTCCGACGCGGTGCCATCGGCACCGGTTGAGATCAACCCTCCGCCCGAGTCGAGCGTGCCGATCTCGGTACGGAAGTTGACCTCCGCGTTCTCGAGCGGCTGGCCCCGGTCGTCGCGGACGATCGCCAGCAGATCGGCTTCGCCTCCCGTCTCGGGCACGCTGTTCGGCGTGACCTGCACCGTCACCGAAGCCGGCGACAGTCCGAGCTGGACGTCCACCGTCGCCGTCTCCGAACCGCCCGTGTTGGCGGAGATGGTGGCAACGCCGAACTGGCCGTTCGCCTGCAGCGTCGCCAGCGCCTCGCCCCGATCGTCCACGCCGACGCTGGGCGGAATCGTGCCCAGCGTGGTCGTCAGCCGAATCAGGGTGCCCGAGCTGACCGGTGTGCCGTTCGGACGCAGGGCCACGACGCGGATCTCCGACATTCCATCCGAGGGGATGCGGTCGGGATTCGCGCTGATCGTGATCAGAGTCCCCGAAGGAGCGACCGGGCTCGTCTTGTCGCACGCCGCAAGCAGCGCCAGGGACAGGCTGGCGGCGACGGCGGCAGGCAGGAATCGGCGCCGGGTATCCATCTTCTCGAATCAGTATACGAACGCTACGGAAAGACCGTCTACTCGCTCGCGTCCGGCCCGCCTCCGACCCAAACCAGCCTGGTCACTTCGTCCGCTCCCACCGAGTTGGCTGCCCGCAGAGTGACCGCGTAGTAGCCCGCCTCGGCAAAGGTATGCGACGGGCTCTGCCGCGTGCTCGTGGCACCATCTCCGAAGTCCCACTGTCTGCTGGTCACCTGGCCGACGGAAACGTCTCTGAAGACGACCTGCAGACCGCCGGGACTGTACTTGAAGGCGGCCTCCGGCAGTAGCTGGATGCGGATGCTGACGTCCTTCGTCACCAGTTGTCGGCCGCCGGAGCCGACCGCCGCCGCGAGCCAGAACCTGTTCTCCTCCACCGCAGCCAGTTCAGCGGCGGTCACGGTGAGCCGATCGGTGACGCCCCCGTCCGGTCCGGTCGTGACCAACCGCCCTCCGGAACCGAGCGTTCCGGTCTCCGTGATGAAATTCACCTTCGCGTTTTCCAGCGGCCGTCCCCGGTCGTCGCGCACGAGGGCGAACACCTCGACCTCCCCGCCGTTCTCCGGCACGCTGCTCGGCGTCACCTGGATCGTCACGGACCCGGCTGGCCGTCGGTACTGAGTCGACTGCTCCTCCGCGCTCTGGGCCAGAGCAGCCGTCGTGAAACCGAAGCCGAGAAGCAGCGCCACCACAACAACGTGGATTCGACGAATCGTCATCATGTTCTTCCCCTCCATGAGTTCGTTGACCTCTAACCTCGTCTACGGCCCCGCAATCGACTTCGTCTATAGCGCTCGCCGCTTCGCGGCGGCGCCTGATGCGGACCAGAAGGTCCGCGCACCCAGAGAACCACGCCGATATGGCGAACTTCTCTACATGCAGATGACACGACACCGCTCCGCGCGTTCCAGACCGTCCTGACGCGGCCGTCCGACCTGTCCAGTCCGAGCCGGAGGCCGGAGGGGAGGGTCCCAGCGAGGCTGTCGGCAAGCGACGGCCCAAGTCCCCGCAACCACCGACACCCAACCGGAGCGCAGCCGACCGCAGCGAGCACCGACCTCCCATCCACTCAGAAAGTGCGAGCGTCCGCGGGGACCCTCCCCTCCGGCCGCAGGATCGGACGGGTGAGCCCGAAGCAGCTCGCCCGCTAGCCGGCGGCCGACGCCGGAGGCGAGCCCTGCAGGCGCTTCACGGTGCGGACCGCGGACAGCTCCTCGAGCGACTGCTGGAGCCGGTTCAGGTGCTTGCGGTTGCGGACATCCACCACGACATCGATCGACGCCTCGCCGGCGCCCCGGTCGTGGCTCTCGATATGGCGGATGTTGCTGCCCTGCTTCGCGATCGCCTCCGTGACGCGGGCCAGCACGCCGGGCCGGTCGCGGGTCTCGATGACGAGAGAGACCGCGAACATCGCATCGTTGCGGCGCGCCCACTCGACCCGGATCTCGCGTTCCGGGTGGTACAGCAGGTTGCGCACGTTGGGGCAGTCGACGGAGTGCACGGAGACGCCCCTTCCGCGGGTGACGAAGCCGATGATCTCCTCGCCCGGCAGCGGGCTGCAGCAGCCCGCGAAGAACGCGAGCATGTCGTTCTCGCCCTTGACCACGAGCCTCGCCTCGTCGCGGGGAAGCACCTTGCTCACGGCTTGACGGATGCGGCCCGGCCCCTGATCCCGGCGGCGCAGACGCTCCGGCGGCAGCACCGCTCGCAGCACCGGCTTGACCGAACCGCGGCCGAAGCCCAGCCGGCTGAACAGTTCGTCGATGCTGCCGTAACCCTCCGCCGCCACGAAGTCCGCCATCTCGTCCGACTCGAACACGCGGCGCGGGCTCACGCGATAGCGCCGCAGTTCGTTGGTGAGCATCGTCCGGCCGATCTCGATCGCCCGCTTCTTCTGCTCGGCGTTGATCCAGTGGCGGATCTTGCTCCGCGCCCGCGCCGTGGCGACGATGTTCAGCCAGTCGCGACTGGGTTCGCGGTTCGGGTTCGTCGCGATCTCGACGATGTCGCCGTTGCTCAGCTCGGTGCGCAGAGGCACGAGCCGCCCGTTCACCCGGGCACCGCTCGTGTGGTGGCCGACCTCGGTGTGAACGCGATACGCGAAGTCGAGGGGCGTCGCGCCCCTGGGGAAGGAGAACACGTCGCCCTTGGGGGTGAAGACGTACACTTCGTCGGGATACAGGTCGATCTTCAGCGCGCTCAGGAAGGCGCGCGGATCCGGCATTTCCTGCTGCCACTCGAGGAGTTGCCGGAGCCAGACGATGCTGGCGTCGTTCTGATCGGTGTCGAGCTGACCTCCCTTGTAGCGCCAGTGAGCCGCCACGCCTTCCTCGGCCAGCATGTCCATCGCCTGGGTCCGGATCTGGACCTCGAAGGGCTGGCCGCCGCGGCCGAGCACGCTCGTGTGCAGCGACTGGTAGAGGTTCGGCTTCGGCATCGCGATGTAGTCCTTGAAGCGGCCCGGTATGGGGCGCCACATCTGATGCACGACGCCGAGGGCGGCGTAGGTGTCCTTCAGGTCGACCGTGATGATCCGGAAGGCCAGGAAGTCGAACAGGTCCGGCAGATCGATCTTCTGCCGGCGGAGCTTCTGGAAGATCGAGTAGTAGCCCTTGACCCGGTGACTGATCTCGGCTTCGATGTCCGCTGCGTCGAGCGCCTCGCGCAGACGCTCGGCGATCCGCCGGGTCGTTCTCCGGGCGCCCTTGATCCGCTCATCGAGCTGCTTCCTGATGTCCTCGTAGTGGTGCGGATGAAGGTGCCGGAAGGCCCGATCCTCCAGCACCCCCTGAATCCGCCACATCCCCAGCCGGTGGGCCAGCGGCGCGTAGATCTCCAGCGTCTCGCGCGAGATGCGCCGCCGTTTCGCCGGCTCCAGAGGCTCCAGGGTGAGCATGTTGTGCAGGCGGTCGACGAGCTTGACCACGATCACCCGCAGGTCGCGGGCCGAGGCCAGGATCAACTTGCGGAAGCTCTCGGCCTGCACCTCGTCGCTGTGGACGTACTCGTGGCGGCCGATCTTCGACACGCCGTCCACCAGGTCGGCGATCTCGGTTCCGAACTCGGCCATCAGATCCTTCTTCGTGGCGCCGGTGTCCTCCAGGACGTCGTGCAGCAGCCCGACGGCGACGCTCGTCTGGTCGAACCTGAATTCCGCCAGCATGTGCGCGACGCCCAGGGGATGATGGATGTAGGGCTCGCCGGACCGGCGCACCTGGCCCCGGTGGGAGCGCTCCGCGTACTCGTAGGCTCGGCGGAGCCAGGCTTCGTCGCAGGCGCGGTCGTTCTCTTCGAGGCGTCGGATGACTTCGCCGATTCCCACGTCCCCAGGCTCCCGCACCGGCAGCGGATCCCGGGGTCGTGTCACGAGCGCCATCGCGTCTTCCTAGGCGGCTGCGGCCCTCTTCTGCCGCCGTTCGCGGCCGAATGAACTCTCCCAGATCAGCACGATCGGGCTGGCGACGTAGATCGACGAGTAGGTGCCGACGAGCACCCCGATCAGGAGCAGGAAGGAGAAACCGCGGATCACGTCGCCGCCCAGAATGAACAGGCTGCCGACGGCCAGCAGCGTGGTCCCCGAGGTCAGGGCGGTCCGCGACAGGGTCTGGTTCAGGCTCCGGTTCAGCACCTGCACCAGGCTCTCGCGCCGGTTGCGCCGCAGGTTTTCGCGCACCCGGTCGAACACGACGACCGAATCGTTCACGGAGTAGCCGATCACGGTCAGGAACGCCGCCACGGTGGTCAGGTTGAACTCATAGCCGGCGAAGGCGAACAGGCCGAGACAGACGGCGACATCGTGCGCCAGCGCCACCAGGGCGCCGATGCCGAAGCGCAGTTCGAAGCGGAACCAGATGTAGGCGAGAATGCCCGCCAGCGAGAAGGCGATGGCCAGCAATCCCTTCCGCCGCAGCTCGCTGCCGATCTGGGGCAGCACGTTGTCGCTCGACAGGACCGCGAAGTTGCCGAACGTCGCGCGTTCCCGGATCGCCGCGACCGCCGCCGCGCTCAGCGCTTCGCCCGGCTGGATGTCGGACCAGTCCTCGATCAGGCCCTCGGCCCGCCGGTGCGCCATCACCTCGGCGGACGCCGCGCGGTAGTGCTCCCGGGCCGCGATGTCATCGCCGGCGGCCCGCTGGTCGTCCGGATCGGCCTCGAGCAGGAGCGAGGCCAACGCCTCCGTCCCCTGCCGGTTCAGGTCGAAGCCCGATACGCCGCTGTTGTAGCGCTGCTGCAGCATCTCCTCGACGCGGAGGGTGCTCTCTTCGCCGCCTTCCTCCGCCACCGGCGTCCTGAGGATGACCGAGTTGTCCTCCTCGGTGCCGAACGACTGGATCGACGCGTTCTCGATCCCCGCTTCCTCCAACAGCCCTCGAACGTCCTGGACGTCCGGCGGCTCGGCGAACTGCACGATCATCTGCGTGCCGCCCGCGAAGTCGATGCCGAGGTTCAACTGGCGGCTGAAGATGAAGCCCACCGACGCGATGACCACGACCGAGGAGAGACCCAGAAAAACGCGCCGCAGGCGCATGAAATCGAAACTCGTGTTGCGGAAGAACTCCATCGACCCCTACCTCTAGATGGACAGACGCTCGACGCGGCCGGAGCGCGAGAGCAGCAGGTCGAACATGAGGCGGCTGTTGAAGACCGCCGTGAACACCGAAGCCAGGATGCCCACGGTGAGCGTCACCGCGAAACCCCGGATCGGCCCGGTGCCGAAGTTGATCAGGAAGATGGCCGCGATCAGGGTCGTCAGGTTGGCGTCGAGAATCGACGACCAGGCCTTGCCGAAGCCGGAGACGACGGAGGCCTTGACCGTGCGCCCGTTGTGGAGCTCCTCGCGAATCCGCTCGAACACCAGCACGTTGGCGTCCACCGCCATGCCGATCGTCAGGATCAGGCCGGCGATGCCGGGCAGGGTAAGGGCGGCGCCGAAGTAGGCCAGCACGCCGAACACGAGCACGAAGTTGAGGCCCAGGGCCACCATCGCGTTGATGCCCGAACCCCGATACACGACCAGCATCGCAAGCAGCACCAGCGCGATGCCGTACATGAAGGCGCGGGTACCCTGGTCGATCGAGTCCTGCCCCAGCGACGGACCGACCGCACGCTGCTCCAGGTACTCGATGCCCGCCGGCAGGGCGCCGGAACGCAGCACCGTCGCGAGGTCCTCCACTTCCTGCTGGGTGAACTGCCCGCGAATGATCCCGGAGTCGGAGATCCGTCCCTCCACGGTCGGCGCCGACTGAACCCGGCCGTCGAGCACGATCGCCAGGGGATTGCCGATGTTCGCACCGGTCCACTCTTCGAAGATCTGGGCGCCCTCGTGGGTGAGCGAGAAGTTCACCACCGGCTCCTGGAACTGTCCGAGCCCGGCCCGCGCCGTCTTCAGATCGCGCCCCGTGATCACCGGCCGCTTCTCGAGCGCGTAGTAGACCTGACCGATCACGTTGCCGTCGGCGTCGCGCTGGTCCTGGGGCACGATCTCGAGGTGATCCGGAAGCGTGCCCCCGTACTGGCTCAGGATCTCCTGCGTGTCCAGCGCCGGCGCACCCGTGGGGGGCGGATACACACCGAGGCGGAACTCGAGGAAGGCGGTGTTCTTGATCAGGTTCTTCACCCGTTCCGGATCGTCGACGCCGGGGAGCTGCACGACCAGCCGGTTGCTGCCCAGGCCCTGGCGCTGGATCACCGGCTCGGCGACGCCGAACTCGTCGACCCGGTTGCGGATCGTCTGGAGGGCCTGGTTGATCGCCTGCTCGCGGATGTTGTTCACCTCGTCGGGCCGGCGGTCGAAGATCACATCCTCGCCGGTTCTCCTCCAGGTCCAGTACGGCATCGTCTCCTCGAGGATGTCGGGCAGCAGTTCGTCGCGGTCGGGCGGCAGGCCCGTGAGCCGGAAACTGACCGGGGATTCGGTCGCGCCGGCGACGCCGGCGACCCCCTTCTCGTCCAGTTCCTGAACCAGGCTGTCGATGTCCTTCTGCGCTTCCGCCCGCAACGCATCGTCGGTCAGCACCTCGAGCAGGAGGTGAATGCCGCCGCGCAGGTCGAGGCCCAACTGGATCGAGTCGGCGAGCGGGAACGCCCAGAAGGCGCACGTGCCGACGACGACGGCGACGAGCAGGCCCCGCATGAGCAGGTTCCTGTTCATGACTTCGGCTCCTCGGCGAGGCCGGTGACCGCGGCCTTCGTCACCTTGACCTTGACTCCGTCAGCGATCTTCACGATCACGGCGTTCGGCTCGGTCGAGATGACCTCGGCGTGGAGGCCGCCCTGCGTCAGGATCCGGTCGCCCCGTTTCAGGGCTTCGACGGTCGCCTGGAGCTGCTTCCGGCGGCGCCGCTCCGGCGCGATCAGCAGGAAGTAGAAGATGCCGCCGATCAGGATCAGCGGCAGGATCGAGATCAGGCCCGAAGGCGCGCCGCCCGTGGCCACAAACAACAGGGAATCAGGGATCATCTCGGGTGCTCCTAGGGTGGTGCGGGCAAGCAAGCCTCTCGCAGCCCGCACCGCAAGGCGTAACCCTATCGCCGTTCTGCTTCCGCCGCAGTGCCTTCCCGCCCGCCGGCCCCGCCGAAATCGGCAAGCCCGCCGGCCGCGATCGCCCGCCGCAGCCCGGCCATGAAGTGCAGGAAGAAGCGCACGTTGTGTTCGGTGGCCAGCACCTTGGCCGTGATCTCGCCGCAGCGGAACAGGTGGTGGAGGAAGGCGCGGCTGTGCCGCCTGCACAGCGAGCAGCCGCAGGCGGCGTCCACCGGGCGCGGATCGTCCCGGTAGCGGGCGTTCTTGATCCGCACCATGCCGGTCGAGGAGAACAGCGTGCCGTGGCGGGCGTTGCGCGACGGCAGCACGCAGTCGAACAGATCGACGCCCAGACCCACGGCGTGAACGATGTCCTCCGGCGTACCCAGGCCCATCAGGTAGCGGGGGCGGTCCTCCGGCAGGACGGGTGCCACCCAGGACACCGCCTGCCGGCCCAGCTCACGGTCCTCGCCGACGCTGACGCCGCCGATCGCGTAGCCGTCGAACGGCAGCGCGGCCAGCTCCGCGACGGCGCCCAGACGCAGGTCCTCGAAGAAGCTGCCCTGGACGATCCCGAACAGGCCGGCCGCGCCGCTGCCTCCGGCGGCTCCCCAGCGGTCGAGCGAACGGCGGGCCCACAACGTCGTGCGCCGGAGCGACTCGGCCGCTTCCTCGCGCTCCACCGGCCAGGGCGGACATTCGTCGAGCACCATCGCGAGATCGACGCCCATGAGTTCCTGGACCTCGACCACCCTCTCCGGGGTCAGTTCCACCCGGCTGCCGTCATGCGGACTCTGGAACAGCACCCCGCCGTCGCTGACCCGGCGCAGACCGGCGAGGCTGAAGACCTGGTAGCCGCCGCTGTCCATCGCCAGCGGACCGTCCCAGCCGATGAAGCGGTGCAGGCCGCCCAGGCCGACGATGCGCTCTGCGCCCACCCGTTCCAGCAGGTGGAAGAGGTTGGTCATCAGGATCTGCGCCCCGGAAGCCAAGAGCAGGTCCTGGCCCATCCCCTTCACCGCCCCCATCGTGCCCACCGGCATGAACGCCGGTGTTGCCACCTCGCCGTGCGGCGTGCGGAGCCGGCCCAGACGGGCGAGTCCGTCACGGCGCTCGACGCGGAACCGCAGCTCCCCCACCCGTTCCCTAACGCTTGAGGTCGACCTTCGTCACCTCGACGTCGTCCGGCAGCGAGAGGATGAACTCCTCGTCGTCGATCTGTTCGTTCAGGACCATGTCCTCGAGCTCGATCAGCCTCTCGTCGCCGCTGACGTGCACGACCTTGAACCTCCGCGGCAGGAAGGTCTCCGGGTCGATCCAGATGTCGATCGTCTTCGCGTACTTCTCCACCCTCCGGTAGTCCGCCGTCAGGTGGAGGTAGTACGGATCCCCCTCCGCCTCCGGGAACTCCACCTGGACCGTGAAGTACTGCATCAGCGTCTCGAGATTGCCGGCCGGCCCCAGATAGGTCAGCACCTGTTCCGAGAGGCGGCCCACCTCCGCCACCTTCGCGGTGCCGAGATCCTCGTACCAGGTGGTCGCCACGTCGCCCCGCACGGTCATCACCATCGGCTTGGGTTCGACGATCTCCCACCGCACTTCCTCGGGCGGCCGGTAGCGGAACCAGCCCCAGCTCTCCTCCGGCTCGAGCAGCAGCTCGCTGGTCTCGTGCTGCACCAGGCGCGCCTGGAGGGTGACGATCCGGTTCTGCTCATACTTGACGCGCTCCACCAACCGGCTCATGCGCTCGCGCAGGTCGATGCCCTCGGCCGCCGGGTCGGGCGGGGCGGCCGGCGCTTCCGGCGTCTGGCCCAAGAGCGCAGGGGCCGCGACCAGAGCCGCGCACAGCGCACTGATCCACGGCGCATTGACGGTGCGATTCTTCATTACTGCAGGCGGGGCGAACCTGACCGTAGAGTAGCAACCCCGGGTCGAAACCCTCGTGCCCGGCAGACTCCGTACCGCTCCACGTGCCTCGCAGTCTCTCCTTCCGCGACCCCATCCACGGCTTCATCGAAGCCGACGAACTGGAGGCGGCGCTGATCCGCACCAGGCCGATGCAGCGTCTGCGACAGGTCCGCCAACTCGGTCTGACGCATCTCGTATTCCCGGGCGCCGAACACAGCCGCTTCGGTCACGCCCTCGGCGCGATGCACCTGGCCGGGCGCGTCTACGACACCCTGGCGCGGGTCGACGGAACGCCGCTCGACCCCGGGCCGCAGGCGCGCGCCCGGCGCCTGGTCCGGGCCGCCGCCCTGCTCCACGACCTCGGCCACGCCCCGTTCAGCCACTGGGCCGAGGACCTGTTCGAGGACGGCATCGACCACGAGGAGATGAGCCGGCGCCTGCTCGCCGGCGACGAGTTGGGCGGCGTTTTCGAGCGCTTCGGCGACGGCGTCGAAAGCGCCGACGTGATCCGGCTGCTTGGCGACCGCCTCGAAGGACCGGAGCGGCTGCTCTCTCCCATCGTCAGCGGCGAACTCGACGTCGACAAGATGGACTACCTGCTGCGCGACTCCCTGTTCTGCGGAGTCCGCTACGGGACCTTCGACCTCGACCAGGTGATCTCCACGGTGCGGCCCCTGTTCGACCCGGAGTCCGGCGAGCACCGGCTGGGTATCGACGCCGAGGGCCTGCACGCGGTCGAAAGCCTCATCCTGGCCCGCTACTACATGTTCACCCAGGTCTACTTCCACGTCACCGGCAAGGCCCTGGAACTCCACCTGAACGAGTGGCTGCACGAGCAGGAGATCACCTGGAGCAGCGATCCCGAACGCTTCCTGGCCGACGACGACGCCGAGATGATGACCCGGATGCGGCGTTCGGACAGCCTGCACGCGCGCGCCATCACCGACCGCGCCCACTTCCGGCTCGCGCACGAGACCGGCGAGCACCTGGAACCTGAAGAGAAGAGGGCGTTCGAGCGCCGCCTGGAACCGCTGCGCGAGCGGTACGGCAGGGGTCTGCTGATCTCGAACTCCGCCAAGGATCCGCACCGCCTCGGCCGGGGCCGGGTCCCCGTGCGCCAGGCCGGCGGCCGGCTGGTGCCGCTCGGTGAGGCCAGCCACTTCGTGCGCCACCTCCGGCGCATCGACCGCTACCGCGTCTATTGCAGCGACGCCGTCTTCGACGAAGTGCGGCTCGCGCTCTCGGGCTGATCCCTGGCCGCGGGCGCAACCAGGATCGCTTCCCGGCCGGCGGGATGAAGCAGGCTGGCGGCGCCGGGCCGGAGGCCCGCCACCAGCCGCAGGATGTGCCGGCCCCGCGCCTCGAACTTCGCCTCGTAGTTCGTGCGCGGCCCCCCGGGCCAGCCGCCCACGAGACACTCGACCTCGACCGCCGGATGACGCTCCAGCGTCTCCACCACCGCCTCGCCGTACTCGACGTGGTCGGTGGCGAAGCACAGCCGTCCCGAGGACGGCTCGAGCAGGGACAGCACGAGATCGACCGTGCGCGGATCGAGCAGACGCCGGCGGTGGTGCCGGCTCTTGGGCCAGGGGTCTGGAAAGTAGATGTGGACGGTGCGCGCCATCGCCTCCGGCAACAGGGTGGAGATCAGGTAGAGCGCCTCGCCGCGGAGCAGGATCACGTTGTCGAGGCGTCGAGCGGCAGCCCGCCGCACCGCCAGGCGGAAGTACTTCGACACGATCTCGACGCCCAGGAACCGGCGGCCGGGCATCGCCGACGCCGACCCGAGCAGGTACCGGCCCTTGCCGAACCCCAGCTCGACCTCCCAGTCCGAACGCGCCTCGAGCCTTGCCAGCAGCTCGGACCGGCACGCCCCAAGACCACACCATCCGGCTTCGGCACTTCCTGTACCCGGCGCGCCGCGTCCGCGCCAGACGACCGTCGGCGACGCGCTCAGAGCAGATCCCGGCGGCCGAGAGCCCGCAACCGGTCCACAATTCGCCGCACGTCCTGCGCCCGCTCCCGCGGCACGACGAGCACGGCGTCGCCGGTCCGCACGACGGCCAGGCCCTCGACTCCGATCGCCGCCACCGTACCGCTATCGGCGAACAGCAGGTTGTCGCGCGCGTCGACGGCGACCGTGTCGCCCACCGTCCGGTTGCCGTCTCCGTCCGCCGCCAGCGCCTCGGCCAGCGACGCCCACGAGCCGAGATCGTTCCAGCCGCAGTCGGCGACCACGCAGCCGATCGAAGAGAGCTTCTCCATCAGCCCGTAGTCGATCGACACGGACTCGAGGTCGGCATAGAGCGCGCGCCGGCGGTCCCCATCGCCGTCCTCCGCCGCCAGACGCTCCAGGCCGGCGGCCAGCTCCGGCAGGTGCCGGCCGTAGAGATCGAGCAGGACGTCACCCCGGAACAGGAAGATTCCGGCGTTCCAGAAGTGGCGGCCGGAGGCCTTGAAGCGTGCCGCCGTCTCCGGGTCCGGCTTCTCGGTGAACCGCACCACCGGCTCCACTCCGCCCTCGACCGGGGGCTTCGCGAGTTCCAGGTAGCCGTACCCGGTTTCGACCCAGGCGGGTGCGACACCGACCGTGACCACGTCACACGCGCCTTCTCTGACAGCCGCAGCACCCCGGCGAAGAACCTCCCGGAACGCCTCCTCGTCGGCGACCCAGTGGTCGGACGGAAACACCGCGATCACACCGCCCCGCACCTCCTCCGGCATCGAGCGCACCGCCCAGCCGATCGCCGGCGCCGTGTTGCGGCCGGTCGGTTCGCCCAGGACGCGCGAAGCGGCGAGTTCCGGCAGCTCGGACGCGACCGCGGGGGCCAGTTCCTCGGTGGTGCATACCCAGATCCCGCCCGCGCCGCAGAGCGGCTCGATGCGGCGCGCCGTTGTGGCGAGCAGCGAGCCACCGCCGAGGAGATCGAGGAGTTGCTTCGGCCGGCGCCTCCTGCTCACCGGCCAGAAGCGGGAGCCCACGCCGCCGGCCAGGATCAGACCGTTCATCGCTGAGGCCGCCCGTTCAGTCGCCGGCGCCATCCGTGCGCCACAGCGCGACCTCGGCCAGTGGTTTGCGCCGCAGGTCGGGCACCTCGCAGTCCGGCGCCGGGTAGCCGATCGGAAACAGGATGTACGGTTTCTCGTTCGGCGGCCGCTTGAGGATCTCGCTCAGGAACCCCATCGGGCTGGGCGTGTGGGTCAGGGTGGCGAGTCCCATTCGGTGCAGGGCGGCAATGAAGAGGCCGCAGGCGATGCCGACGCTCTCCTTGACGTAGTAGTTCTTCCGCTTCGCCCCCTGCTCGTCGAAGCCGAAGAGCTCGGCGAACACGACGACGATCCAGGGCACGGTGGTCAGGAACGGCTTCCGCCAGTCGGTGCCCAGCGGCTTGAGCGCCTCCAGCCACTCGTCCGGCATGCGCCCACCCAGGTAGCTGTGCTTCTCTTCCGCTTCCGCCGCCTCCCGGATCCGCGCCTTGATCTCCGGGTCGCTGACCGCCACGAACCTCCACGGCTGGCGATGCGCGCCCGAGGGCGCGGTCGACGCGGCCTCGATCGCCCGTTCGATCAGCCGGCGGGGAACCGGCTCGTCGGTGAAGAAGCGCACGCTGCGCCGGCTGTCGAACTCCTCGAAGATCCGCTCCGCCCGGCGCTCCATCTCCGCCGGCTCCACGCGGGCCGGCCGGTAGGGAACGAAGACGGGAGCGTCCGGGCCCCTACTCACCCGCCCGCTCGAGCTCGTCCTCGACGACGCCGGCCAGTTGTTCATAGGCCACCGCTCCGGCGAGCGGGCGGCCGTTCACGAACAGCGCCGGCGTCCCGTTGACGCCCACCAGGATGCCGGCCCGCCGGTCGGCCTCCACCCGATCGGGCGTGTCCTCGGCCTCCAGGCAGGCGGCGAAGGCCTCCGCGTCGAGGCCCGCGCGCTCCGCCTTGTCCTTCAGGTCGTCCAGGCTCAGCGCGTCCTGCTCCTCGAACATCAGGTCGTGCAACTCCCAGAAGGCGCCCAGATCCTGGGCGCAGACGCCGGCCTCGGCCGCGGCCTGCGCGTTGGGATGGATCGCATGCAGCGGGAAGTGACGGAACACGAGGCGCACGTCGTTCGGGTACTCCTCGAGGATCCGTTCCAGGGTCGGCAGCACGCTCTTGCAGTACGGGCACTCGAAGTCCGACCACTCCACGATCGTCACCGGGGCATCCGCCCCGCCCCGTTCCGGCCCCGTTCCGGGTTCGACGGAGAGACGGTACGGATCGAGCAGGTACTCGATCTCGTGCCCTTCCTCGAGATCCTCCACGAACCGCTGCTGGGCCAGGTAGATCCGGACCTGGGGTTCGAGCTCCTCGCGCCCGCCCCGGATGCGCCCCTCGTTCTCGACGAAGAAGGCGTCGATCTCCTCGTCCGTCAACTCCGCCTGGAGGCGCTCCATCTCCGCCTCCCGCCAGGCCTCCGGCGAAAGATCCGCTTCGCCGGCCGCGGCGACGACCAGCCGGTCGCGGACGATCCCCTCCAGTGTCCGCTCGATCAACTGGTGCCGCTCGGAGTCGACCTGCAGGTCGCACTGGATGCGCTGCTGCTCCAACTGGTCCAACTGCGCCGCCGCCCGCTCCAGGGCCTCGTCGTGGCCGATGTCCACGCCGTCGAGCCTGGCCGCGGCCCGGTCCTGAACGCTCTCCTGCTGCGCCGAAACGCCGGATTCCGGCCGCAGGACAAGGAATACGATCGCCGCCAGCAGGACCGCATAGAGCGCCGCGTGCAGGGTCCAACCGGGTCGGTTCTTCTGCTCGGGAATCTCTGTACTCAAGGCTCGCCTCCTCCGGAACTCACTCTACCGGAGCAACCACCGGGGCCGGCGCTAGCATGCGGCGGGATGACCGGACGGTTCATCACCTTCGAGGGCCTCGACGGCAGCGGCAAGTCGACACAGCTCGAACGCGTGGCGCGGCGCCTCGAGCGCCATGGAGTCGCCCACGTCGTCACCCGGGAGCCGGGCGGCACCCCCTTTGCCGACCTGCTGCGCGAGTTGTTCCTGGGACGGGAGGCGGCCCAGGTCGACGGCCTGGTCGAGTTGATGCTGGTGTTCGCCAGCCGCCGGCAGCACCTGATCGAGGTGATCGAGCCGGCGCTGGCCGCGGGCGCGATCGTCCTGTGCGACCGCTTCACGGATTCCACCTACGCCTACCAGGGCGGCGGCAGGGGCGTGCAGCCGGAGTTGATCGCCGAGGCCGACCGGCTCGCCACCGGCGGCCATACGCCCGACCGCACCCTCTTCTTCGACCTGGCGCCGGAGGAAGCGCAGCGGCGGCGCAGCGGGCGTGCCGCCGACCGCATCGACCGCGAGAACCTGACGTTCTATCGGCGGGTGCATGCCGCGTACCGGGAGCGAATCGCCGGCGAACCGGATCGCTTCAGGGTCATCGACGCGGCGGCGCCCATCGAGACGGTTGCGGAGGCCGTCGAGGACGCGCTGGCGGATCTCTTCCCGCAACTGCGGCGCGATCAGGGACGGCGCGCATGAGTCGAGCCGCGGAGCAACTGCCCTCGCTCGCCGCCACCGGCCGGCTGTACCCCTCGATCATCCTTCACGGCGGCGAGCCGGCGGACCGGCTGGCCCTGGCCAACGAGATCGCGCGGGCGCTGCTGTGCGCAGGCGAGCCGGAAACGCGGCCCTGCGGCCGGTGCCGGCACTGCCGGCGGATCGACATCGAGAACGACGGCGCCTTCCATCCCGACTTCGTGTTCGCCCGCCGCGATCCGAAGAAGAGGGAGACCGTCATCCCCGTGGACAAGGTCAGAGCCCTCCTGCAGACGGCCCAGGTATCGCCGTTCGAGGCCCGCGGCCAGGTGTTCGTCATCGTCGAAGCGGAGGTCCTCCATCCGGCGGGAGCGAACGTGCTGCTCAAGACCCTCGAGGAACCGGCCGACAGGTCGCCCAGGAACTTCCTGCTGCTTGCCTCGTCCGCCAGCGAACTGCTGCCCACGTTGCGCAGCCGGTCGTGGACCGTCTACCTCGGCGCCGGCGACGCCGGCGACGACGACGAACTGGCCTCCGACCTCCTCGACCTGTGGCGCCGGCGCCCCGGCGACGAGGCGTTCGCCCCGTGGGTCTCGGCCCTCGCCGCACGTCTTGTCCAGGACGGCGGCTTCGAGGACATCCGGGCCCGGCAGGGTTGGACGCGGATCGCCGGCGCCGTGGCCGTAGCGGCGCGCGGCCTGGACCGCCGCGCCGACCGCGCCGCCGCCCTGGCCCTCGCCGCCGACCTGCTCGATGCCCACCGGCTCCGGCAGCGCTCGATCCAGCCCCGCCGCATCATCGAAGGCCTCGCCGTCCGCCGCCTCCGGAGGGACCGGCCGCAGACCGGCTTCGAGAGTTCGGTCAACGAACTGCTCGGACCGCCGTGAGAAACACTGGGTGAAACACTGGGTGAAACACTGGGTGCGCCGGCCTTCTGGCCGGCATCCGGCACTGGGTGCGCCGGCCCCCCGGTAGCTCCGTGCACTCCGGCAGCACGCCGGAGTACAGCTCGCGCACGCCGCTTCGCGGCCGTGGTGTCTCGCGGGTCAGAAGACCCGCGTTACAGCCGGCCAGAAGGCCGGCGCACCCAGTGTTTCACCCAGTGTTTACGGCATCCGCCGAGGACTGCGCAGCCGCCGCCAGCGGCGCCGCACCTCCTCCAGCTCCACCCCAAGGCGGGCCGCGATCCGGTCCCGCCGGCGCGCCATGTCCGCCAGGTCCACCGGGTAGACGTTCCGCCGACTCGGATCGTCCAGGCCGATCAGGTTCCGTGACTCGATCGCGGGCCCGATCCAGCCGGCCAGCCCACCAGCCGTCAGCGGGTCGGCCGAGCGCTCGTCGAGCTCCTCGAACAGCCGGCGGCGGACCTCTTCGTCGGCGCCGAGGAAACCCTGCCACCACCAGCCCCCTTCGGGAGGGTCGAGCAGCCGCTGCCGCAGCTCGTCGAAGCTCGCGGCCGCGAAGTAGGCCATCGCGGCGGCGGTGAAGCTCTCGAAGTCGTCCATCAGCCGGTAGGCGGCGACGAGCAACCCGTCGATGTGGTCCGCCTCCGCGGCCAGGAGCCGGCCGTACCGTTCGACCTCCGCCGGCGCCGGCAGTCCGCGACGGCAGAGATCCGCGATCCGCTCGACGGCGAGCAGGCTCCAGGCGATGCCGGTCGAGAACATGGGGTCGGCGAAGGCGTAGCTGTGGGGAAGCAGCAGCCATCCCGGCCCGGCGGCCCGGTCGCGGCGGTAGGCGACGCCCGACCGCGCCGCCAGGTTCCGCAGAGGCCGGTGGCCGGCGAACTGGTTCGCCAGCGACGGGTAGCGAGCGAGCAGGCCGCCGAAGACCGCTTCGGCCCCGGACTCTTCCGCTCCGCCGCCGCGGAGCTCTTCGATCGTCGCGGCGGCCGGCGGGCGGTCCTCCGGCAGCAGGACACCCGCGCTCATCGAGCCGTCGTCGAAGGCGAGCTGGTACATCCACCCCTCCTCCAGCAGATGGTGGGCGGCACTCCAGCGCTCGGGAAAGGGCGAATCCGGCCAGTCGCCGCCGCGGTCGAAGGAGGCGACACCGTCGAAGTGCGAGTACACCAGCGTCGTCTGCAGCCGCGGTCGCACCGGCCGCG
>JAPOVF010000085.1:20162-22831 GCA_026708285.1 Acidobacteriota bacterium
GTGGAGGACTCGCCCAGCGCGAACCGCGGGTGGCGGCCGCGCTCCAGCAACAGCACGTCGCGGCCCTGGGCATGAAGCGCCCGCGCCAGCACAGAACCCCCAAAGCCCCCACCCGCAATAACTACCTCGCGCCGCTCGACGGGTTCCCCGAGTAACCCGGGCCTTCTGGCCCGGGCCACGGTCGTGGCCGCTCTACGACCCTCCTCCCGCCGCTCGACGGGTTCCCCGAGTGACCCGGGCCTTCTGGCCCGGGCCACGGTCGTGGCCGCTATACGACCCCCTTCCCGCCGCTCAGCCGCCGCACTCATCGCATCCGGTTCGTATTGGTTCACCCGTACGGTTCATCTCCCGGATCGCCGCCAGCCGCGCCCCGCGGCAGGCGCCGCACGCAGACTCCACGTGCTCGAGGTCCCAGGGGTCCACCTGCACCGCCGCACGACCGCCGGCCGCTTCCAGCCCACGAGCCAGGGACTCCATGTGACGCGGGCCTTCTGGCCCGCGAGGAGGACGCCGCCGCGAAGCGGCGACTACTTCCAGGCTCAGCGCCAGGGACTCCTCCAGCAACGCCAAATCCGGCGGCTCGAACCAGGCCAGCCGCTGCAGCCGTTCCAGCTCCCCGTTGCCGCTCCGTACCGGGATCAGCGCCACCGAGCGGGCGCCGGCCTCCACCGCGTGCCGTACGCTCGCCGCCGCCCAGTACGCCTGCTCCTCCGCCGGCACGAAGGGCACGCCGACCAGCACGAACGCACGCAGGCCGATGCCGTCCGCCAGGAGCCGCGCGGCGGCCCGGTCGAACTGCTCCAGGGTCAACTGCTTGCCCAGCCGCGGCAGGGCCTCGGCATGCACGGTCTCCAGGCCCATCGCCACCTCCAGGCGACCCCGGAGCCAGTTGGCGAAGCGTCGCACCCGGCCGTCCACGAGGCGCGGGTGGCACTCGACGACCACCCGCTCGAACGCATCTGCAAGCCCCGCGATCGGCTCCAGGTCGGCCTCCGGCACCGCGCGCGGCTCGAAGAAGTTGCTCGCGTTGTACAGCTTGAGGCGATCGCAGCGTTCGAGACCGGCCTCGTCGAGCAGACGCGGCAGGTCCTCCAGCGCGGCCCGCAACTGCGCCGGCAGCGCGCCCTCCGGCGTCGGTCGGGCCGTGGTGTACCGCCACAGGTCGCAGAAGACGCAGGTGAACGGACACTCGGCCCCGGTCAGGAACACGGTCGCCCAGGGCCGGAGCTCGCCGTCGGGGCTCCGCTCCAGCTCGACCGTCACACCCTGGAACCGCCAGGGATCGTGCGCCGGCCGCGGGGGTCGAAGGCCCCGCACCGCGGCCGGGTCGAAGGCCGGTGGCGCCCGTCCGGACCCCGCCTCCATCGCGCCGGCGGCCCTAGCCGTAGAGCGACTGGAAGTGCCGGCGATACTGCTCGGGCGGGCGGTCGAAGGCGGCGGCGAACACATCCGCCGACGCCGCGCCCTCCTGGAAGCGGCACTTGGGGAAGACCGGGAAGTCGACGCCGAGCACGCGCTTCACCCCCCTCCGCACGACTTCGCCCTTCAGGTCGTACAGGGCCTGGTGCGAACCCCCGGTCAGCTCGTCGAAGGGAATTGCCTCCGCCACCGCGATCACCGCCGGCCGGGTGAACGGACTGAAACCCTCGAAACCGAGCAGCCGCGCCGGCGCGTGGGTGCGGACGATCGCCCGGCCGAGGCCGCCCGAGTAGGTCTGGGAGTGCTTGATCGCGTCGACGCCCCAGCCCTCCTGGTAGAGCATCGAGTTGCCGACCACGCTGGTGATCGTCAGCTCGTCGTTCTCCTCCAGCGGGTAGTCCTTCAGGTTCTCGTCGCCGCCGTCGCCGTCGACCAGCAGGCGCCAGTCGGCGTAGCGCGCCCGAATGCCCCGCAGCAGCGCCAGACCGACCGCGGCGCACTCGACGTCGAGCGGCTTGTAGTCCTCGATCACCTCGACCGCGGCCAGCGGATCGACCGCCGCCGGTTCGGCCTCGATCTCCTCGCCCAGCATCTCGAGATCCGTGCGCCGCAGGAACTCGCGCGCCTGCCCGGCGTCCCCCGCGCCGTCACCGACGCGGAGGGTGAACGCCTTGAGCCTCGCGGCGCTCTCGCCCGACTCGAGCAACGCCCTGCAGAGCGCCACCAGCACGGCGCCGCTGTCGATGCCGCCCGAGAAGCAGACCCCGATCGGATCCCGCCCCCGCTCCGCCGGCAGCGCGGCCAGCCAGCCGCGAAGCTCGTACATCAGCGCCTCGACGTAGCGCTCGCCGATCAGGTCGAGATCCGGCGGCAGCGTGCCCCGCGACGGATCGAAGAACCGGTCGTGTGTCGGGTTCGGGTCCGGACAGCCGACCAGGCGCAGGGTCGTCGCGTGGTGAGCCGGCACCATCCGCGTGTAGGTCGGATGGAACTGGTCGGCGTAGCCCTCGGCCACGAGGCAATCCCTGATCTCGTCGATCCGCCCTGCGATGACCAGCATCGGTCCCGACGACTCCTTCGCCAGGAAGTACCGCATCGGCCGGTCCAGGCTGCGGGCCATCACGACATCGATCCCCCGGCGGGCCGCGAGCGCGAACGACCCGTCGATTCCCAGAACCGCCTCGGGCCCCCGCAGCAACCGCTGCCGGGCCTCGTCCGGCGTCAGGCTCCAGAGGCGCTGTTCGCTGTCG
>JAPOVF010000085.1:23766-29050 GCA_026708285.1 Acidobacteriota bacterium
AAGACCCTCGCCGTCTTCAGCCGCCAGTTCGCGGTCCTGCTCGACGCCGGCCTGCCCCTGCTGCAGAGCCTGGAGATCCTGAGCGTGGAAGGCCAGCACTCCGGCCTGCGGAAGGTCCTCCTCCAGATGCGGGCCGAGGTCGAGGCGGGCTCGGGCCTCGCGGAGGCGATGAAGCGCCGCCCACACGCGTTCGGCGACCTCTACGTCAACCTGGTCGCATCGGGCGAGGCCAGCGGCGCGCTCCATACGGTGATGGACCGGCTGGCGACCCACGTCGAGAAGGTCGCGAAGCTGCGCAACCAGGTGCGCTCCGCCCTGACCTACCCGGTCGCCATTCTCACCGTGGCCGCCGCGGTCGTCTTCCTGATCCTGTGGAAGGTGATCCCGGTGTTTCAGCACCTCTTCGACGACATGGGCGGCAACCTGCCGATCCTCACCCGGATCGTGGTCGGCATCAGCCAGTTCATCGGCGCCTACGTGCTCGTCCTGCTCGCGCTCGCCGGAGCGGCCGCGTTCGCCGCGAAGCGGCTCCTCGGAACCCGGCGAGGCCGCATCGCGGCCGACCGTCTGCTGCTGCGCCTGCCCGTCGCCGGCAAGCTGATGCTCCGCATCGTCGCCGGGCGCACCTGCCGCACGCTGTCGATCCTGCTCTCCTCGGGCATACCGATCCTGAGCGCGCTGTCGATTGCCGCCGACGCCGCCGGCAACGTCGTCGTCGCCGACGCCCTGCGCACGGTGCGCCGAGAGGTCGAGCAGGGCCGTCCGATCAACCGGTCGCTCCGCCGCACCGGGATCTTCCCGGCCATGCTCTGCCAGATCGTCTACGTGGGTGAGCAGACCGGCACCCTGAGCCCCATGCTCACCCGCATCGCCGACTTCTACGAGGAGGAGGTCGACAACGACGTGGACAGCATGATGAAGCTCCTCGAGCCCGCCCTGATCAGCATCCTCGGCATCGTGATCGGCATCATCGTCATCTCGATGTACCTGCCGATGTACTCGGCGCTGACGCAGATCGGGTGATAGACAAACGCCCGCATGCTCTCGCCCGAGGAAGCCTGGGCCGCCATCGAGGCCGAAGCGGAGACGCTGGAAGTGGAACGGGTGAGCCGCGCCGGCGCCGTCGGCCGCGTGCTGGCCGGCGGCCTGACCGCCACCGTGGACGTTCCCGCGCACGACGTCTCGGCGATGGACGGCTTCGCCCTCGGCGCGGATGTCGAACCGGGAACCGTCCTGCCGGTCGACGGAGTCGTCGCCGCGGGTGACCCGCCGGGAGCGCAGCTTCGATCCGGCGCGGCGCTGCGCATCATGACCGGAGCGCCGTCGCCGGCTGGCGCCGACCGGGTGATCCCGATCGAACAGACCGAGTTCGACGACTCCTCCGCCGCGGGCGCCTGTGGCGCGGTCCGCATCGTGGAACCGGTGCCCGAGTCCAGGCACATCCGCCGCCAGGCCGAGGTCACCGCCGCCGGCGGGCCGCTGCTGGCAAAGGGAGAGCTGCTGACCCCGGGGGGAGCGGGCGTTCTGGCCACCCACGGCATCCACGAGGCGCCCGTCTACCGCCGGCCAACGGTCGCGACGCTCTCGACCGGCAACGAGGTCGTGCCGGCCGAAGCGGAACCCGGTCCGGGGCAGCTCCGCGACTCCCACCGGGACTTCCTCCGGGGCGCCCTCTCGCAGCTCGGCATCGAGGCCCGCTCCCTGGGCATCGCGCGGGACGACCCGGCCGAACTGCGGGCCAAGGTGGAACGCGGCCTGACATCGGACGTCCTCCTGATCTCGGGCGGCGTCTCGATGGGCGAGTTCGACTTCGTCGAACAGGTCCTTGGCGACGCCGGTCTGGGCTGCCGCTTCCTGTTCGATGCCGTCGCCATCCAGCCTGGAAAGCCCCTCGTCGCAGCGCGCCACGACCGGGGCTGGGTGTTCGGTCTGCCCGGAAACCCGGCCTCCGCCATGGTGACGTACTGGCTGTTCGTACGGCCCCTGCTGCGGGTCATGACCGGAGCAGCCGACAGCTACTGGCGGGGAGCGCTCCGCGCGCGGCTCACCGCCGATCTGCCCGGGGCCAAGTGGCGCGACCGTTTCCTGCCCTGCCGGTTCCGCGTCGAGGCCGGCGAGGTGCTGGTCGAACCGAGACCACCGCTCGGCTCCCACGACCTGGTCGCCCACGGAGCCGGCGCCGGCCTCGTGCGGGTGCCGAAGCACAGCGCTCCGGCAACTGCGGGCGCGCCTTGCGAGGTTCTGCCGACGCTCGAGTGGACCTAGTTGGCAGTCCTCGGCAAGGACTGCTAACGACTGCTACAATCCGCCGCCGTCCATGCCTCTCTACGAGTACCAGTGCACCGAATGCGAGGCCACCCTGGAGGCGATCCAGGCCTTCTCCGCCCCGCCCCTCGAGGAATGCCCCGAGTGCGGCCGGAGCAGCCTGAAGAAGCTGCTCTCGGCCCCCGCCTTCCAGTTCAAGGGCAGCGGCTGGTATGTCAACGACTACGCCCGCAAGGGCAACGGCAACGGCGACAGCAAGTCGAACGGCGACGCCGACCACGGCAAGGCTGCCGCTTCCGAGTCGTCCTCGGACCAGAGCAAGAAAGCCGGCGAATCGACCTCCTCGTCCTCCAAGAGCGAAACGTCCAGCACCGGCGCTCCGTCGTAGGGCCAGGAAAGAGCGCCACGGGGCCCGCGCGCCTCCGCTACATCGAGTCCTTCCGGTACTGGCGCGGACTGCAACCGACGTGCTCGTGAAAGGCACGGCGAAACGCACGTTCGCTGTGGTAACCGACGGCTTCGCCGACTCGAGCCACGGCGAAGTTGGTCTCGCGCAGCAACCGGCAGGCATGTTCGATTCGATGGTGGGCCAACCACCCGGTGAACGTCATTCCGACATGCTGCCGGAAGTACCGCGAGAAGCCTGAGGGCGACATCGCCGCGATCCTGGCAATGGCCTCCGGACGCAGATCGTCCGCCAGATGGTCGTCCACGTAGCGCCGCACACGGTCCAGCCGCGCGAAGTGACTGAACACGTCGACCCGTGGCAACGAAGAGGAACCGTTCTCCTCCCGGCCGGAACGTTCCATCTCCGCGAATGCGAAGTTGTATGCCTCGATCGAACCGTTCGGTTCGACCCGAACGCGGCGGCTCCAACCGGGAGCCCATTCCACGAAGGTGTGGAACTCGTCATTCCCGCCGCATGGATCGACGCCGGCCGGCAACGCGGCCACGAAAGCTGCATCGAATTGACACCCCACGCGATCCGCCGGCAGGTAGTCCGTATCGACGCAGCACACCCAGGCGGAAAGACCAGCTTTCACCATCTCCTCCGCGTGGACCCGCGTGTCACGGCTCCACAGCGGGAACATCACCTCAAGGCCGCTATCTGCTGTCACGAGCAGGCGCCGGTCGCGGCCCTCCACGGAGAACAGATCGCCAAAGGCAACACACGTCGCCCCGCGCCGCCGCAGTTCGCCGAAGCCACGGGCGAGGGCGGCGTTTCGCTCAGTCGCCGAGGCCGTCCAGTCGAGGGGAATGAACCGTAGCGGCAACCCGACCGCCTCGGCCTGAGACTGGAGAAGCGTATGCCGTACCCCGTGCAGGATCACGCGGCCGTTCTTCTCGTTGACCAGCGCGATCAGGCCCTGCACATCGTAGGCCGGATCGGCCCGGAGTTCCCGCAGAGCCCAGGCCGAGTCCTTGCCGCCCGACCAACATAGCCAAGTCGGCTTGGCGTTCCAGGGAAACGGCTGGCCAGCCACGGGACGGGCGGCATACTACCTTCCTCTCAGGGGAGGCTCCGGCTCTCGGCGACCAGCGCGGGCGTGGCGTCAGGCGACTGCGCCGTCTGGCCGTCAACGATCGCCCACGCGATCAATGCCAGCACGGCGCCGGCCAGCAGTGGATCGCCCCACCGCGACCAGGCGCGAACGACGACACGACGACGCGCGACGCGGCGCAGATCACGCTGGATCCGCACCACGTCCAACGACTGGGAATAGGGATTCATGCTGTTCTCCTCCGGCAATCCACGTTGCCTGGTGCCGCCTCGCTCTCCGCCATCCCACACTAGAGCGAAACGCGACGGAGAACCGGACGCCTGTTGGCGGATTCCGGCCAGATTTGCGCAAGACCGGCCAGATCCCGGTCGGCGCGTGGCGGAAGCGCATGGGAATCGAACCCACCCCCGGTGACGCATCACGCCCCGGACAACGGTTTTGAAGACCGCAGGAGGCACCAGCCCCCGAGCGCTTCCGCCGGTCAGCATATCCTCGGTGCTTCAACCTCAGACCACACGGGAGCGCGACGATGAACACTCGGACTGGCCTGCCGCGGCGCCGCGAAGCGGCTCTCGGCCTCACCCTCCTGCTGCTGGCGTGCGCGGCCGACACACCGGCCGAGGGCGGCGCCGGCACGCAGGAGACGGAGGCCGCGGTGGACCTTGCGGAGCCGATCAGCGCCAGCGGTCTCGTCATCGCTCTTCCGGCGGCCTGGAACCGCCTCGAGCCCAGGTCGCGGATGCGCATGCTGGAGGCCGAGATCCCCGGTTCGGGCGGCCCCGGCGAGATCTCGGCGTACTACTTCGGGCCCGGCGGCGGCGGGGGGCCGGCCGCGAACATCGAACGCTGGAAGAGTCAGGTCGTCCCTGACCCCAGCGCCCCGGCGCCGGTCACGCAGAGCCGCGAGAGCGACGGAGTCCGCCGCACCTGGATCGAACTGGAGGGGACGGTCAAGGCCAGCACGATCGGCAGCTTCCCCACGACCGACCTGCCCGACTCAGCGCTCTACGGGGCCATCATCGAGGCCCCCGGCGGCCCCTGGTACCTGCGTGCCGTGGGCCCCGGTGCGACGATGCGGGAGCAGCGCCAGGCCTTCCTGGCCATGCTCGACAGCGCGCGTCCCGAAGGCTAGAGGCTGCGCCGAGGTGGTGGAGCCGATGGGAGTCGAACCCACGACCTCTTGAATGCCATTCAAGCGCTCTCCCAACTGAGCTACGGCCCCACGATCCGGCGGCGCGTGAGTGTAGCAGCCGGCACCTCGACCGGCGCCGGCTCCTAGAACTGGTACGCCACGCCCACGTGGGCGGAGGCGTACGTGCTCGCGGCATCGATGTCCGCGTAGTGGCCGGAGAGTTCCAGCACGACCGAGAGCCGCTTGTTGATCGGGAAGTCCCCGCTGACGCCCACCGTCAGACCCGGTCCCTCCTCAGACTCCACGCCGTTGCCCAACTGGTAGAGGCCGAGACCGAAGAACACGCCCGACTGGTAGTAGAGCTCCTGGAAGCGGTACTCGCCCG
>JAPOVF010000309.1:0-22352 GCA_026708285.1 Acidobacteriota bacterium
TGGGCGGCTTGTCGTGGTGGTAGTCCTCCCAGCGTTCGACGACCACGCGGTCGGCATGGATCCACTCGACGAAGCGGAAGGGCCCGTTGCCGATGCCTAGTTCACGGAGATAGCGGTTGTAGTAGGCGCTCGTGCGGAGCGTCGGATCGGCCGCGCGCTCTTGCGGGTTGTTCAGGATGTGCGCCGGGACGATGGGGAAGTAGAGGTTGTCGACGCGGAGGGCGGAGACCTGCCGGTGGACGACGTCGAACGTGATGTCGTCGATGATGCGGATGTCCTCGATCTCGGCGGCCTTGTACTTGTAGTCGACCGCCGGCACGTTGTCGTCGGCGATCGCCTCCCAGGTGAAGCGGACGTCCTCGGAGGTGACCGGCGCTCCGTCGTGCCAGCGCATGCCCGCGTGGAGCTTGATGCGGTGGACGAGGCCGCCCTCCAGCTCCTCGACCTCGTCCACCATCGCCGGGTTCCATTCCGCGGTGAGGTCCGGGGCGCGGTGAGCGATCGGGTCGAACAGCAGGCGGTAGAGGAAGCCGTCGGTCCAGGCGCGGATGAAGAGCGGGTTGAGCGAGGTCGGCTGGTCGAGCGAGTAGCGGTTGATCGTGGCCTCGGTGTCGGCCCGCTCCGGGTCGAACGGCGCGAACAGCGATTCGGGGTTGGAGATTGGATCCGTACCCGGGTCGTAGTCGAACATCGCGCTACGGGCCGGTGCGGCGGGGTGGCCCAGGCAGCCCGTCAGCAGCAGGGCGGCGAGGCCGGCGACGGCGAGTCGCGTGGTCACATGCACTCGGCGGTCCCTGTTCCGTCCAGTTGGACCGGACGCCCGCAGAACTCCTGCGCGCACATGTCGCGCAGCGTGTCCCGATCTTCGACGTTGGCCCAGCTCCTCCGGCCGTCCGGCAGGCGGCAGGCCAGGTGGGCGACGGTGGGTTCGAAGCTCGGCGCTTCGCGCTCGCCGTAGGTCGAACGGTACGAGGTCGACTTCGCGCTGCCGCCGCCGAACATGACGGTGTAGGACTCGATCTCGGCCGGCCCCGTGTAGTCGGCCACGGCTTCGCGCTTGGGGAGCGCGTGGACCTCGGCCGTCAGGTCCTCGTGCCGGTAGGGGCGATCCGGTTCCCCGGCGCTGTAGACACCGAAGGAGTGCTTGGTCAGCATGCCTCCGTTCGCGGTGACGAGCGCGCGGCCTCCGTCCGTTTCGCGCAGGAGTTCGGCCGTGCGGGCGATCGAGTGCATCACGTAGCTGTTGAGCGGTCCGCCGCCGAAGGTGAGGCCGCCGGTGACGGTGAGCCGGCGCTGCGGATCGAGACCGAGTTCCATCGCCGCCACCTGCACGGAACTCGGGAAGCAGCTGTAGACATCGACGAAGTCGAGATCGGCCGCTTCGACGCCGGCGAGTTCAAGCGCCCGCCTGCCGGCCAGCCGGATCGCCGGCGACGAGTGGAGATTGTCGCGCTCGGAGACGAAGTAGTGGTCGACGGCGTCGGCGCCGCTGACCGGAAAGACCATCTTCGACCGGGGCACGCCAGACGCGAGGGCCACATCGAGCGAGCAGAGCACCAGCGCTGCCGCCATGTCGACGCGCATGTTCGCGTTCATCAGCTTCGTGTAGGGGTAGGTCACGGCGCGGTTGGCCGGCGACACCGTGCCGATCTCGGCAGCGGTCAGAGGCGTCCGGATCCACGCGTTGGGATTCTCCTGAGCCACGCGGTTGAATCCCGCCCAGAGTTCGGCGATGCGGGCGAGGTGGCCCTCGACCGTTTCGCCGCCCTGCTTCCGCAGCGCGATGTCGAACAGGGAGTAGTACTGGACGGCCTGCTGGATGCCGCGGTCCATCTCCATCTCGTGCCGCGTCCAGCGCGTGTCGCCGTAGCTCGTGTCCGGGAGTTGGGGAGGGTCGTCGTCCTGCAGCCAGTCGAGGTCCATCCCCATCTTGCGCGCCCGGCCCATCGTGCGGCCGCACTCGGCCGCGCAGAGCACGATCGCCTCGCGGCGGCCGCTCTGGATGTCGAGGGCGCTCTCGTTGAACACCGTCTGCACCTGGTTGCCGCCCACCACGGAAAGACCCGTCTCGACCCCCGCGAGGCCGAGGGCCTCGCTCACCATGAGCGCCGGGTTCCGGTATCCCCACACGCCCTTCATCGCCCGCACCGAATCGATCCTGTCGCGCAGGCCGGGCGCCTCGGCGTCGTCGAGGCCGGCCTCGACCGCCTCGACCATCAGTTCGATCGGCGAACGGGCCTCGGTGGGATCGTCGGCACGCTGAAGCACCTGCGCGATGCCGACCAGAACGGGGATGCGTTGGGTCATCGTGTACTTGCCCTTCAGGGCTGGTAGGACGCTGTCGAGTGGGGAACTGCGAGCGGCGAGTGTAGCTTGCCCGGCACTCTCCGGAGGCCGCCGAACGCTGCGCTAACGTAGCCGGGTCTCCTCACCGGCCCGGCGCATGCTCACCAAGCTCACGATCCGCAACTTCAAGCGCTTCGAGGAGGTCGAGATCGAGCTGGGTAACCCGGTCGTCCTGATCGGCCCGAACAACTCGGGCAAGACCTCGGCCATGCAGGCCCTGGCGCTCTGGGACATCGGCCTCCGGCGTTGGCGCGAGCGACGCGGGGGCGGCAGCGCGCCGGAGAAGCGGCCCGGAGTGACGGTGAACCGCCGCGACCTGGTGGCGATGCCGGTTCCGAACGCCAACCTGCTGTGGCGCGAACTCCACACCCGACATGTCCGCCTGGTCGACGGCCGCCAGCGCACCGACAACATCTGCATCGACGTGATCGTCGAGGGAACGGCGGGCGGCGAGGCGTGGACGTGCGGTCTCGAGTTCGACTACGCGAACCAGGAGTCCTTCTACTGCCGGCCGCTACGGCTCAGCACGGGAGGCACGGCCGCCCGAATGCCGATCCCGGAGCAGGCGAGCAGCGTGGAGGTCGCCTACCTGCCGCCCATGTCGGGCCTGGCGTCGGCCGAGACGAGGCTTGATCCGGGTGCGGTGAACGTCCGGATCGGCGAGGGCCGCACCGCGGAGGTGCTGCGCAACCTGTGCTTCCGGATCCACCAGGACGATGCCGCGTCCTGGGAGCGGATGGCGGAGCGGCTCGAACGGCTGTTCGGCGTCGAGCTCGACCCGCCCGCGTACGTCGAGGAGCGGGGCGAGATCACGATGCGCTACCGCGAGCGGGGAATCTGGCTCGATCTCTCCTCCAGCGGGCGTGGCCTGCAGCAGACGCTGCTCATTCTCGCGTACATGTACTCGAAGCCCGGCGCCGTGCTCCTGCTCGACGAGCCGGACGCTCACCTGGAGATCCTCCGTCAGCGGGAGATCTACTACCTGATCCGGGAGGTGGCGCAGGAAAGCCACAGCCAGATCGTCGTCGCCAGCCACTCCGAGGTGCTGCTGGGCGAGGCCGCGGGGACGGACACCGTGATCGCCTTCGTCGGCAGGCCCCACCGGATCGACGACGGCGGCGGTCAGGTCGCCAAGGCCCTGACCCGGATCGGCTTCAACCAGTACCTCCAGGCCGAGCTGACCGGCTGGGTGCTCTATCTCGAGGGGTCGACGGACCTCGCGATCCTGCGGGCGTTCGCGCGTCGCCTGGACCATGAGGGCGCGCTCAAGGCGCTCGACCGACCCTTCGTTCAGTACGTGGGAGACCGGCTCTCTTCCGCCGAGCGGCACTTCCACGGGCTGCGGGAGGCGTCTCCGGGGCTTAAGGGTCTCGCTCTCCTCGACGAGTTGCCGGACAAGGAGCCCGTCGAAGACGGTCTTGCGCGACTTGCCTGGCGCAGGCACGAGATCGAGAACTACCTCTGCTCCCGGCCCGCCCTCGAGGCCTGGGCCGCCGACTGGGCGCGCCAGGAGGCGTCGGGTCCGCTGTTCGAGGAGTCGGAGGCCGACCGCCATGTCGAGGCGATGCGGGAAGCCGTGGCGGAGGTGGAGAAGTCGCTGGCGGACCAGGGCCGGCCGTCACCGTGGAGCGGAGAGGCGAAGGCGAGCGTCGAGTTCCTGGCGCCGCTGTTCGAGAGCTACGCCGCCAGCCTGGGTCAGCCGAATCTGATGGCGAAGACCAACTTCCACCGCCTCGCGGAGTTCGTCCCCGTAGAGGAGATCGACCCTGAGGTGGTGGAGAAGCTCGACTCGATCGCGCGCGTGGCCGCGGCGGCCGAAGCGGCCGGCGAAGAGTTGTGACGGGAGGACCGCGTGCCGTGGACCGCGTCGTCGCAGCCCTTGCGATCGTTGGCGCGACGCTCCTGTCCTGCGCGGCGCCGGAGGCAGACGGGCCTGTAGCCGGTGCCGCGCCCGCAGCCGGGGCCGAGCCCCAGGAAGCCCGACCGAACATCCTGTTCCTGTTCGCCGACGACCAGCGCGCGGACACCATCCGCGCCTGGGGTAACGAACTGATCGACACGCCGAACCTGGATCGCCTGGTCGGCGAGGGGTGGAGCTTCCGGCGCAACTACGTGTTCGGTTCGAACAGCGGCGCGGTGTGCGTGCCGAGCCGCGCGATGGTGCTGACGGGCCGGAGCTGGATGCGCTCGCCGAACAGCATGGAGGGCGTCCCCACGCTGCCGCGCCTGCTCGAAGCCGCCGGGTATCGCACCTTCATCACGGGTAAGTGGCACAACGGCGAGGAGGCGTTGCTGCGGAGCTTCGACCGCGGCACCGCGATCTACCTCGGCGGCATGGCCGACCACACTCAGACGGAGGTTCAGGACATCGAGGACGGCGGCATGGTGCGCCGGCGCGTGGGGGAGAAGTTCTCGAGCGAGCTGTTCGCCGATGCGGTCATCGAGTTCCTGGGCGAGCAGGCCGCGGCGGAGGCGAGCGGTGAGTCGGAGCAACCGTTCTTCGCCTACGTACCCTTCACGGCGCCTCACGACCCACGCCAGCCGCCGCCCGAGTACCGCGAGCGCTACTACGAGCGCGACCTGCCGCTGCCGGCGAACTACATGCCGCAGCACCCTTTCGACAACGGCGCGCTGATCCTCCGCGACGAGAACCTGGCTGCGTGGCCACGGACCGAGGACGTGATCCGCGACCAGGTCGCCGAGTACTACGGCCTGATCACCCACCTCGACGAACAGGTGGGCCGGATTCTCGACGCCCTGGACGAGAACGGCCAGGCCCAGAACACGATCGTTGTCTACGCCGCCGACCACGGGCTCTCCGTCGGCAGCCACGGCCTGCTGGGCAAGCAGAACCTCTACGAGCACTCGATGCGCTGTCCGCTGATCATCCGCGGCCCGGGCATTCCGTGGGGAATGACCAACGCCTTCACATACCTCTACGATCTCTTCCCAACCTTGCTTGCGGCCGGCGGCGTCGAGGCACCGCCGGGCATCGACGGCCGGGACCTGGCCCCCTTCTGGTCTGGCGGCGGCGTTCCAACCTGGCGGAAGAGCGTGTTCCTGCCCTACCGCGACGTCATGCGCGCCGTCCGCGACGACCGCTTCAAGCTGATCGTGTACCCCCAGGTAAACCACCGCCAGCTCTTCGATCTCACCGAAGACCCCGACGAACTCGAGAACCTCATCGCCGATCCCGACCACAAGGAAACCGCTGCCCGCCTTGAAGCCCTCCTGGAAGGTTGGCAGACGGCGATGGGCGACACTGTGCCCCTATCCGTCGCCGACCCGGCCCCGCTGCACCGCGACCTCACCGGCACCGAACGCGAACCCGACCGCTGGCAGCCGGACTGGATCGTGGAGAAGTACTTCGACTAGCGGGCGTCTTCTGCCTGCGCGCGCCCGCGGGCCCGGATGCCGGCGAGGCGTTCGCCGACTTCTTCGGGCCTGGGGCCCCGGTACATGCGGTTGACCTCGACTTCGTAGTCCATCGCGTCGCCGAGGGTCAGGTCGAAGCCGCAGTCGATCATCCGCTTGTACTGGAACATGACGTCGCGCTGGCAGGTGAGCATGTCGGTCGCCAGCTCGCGGCAGGTGGGCAGGAGGTCCTCGCGCGGCACGATCCGGTTGACCAGGCCCCACTCGCAGGCGCGCTCGGCCGAGAGGTAGTTGCCGGTCAGCGAGAGTTCCTTGGCCCGACCCGGGCCGATGGCCCGTGACAGGCGGGCCGAGAGACCCCAGCCGGAGAGCAGGCCGACGCGGGCGTGGGTGTCGGCGAAGCGCGCCTCCGCGGCCGCGATCAGGAGGTCGCAGGAGAGGGCGATCTCGAAGCCGCCCGTCACCGCGATGCCGTTGATCGCGCCGATCACCGGTTGATGGAGCGAGCGGAGCAGCTTCGGCGGATCGGCGATCGCCCTGCGCTTCCGGTCCGGATCGCTCATTTCCTTCAGGTCGAGGCCGGCGCAGAAGGCCCGGCCGGCGCCGGTCAGGATGACCACGCCGACCTCGTCGTCTCCGCGCAGGTCCTCGATCGCTCCGGCGAGGTCGTTGCGCAGCTCTTCCGAGAGGGCGTTCAGCACCCCGGGACGGTTCAGCGTGAGGGTGGCGATGCCTTCGGACTTCTCTACCAGCAGAACCGGTTCCGACATGCTCGAACTCTCCTTGTTTCGTGGAACGGGTGCGGCATCTTACGCGGTAACCTCTTCCCTGACCTGTGCGAGGGGAGGAAGCGATGGGAAGAGGACTCGTTGAAAGGACGGACCTGACTCTGAATCGCCGGACCCTGCTGGCCGCGGCAGCCGGTGGAGCGGCCATGGCGATGGGGTGCGGACCGGGATCGGAACCCGGGACTTCCGCGCCGGCCGCGGTCAACGGCTGGACGCCCCCTGACGATGAGCGGCGGCGGGCTCTGGTCACGACGGCGCGATTCGGACCCAAGCAGGCCGTCCGCAGCGCCAACGGCCTCGCCATCTGCACCCATCCCCTGGCGTCCGCCGCCGCCGCCGACATGCTCGCCCTGGGCGGCAACGCCTGCGATGGAGTGCTCGCCGCCAGCATCGCCCAGGCTGTCGTCGAGCCGCACATGACGACCCTGTCGGGCTGCCTGTCGATGCTCTACTACGACGCCGCCTCCGGCGAGTACACCTACGTCAACGGCATGATGGCAGCGCCCCAGGCGGTGCCGGACGTGCGGAACATGGACGTGGCCGAGTTCGGGGCGCTGATGACGAAGACCGACGGCACCCTCTGCTTCGTGCCGGGGTTCTGGGGCGGCTTCGAGGCGGGACTTGAGCGCCACGGGCTGCTGCCACGGGCCACCGTGATGGCGCCGGCCATCCACTACGCCCGCGACGGCTTCGAGATCCACCCCTTCCTGTGGGGCGAGATGTTCGTCGAGTCGGCGGTTCTGGGCCGGGAGCCCTTCAGCCGGGAGATCTACTTCAAGGGCGGCACGCTGCGCGACATCGGTGACAAGCTGGTGCAGAGCGCCCTCGCCGACACGCTCGAGCGGCTCGTCTCCGAAGGCGGCGACCATTTCTACCGGGGCGAGTTCGGCCGTCGCTACGCAGAGACGGTGCAGGCCAGGGGAGGCCTGATCACCGCCGACGACATGGCGGCCTACGAGGCGTTCTGGGACGAGCCGGTGAAGGGCACGTACCGCGACTACGGCGTCGTCGGTTCGCCGGCGCCCGACTTCGGCGGCCAGGCCCTGGTCGAGATCATGAACATGGTCGAGCTGCTCGACCTCCAGCAGGCGGGCCCCGCGTTCGAGTCCGGCGAGACGACGCTCAAGATGATGCAGATCATCGGCCGGGTCTACGCCGACGCGGTGGGCGGCCGCTTCGACGGCACCCTGCCCGATGTCGAGCGGGCGATCTCGAAGGAGTATGCGGCGGAGCGGTTCGCGGCGCTCAAAGGGAGACCGGCGAGTCCCAACGACCGGTACGAGGCACTGGGCGTGGTGCCGCCGCCTCCGCCGGGCTCGAACCACGTCACGGTGGTCGACGCCGCGGGCAACGTCGCCACCGTGCTGCACTCGGTCATGTCGATGCCGTTCAGGACCGGCATCTACGTCGACGGCGTCTACGCCTGCGCCTCCGGCGTCCACCTCGGCTCCGGTCCGGTCGAACCGGGGAAAAGGGCGCACGCGCGCATCTGCCCGAACATGTTCACGCGCGACGGCAAGCCGGTGCTCGCATCCGGATCGCCGAGCGTGTCGCTGACGGAGAACATCGTCCAGAACACGGTCAACCTGCTCGACTTCGGCCTCGACCTCGAGAGCTCGGTCCACAAGCCGCGGTTCGGCGGCTCGTCGATGAGCGTGCCCGGCGCCCTGATCGTCGAAGCGGACCTGGCCGGCGAGCCGGTCGGTCGGCTCGAGGAAGCGGGCGCCACCGTCGAAGTGGTCAATCCCTGGAACTGGCTCTGCGGCTCCTTCGAGGGCGTCCTGATCGAGGAGGACGGCGCCGTCGCCTGCGGCGACCCGCGCCGAACGGCGCAGGCGGTCGCCGTTTGAGGGCAGCTCTTCGGCTGGCGCCGGCGATTCTCCTGGCGGCAAGCGGGGCCTTCGCCGGGGAGGTCACCGTCGCGGTGGCGGCGAACGCCGCCGAAGCAGTCGAGGCGCTGGCGGCCGACTTCGAGCAGCGGACCGGTCATCGAGTTACGCTCACCGTCGGCTCGACGGGCAAGCTCTACGCCCAGATCCTCCACGGTGCACCCTTCGACGTGTTCCTTGCCGCCGACCAGGAGCGGCCGCGACTGTTGGTGGAGCAGGGGTTGGCAGTCGATGAGTCTCGCCACACCTACGCGGTCGGGCGGCTGGCGCTTTGGGGTCCGGATCCGACGGTTGAAGCCTCCGTCGAGACGCTGCGCGCGGGGTCGTTCCGCCGACTTGCGATCGCCAACCCCGATCTCGCGCCGTACGGCGCCGCAGCTCGGGAGACTCTGCAAGAACTCGGTCTTTGGAAGAGCCTCCGTGGGAAGATTGCCTTCGGCGAGAATGTCGGGCAGGCCTTCGCCATGATCGCCTCGGGAAACGCGGAACTCGGATTCACTGCACTCTCGTCCGTGCTCAGTCCGCGTAACGTCCGTTCGGGGAGTCTCTGGGAGGTCCCGGCGAACCTGCACGCACCGGTCCGCCAGGACTCAGTCCTGCTGGAGCGCGGCCAAGGCAAGGCGGCTGCACGCGACTTCTACCTCTTTCTCGGCAGCCCGGGGGCGCGCGAGGTGGTCGAGTCGTTCGGCTTCATCGTCGACAGAGCCGTTGGGCCGCTGGACGACAGTCAGCCCGGGGAGAGGCCGGGGGCGCCGGCCCAGGGGCCTGTCGGCAAGCGACGCCCGGGACAGTTCATCAACCGATGACCTACCGGAGCGCAGCCGACCGGAGCGAGCGCCTACGTTCCACTCTCCGAGAGAGCGCGAGCGTACCCAGGGCCGGCGCCCCCGGCCTCTCCCCGGGCGGGTGCAAGCCACGCCGCCCCATCCACCCGCAAGCCCGCTGAGGACCGCGCACCGTGGAACTGCCCGAACTCGGCCCGCTGTGGCTCAGCCTGCAGCTCGCGGCGTCGGCGACCGTGGTACTCCTGGTTCTCGGAACGCCGCTTGCCTGGTGGTTGTCCGGTACCCGATCGCGGCTGAAGCCGGTGGTCGAAGCGGTGACCGCGCTGCCGCTGGTGCTGCCGCCGACGGTGCTGGGTTTCTATCTCCTGCTGCTGATGAGCCCCCGGTCGTGGCTGGGCGGGCTCTGGGTGGAGGTCACGGACACGACCCTCACCTTCTCGTTCGCGGGGCTGCTCGTCGCTTCCGTCATCTACTCGCTGCCGTTCATGGTGCAGCCGCTCCAGGCCGCGTTCGAGTCGCTTGGCCGCGGTCCTCTGGAAGCCGCCGCTTCGCTCCGCGCGTCGCCACTCGATGCCTTCCTGACGGTTGCCGCGCCGCTGTCGCTGCGCGGTTTCCTGACCGCGGCCGTGCTGACCTTCGCCCACACGATCGGCGAGTTCGGCGTCGTCTTGATGGTGGGCGGCAACATCCCCGGCAAGACGCGGGTCATCTCGATCGCCATCTATGAGCACGTCGAGACGTTGCGCTACGCGGAGGCGCACACACTCGCCGCCGGTCTGCTGCTGTTCGCGTTCGTCGTCCTGGTGTTCGTGTACGTCTTCAACCGGAGGCTGCCGGTTCATGTCGCCTGATCGCGAGGGCACAACTCTCGAAGTCGACGTTCAGGTCGGCTTCGGCGGCTTCGATCTCCAGGTCGAGCAGGCGATCCCGGCGGCTGGCGTTACCGCGGTGTTCGGTCCTTCGGGGAGCGGCAAGACGACCTTTCTGAGGTCGCTGCTCGGGTTCGAGGCGAGAAGCCGCGGCCGCATCGCCCTGAACGGCGACGTGTGGCTCGACAGCGAAGCCGGGGTCGCGCTGCCGCCGCACCGCCGCCCCGTCGGTTGCACGTTCCAGGATGGACGGTTGTTCCCCCACCTGGATGTCGCCGGCAACCTGCGCTACGCCGAGCGACGAAGCGCCCGGGCGAGTGCGGTGTCGATCACCCGCGACGACGTCGTGGATGCCCTGGACCTGGAGCCCCTGCTCGACCGGCGGCCCAACACGCTTTCGGGCGGAGAGCGCCAGCGTGCCGCTCTGGGCCGGGCGCTGCTCAGCAGGCCGCGCCTGCTGCTGCTCGACGAACCCCTGTCGGCGCTCGACCGGCGGCGCAAGGCCGAGATCATGCCGTACCTGCTGGCGTTGCATCCGCGCTTCGGCATTCCCACCCTCTACGTCAGCCATGCGGTCGACGAGGTCGCGCTGCTCGCCGACCGCGTCCTGGTCCTTGCCGACGGCCGGGCGCAGGCATTCGGCGGCACGGTCGAGGTGCTGGAGCAGCTCGACCTCGCGCCGCTCACAGAGCGCTTCCAGGCGGCGGCGGTGCTGGAGGCGCGGGTCAGCGCCCACGACGACGAGTATCGCCTGACCTGGCTCGACCTGGACGGCCAGCGACTCAGCGTTCCCCGGATCGAGCACCTCGGCGTCGGCGAGTCGGCCCGGCTGCTGGTGCGCTCCCGGGACGTTTCGCTTGCGACCGAGCGACCGTCGCCGACGAGCATCCGCAACGTGCTGTCAGGAGTTCTCGTGTCGCTGCACCAGGACGGGGCGACCGCGTTCGCCGAGGCCACGGTCGATCTCGGTTCGCACCGGCTGCGGGCGCGGATCACCCGGGCGTCGGTGGCGGAACTGGGCCTCGCGGTCGGTTCGCCGGTCTTCGCGCTACTCAAGAGCGTCAGTCTGGATACCCGGGCCGGACGGTAGAGGGAGCCCGAGTGGCGCGTTCCACGCCGGCTGCGGAACAATCGGGGCGCGCTGACGTTTCGACGGTAGGTAATCTCCCTCGCCTGTACATTGAACGCGCGGAGCAAGCCGCCCCTGCCCCTGGAGACACATCGATGAAGTGGACGAACCAACACGCTCCCAAACTGCTTGCCGGCCTTCTCGTCTGGCTGCTCCTGGCACTGCCCGCACTGGCCCAGGATCTGCCGGACGGCGTCACCAGGGTGGCGTCGGTTGAGGGAATCACGGAGTACCAGTTGGAGAACGGACTTCGATTCCTGCTGTTCCCCGACCAGAGCAAGCAGCAGGTCACGGTGAACATCACGTACCTGGTCGGCTCCCGTCACGAGGGCTACGGCGAGACGGGTATGGCGCACCTGCTGGAGCACCTGGTCTTCAAGGGAACGCCGAACCACCCGGACATCCCCGCCGAGCTGACGGAGCATGGCGCCTTTCCGAACGGAACGACCTGGTTCGACCGGACGAACTACTTCGAGACCTTCCCGGCGACGGACGAGAACCTGGAGTGGGCGCTCGACCTGGAGGCGGACCGGATGGTCAACTCCTTCATCTCGGCCGAGGACCTCGAGTCGGAGATGACCGTGGTGCGGAACGAGTGGGAGAGCGGCGAGAACCAGCCGATGGGCGTGTTGCGCAAGCGGGTCATGTCGGCCGCTTTCGACTGGCACAACTACGGCAACTCGACGATCGGGGCCAGGGCCGACCTGGAGAACGTGCCGATCGAACGCCTGCAGGCCTTCTACCGGAAGTACTACCAGCCGGACAATGCGATCCTGGTCGTTGCCGGGCGGTTCGAGGTCGACCGGGCGCTGGAACTCGTAGCGGAGAAGTTCGGCCGCATTCCGCGGCCCGACCGAACCGGCGCGAACCAGCTCTTCGACACGTACACCGCCGAGCCGGCGCAGGACGGTGAGCGAACGGTGACCCTGCGGCGCGTCGGCGACACACAACTCGCGATGGTCGTCTACCACGTGCCGCCGGGCGCCCACGAGCAGTACGCGGCGGTGGACGTGCTCACTCACATCCTCGGCGTCGAGCCGGCCGGGCGTTTGTACAAGAACCTGGTCGAGCCGGGCCTCGCTGCCTCCGCCTTCGCCTCGAGTTTCCAACTGAACGAGCCGGGCGTACTGACGGCGGCGGTCGAGGTCCGGGAGCAGGACTCGCTGGAGGAGGCGGCCGAGGCGTTGTTCGCAACCCTCGACCAGATCGCGTCGGAGCCACCCACGGAAGAGGAAGTCGAGCGGGCCAAGACCGACTACCTGTCGCGGATCGAGCTTTCGTTCAACAACCCGCAGGGCATCGCGCTTCAGCTCAGCGAGTGGGCCTCGATGGGCGACTGGCGACTGTTCTTCCTGCACCGCGACCGTCTCGAAAAGGTGACGGCCGAAGGCGTCCACGAAGTCGCCCAGACCTATCTCCGGGACTCGAACCGCACGGTCGGGTACTTCTATCCGACGGACGAGACGCCGGAACGGGCCGAGATCCCCGAGCCGCCGGACATCGCGGCCCTGGTCGCCGACTACACCGGACGCGAGGCGGTCGCCGAGGGCGAGGCCTTCGACCCGACGCCGGCGAACATCGATCGTCGGACACGGCTGGTGACCCTGTCCAACGGCGTCAAGGTCGCGCTGCTGCCCAAGCAGACCCGGGGCGAATCGGTGACCTTGCAGATGGCCTTCCGGCACGGCACGGAAGAGGCGCTGATGGGACGCGCGACCGCTGGCGATCTGGCCGGTTCGATGCTCATGCGCGGTACGAAGAACCGCTCACGCCAGGAGATCAGCGACGAACTCGACCGCCTCAAGGCCCAGGGTGGCCTCTCCGGCGGCGCGCTGATTGCGAGCGGCTCGTTTGCCACGGTGCGGGAAAACCTCGCCCCGGTCCTGCGCCTGGCCGCCGAGATCCTGCGCGAGCCGGCGTTCGATGCGAAGGAGTTCGACCTGCTGCGGGAGGAGCGTCTGGCGGGGATCGAATCCCAGCGGTCCGAGCCGATGGCTCTGGTGCCGACTGCCATGGGCAGGCACTTCGGTCCGTGGCCGGCCGATCATCCCCACTACTCGCCGACCTTCGACGAGCAGATCGAGCGCCTGGAGGCGGCTACCGTCGAGGAGGCGCGGGACTTCTGGGCCTCCTTCTACGGTGCCGAGGGTGGCACGATCGCAGTGGTCGGCGACTTCGATCAGGACGAGGTCGCGGGTCTGCTCGAGGAGCTGTTCGGCGACTGGCAGGCACGCGAGCCGTACGAGCGGGTGGCCAATCCGCATCGCGCCGTCGAGACGGTGAGCGTCGACATCGAGACACCGGACAAGACGAACGCGATGATGATGGCCGTTTCGAGCTTCTCGATGCGGAACGACGATCCGGACTATCCGGCGCTGGTCATGGCGAACTACATGCTGGGCGGCGGATTCCTCAGTTCGCGCCTGGCAACCCGGATTCGGCAGGAGGAGGGCCTGTCCTACGGCGTCGGCTCCCAGATCGGTGTGCCGCCGACCGACGACAGCGCGCTGTTCCTGACCTTCGCCATCTTTGCGCCGGAGAACGGGGACAAGGTGGTCGACGCCTTCCGCGACGAGATGACGAAGGCGCTCGAAAACGGTTTCACCGAGGAAGAGTTCGAACCGGCGAGGCGCGGCTATCTGGACAGCCAGCAGAACGGCCGGTCCCAGGACCGCGCGCTGGCGGGCATGCTGAACAACAACCTCTTCACCGGCCGTACGATGGAGTTCACGGCGGCCCAGGAGCGGGCCATCGAGGAGTTGTCGCTCGACGAGGTCAACGCGGCGCTACGGAAGTACGTCTCGCTGGACGACATCTCGATCTTCCGCGGCGGGGACTTCGCGAACAAACTGAATCAGTAGCGCTTGCTGAGCGGAGCCGGCCGGAAGGCCGGCGCACCCAGTGGAGGGTTACAGGGTCGCCACGAGGGCGGCGATCGAGTCCGGGTTCTTCAGTGTCCCGACGTTGACGGCGTTCTCCACGGGCTCGCCGGCGAGGATCTGCTTGATCGGCACCTCGAGCTTCTTGCCGGAGAGAGTCGTCGGTACTTCGGGGATCGCCCGGATCTCGTCCGGTCCGTGACGCGGCGAGAGCCGGGTGCGCAGATGCCGGCGGATGCGGCCGGCGAGCGCCGCGTCGAGGGCGATGCCCTCGGCCAGGACAACGAACAGCCACAGCTTGCCCTCGCGATCCAGGCTGCCCGTGTCGACGATCACGCAGTCCTCAACCTCCGCTAGCTCCGCGGCGGCACGGTAGAACTCGGAAGTGCCCATCCGCACGCCGCCCCGGTTGAGGGTCGAGTCGGAGCGGCCGTAGATGACCGAGCTGCCGTCCTCGTCAAACTCGATCCAGTCGCCGTGGCGCCAGATGCCCGGCCAGTGGTCGAAGTAGCTGTCCCGGTACCGTTCTCCGGAGTCGTCGGCCCAGAAGAAGAGGGGCATGGAAGGCAGGGGCTCGGTGATGACGAGCTCGCCGACCCGCCCGGTCACCGCGTGGCCGTTCTCGTCGAAGGCCTCGACCCTGGCGCCCAGGGAACGGCACTGGATGCGGCCGCGCCGGACCGGTTGGTGGGGGTTCGGACCGACGAAGCCGGTGCAGACGTCGGTGCCGCCGGAAAGCGAGCCGAGCCAGACGTCCGACTTCACGTGTTCGTACACCCAGTCAAAGCCCTCGGCCGGCAGCGGCGCACCGGTCGAGCCGATGGCGCGCAGAGCGTCGAAGCCGAACTGCCTGCCGGGTTCGAGACCGGCCGCCCGGCAGGCCATCAGGAAGGGCGCGCTGACGCCGAAGCAGGTCACCGACTCCTCATCGGCCAGCCGGTAGAGCGTCAGGAGGTCGGGCCAGCCGGGCGACCCGTCGTAGAGCACCACGGTCGTGCCCAGAAGCAGCCCCGAGACGAGGTAGTTCCACATCATCCAGCCGGTCGTCGTGTACCAGAAGAACCGGTCGCCGACGCCCAGATCGGTGTGCAGCGCCAGTTGCTTCAGGTGCTCGACGAGGATGCCGCCGTGGCCCTGGACGATCGCCTTCGGCAGCCCGGTGGTTCCGGACGAGTAGAGGATCCAGAGCGGGTGGTCGAAGGGCACGGGCTCGAAGACGAGTTCGTCGCGGTCGCCGGTCAGCTTCTCCCAGGACAGGCGTCGAGGGGAGCCGTTCGTGTCGGCGGATGTGCGGCCGGCCGCTCGCACGACGACCGCCGCGCTGAGCGTCGGTAGCGAACCGACGATCCGGTCCAGGTCGGGGCCGCGGTCGTACGCGCGGCCGTTGTACGTGTAGCAATCGACACCGATCAGCACCTTCGGCTCGATCTGCCGGAAGCGGTCGAGCACGCTCTCGACCCCGAACTCGGGCGGACAGCTCGACCAGATCGCGCCCAGACTCGCGGTGGCGAGGAAGGCGATCACCGCTTCCGCGTCGTTCGGAAGGTAGGCGACCACACGGTCGCCGGCGCCGACGCCGAGGCGGCGGAGACCCGCCCTCACGGCACCGACTTCGCGACGCAGGTCGTCGCGGCTGAACTCGCGCCGCTCGCTCGTCTCGCCACGACAGATCAGCGCCGGCGCGCCCCCTTCGTGGGCGAGCGCATACTCGGCGTAGTTCAGTTCGGCGCCGGGAAACCAGCTTGCGCCGGGCATCGCACGATCGGGGATCACACGCTCGGTCGGTACACGAAACCTGACGTCGAAGTAGTCGGCGATCGAGCCCCAGAACGCCTCGAGATCGGTGACGGACCAGCGCCAGAGTTCGTCGTAGCCGGCGAAGCGCAGGTTTCGCTTGTTCTCCAGCCAGCGCAGATAGCCGGTCAGGTTGCAGCCCTCAACCTGCTCCGGCCTCGGCCGCCAGAGAATGTCGCTTCGATTCACAGTGTTCTCTCGTTTGGCCTTAGGCTGGTGAGAATGAGGCACTTGCCGCTCGCAGCGCGTGTCCTGCTCGGACTCATCTTCGTGTTCTTCGGCGTGGTGGGCGCTTTGGCGCCGGAGACGGACATGGGCGAGGACGCGGATGCGTTCATCGCGGCGTTGAAGGATACGGGCTACGTCTGGCCGATGGTCAAGGTGACGGAAGTCACCAGCGGTCTGCTGCTGATCACCGGCCTCTTCGTGCCCCTCGCGCTCGTCCTGCTCGCTCCGGTGGCCCTGAACATCCTGCTCTTCCACACCTTCCTGTCGCCGTCGCCTGGGGGCCTGTCGGTTGCCGTGCTTGTCCTGGCACTCGGCGCGTATCTGGCTCATCACCATCGGTTGAGCTTCGCGCCGATCCTGCGGCGCTAAGCTGGTAACCCGCTTCATGGAGAAGCAGGGGAGTCATGGGAGGAACGGGATGAAGCATCTTCCGCTCATTGCGCGCATTCTGCTGGGGCTGATGTTCGTGTTCGGCGGCGTGACCGGCCTGCTCGAACTGGCGGAGCCCGAGATGGGAGAGGAGGCGACGGCCTTCATGGGCGCGATCATGGACACCGGCTACCTGTGGCCGGTCCTCAAGGTGACCGAGATCGTCTGCGGCGTCCTGCTGATCCTTGGGGTGTTCGTGCCGCTGGCCCTCGTCGTGCTGGCCCCGGTCGTGCTCAACATCCTGCTCTTCCACGTTTTCCTGGAGCCTTCCGGCGTGGCCATCGGCCTGTTCTTGCTGGTGCTGGGCCTCTACACGGCCCACCAGCATCGGGAGAGCTTCAGCGGCGTGCTGAAGCGCAAGGCCTGACCGAGCTGATCCGGCGCCCGGTGGGCGCTACGGACCCGCGCCGACGGCGACCAGGTGCCGGCGCGCCCTGAAGTAGATAACGCCGTCCGAGATGGCGGGCGTCGCCATCAGGGTTTCACCCAGCTCGTTGACCGCGATCTCGTTGAGTTCAGGACCTGGCTCGATCACGTAGACGTCTCCGACCTCGCTGTTGAAGTAGATGCGTCCACCGGCGGCGACCGCCGAAGCGCTGAAGCCGGAGGCGCCGCGTCCCAGGCGCTTCTGGGTCAGGCGTTCGCCGGTCGTCCAGTCGACGACGGTGACGACGCCGTTGTCGTAGCAGAAGTAGGCGAGATCGCCGACCACGATCGGCGTCTGCATGTAGTTCCCGAGCCGTTCGTGGAACCAGACCATCGCGTCGTGGTCGGGATCGAGCTTGCCCTCGGCATCCGGATCGATCGCATAGATCGGCTTCAGCCGGCCGTGGGCGTTGGTGATCAGGATCGGACCGTCGCCGGCCCGGATCGGGGTGGGCACCGGGATGTCGCCGCCGCCTTCGAGGCGCCAGAGTTCTTCACCGGTGTCGAAGTCGTAGCCGCCGATGTGCCTGTAGCCGTTCAGGACGACCTGGCGGCCTCCGTCGCGGCGCGGAAAGACGGCCGGAGTGCTCCAGGTGGCGACTTCCTCGCGCGTCTTCCGCCAGACGTCCTCTCCGGTTGCCGCATCAAGAACGGCAACGAAGGACTGACTGAGGATGTCGACCTGGATGATCACCCGGTCGTCGTGGACGATCGGCGAGCTGGCGAACCCCCACTCGTAGGTGGGGAAGTCGTAGGGCCCCGAGTCGAGCACGCCGAACTGCCGGTTCCACAAGGGATTGCCGTCCAGGTCGTAGGCGTGGAGCCCCTCCGAGCCGAAGAAGGCCACGAGGACCTTGCCGTCGGTCGCGGGTGTCGAGTTCGTGTGGGATGCCTTCGTGTGCCGCTTGATCGCGGGCGTGCCCTGGAACGCCGTTTGCTCCCACAGGAGCTCGCCGGTCCGCTTGTCGAAGGCCAGCACCTGGAAGCGCTGCGCCGGCTCGCCCTCGACCGGCGCACCGTCACCGTAGAGCCCGACCTTGAGCGACGCCTCGGCACCGTCCGGAACCGCCGAGGTCAGGAAGAGGCGGTCCCCCCAGACGACGGGACTCGAGTGTCCGAGGCCGGGCACGGATACTCGAAACAGGATGTTCTCGCCGGTCTCGACGTTCCAGGTCGCGGGCGGCGATCCGGTGCCCGTGCCGTCCGCCCCGTTGCCGCGGAAGGAGGGCCAGTTGTCCGAGGCGGCCACGGCCAGAGTCGTCGCGAAAGCGAGCGCGAACGACGCGGCCGTGACCACCCTTCCCTTGCAGTGAGCCACCATCGGGAGTTACGAGCCCGCGCCGACCGCGATCAGATGGCGGCGGCCCCGGAAGTAGATGACGCCGTCCGAGATCGCCGGCGTCGCCATCAGGGTCTCACCGAGTTCGTTGATCGCGATCTCCTTCAGCTCTTCGCCGGTCTCGATGACGTAGACATCGCCGTCCTCGCTGTTCATGTAGATACGGCCGCCGGCGGCGACGGGCGAGGCGGTGAAGCCGGAGGCACCGCGTCCCAGGCGTTTCTGGCCGACGCGTTCGCCGCTCTTCCAGTCGACGACGGTGACGACGCCGTTGTCGAAGCCGAAGTAGGCGAGTTCGCCGACGACGATCGGCGTCTGCATGTAGTTCCCAAGCCGTTCGTGGAACCAGAGCATCGCCTCGTGTGTGGGGTCGATGCCGCCCGCGGCGTCGGGGTCGATCGCGTAGATCGGTCGCATGGGCCCGTGGGCGCTGGTGATGAGGATCGGACCGTCGCCCCCGGCCCGGATCGGCGTCGGCACCGGGATGTCGCCGCCGCCCTCGAGACGCCACAGCTCCTCTCCGGTGTCGAAGTCGTAGCCGCCGATGTGCCTGTAGCCGTTGACGACGATCTGGCGGCCGCCGTCGCCACGGGGAAAGACCGCCGGGGTGCTCCAGGTCGGAATCTCGTCGCGCCCGGTGCGCCAAATCTCCTCGCCCGTCCTGGCGTCGAGCGCCGCCAGGAAGGAATCGCCCTGCACGTCGACCTGGATGATCACGCGGCCGTCGTGGACCAGGGGTGAACTCGCGAACCCCCACTGCGCGGTCTTGACCACGAAGTAGCCCGAGTCGAGCACGCCGAACTGCCGGTTCCACAGCGGCTTGCCGTCCAGGTCGTAGGCGTGGAGCCCTTCCGAACCGAAGAAGACCACCAGCACCTCGCCGTCGGTCGCCGGCGTCGAGTTCGTGTGGGACGCCTTGGTGTGTCGCTTGATCGCCGGCGTGCCTTCGAAGGCCGTTTGCCGCCAGAGAAGCTCGCCGCTTCGCTTGTCGTACGCCAGCACGACGTAGCGCTGCGGCGGCTCGCCCACGACGGGTGCGATGTCGCCGTACAGGCCGACCTTGAGCGAGGCCTCTTCACCCTCGGGCACGGACGAGGTCAGGAACAGGCGGTCGCCCCAGATCACGGGACTCGAGTGGCCGAGACCCGGCACGGCGACACGGAAGAGGACGTTCTCGCCGGTCTCGACGTTCCAGGCCGCCGGGGGTGTGCCGGTACCGTTGCCGTCCGCGGCCTGGCCGCGGAAGGACGGCCAGTTGTCCGAGGCGGTGAGTGGTGTAGCTAGCGCCACGATGAGCGTGGCGGAAACCAGCAGGCGGCGGATCTTCAGGGCGGTGTCTGGCATCGTCATGACTGAAGTATCGTCGATCATCCCTAAGACTACGTCCACACGGGAACAGAGTTTGTGGAGGCAGTGAGATGAGTTCACCGATGAGCGTCTTCTGGGACCCGCGTTGTGACGTGCATACGGTGCCAAGGGGATTCCCGGAGCGGCCGGAGCGTCTGCAGCTTGCCCTGCCCTACCTGAGAGAACGCGGCTGGGACCTGGTGGAGGCAGATCAGGACGCAGGGGCCGGTGGAATGGCAGGGCAGGCCCGCCGGCTCGCGGCGCTCGTCCACGACCCGGCGTACATCGCGCGGATGGAGGAGGCGGTCGCCGCCGTGGCGGCTTCGGCGGAGCAGGGGAACTTCCCGCTGCGACCGACGCGGATGCTCGACACGAACGACAACCCGCTCTCGCCGGGGACGGCCGATGCCGCCTGGGCCGCGGTGGATGCCGCGCTCGCCGCGGGCGACCACGCGATGCTGGGCGCCGGTCACCGGGCGATGAGCGTCACCCGGCCGCCCGGACACCACTGCGAGCGGGACCGGGCGATGGGCTTCTGCTACCTGAACCAGGTCGCGATCCTGGCGCAGGGTCTGATCGACGTCCATGGCGTCGAGCGCGTCGCGATCCTGGACTTCGACGTCCATCACGGCAACGGCACGCAGCACCTGTTCGACCATCGCGCGGACGTCGCCTACCTGAGCGTCCATCAGTATCCGTTCTATCCGGGCACGGGAGCGGCAAAGGAGCGGGGCATCGGCGAGGGCGAGGGCACGACGGTCAACGCACCGCTGCCGGCCGGCAGCGGCGACGATGTTTACAGTGAGGTCATGGACGACGTGCTGCTGCCGGCGGTGCGGTCGTTCGCTCCGGACGTGCTGCTGGTGTCGGCGGGTTTCGATGCCTGGCGGAACGATCCGCTCGCGGGAATGGAGCTGACGGACGCCGCCTTTCTTCGGTTCGGCTCCCTGCTGGCCGAGCTGGCCGAGGAGGTCTGCGAGGGCCGGCTCGTCTCGGTGCTGGAAGGCGGCTATGACCTGGCCGCCCTGCCCCGGTTGATCGACGTGTATCTCCGGGGCACCGTCGGCGAGACATTGAACTGAGGGCGGGCTGGCTCGGCCCGGTCGGCCGCCGCGGAATCTGTCGTCCGCGGGCGCGTTGTACGATGATGAGGACAACCATGGAGGTGCATCCAAGTTGAACAGCAAGTTGAGCTTCCCGGTCCGCATCCGAACCCATGGCGTGCAGTTGAACGACGACCTGAAGCGCACGATCGAGTCCGAGGCGGCGGGTCTGGAACGGTTCAACTCCCGCATCGTGGACTGTGAGGTCGCGGTGACCGGCCCCGGCAAGCGCCGCCGTAGCGGCACCAGCTTCGACGTGGTCGTGAAGGTCGCGCTGCCCGGTCCGGACGTGGTCGTGCACCGCTCCGCCATCGCGTCCATACCGGTCGCCATCAACCAGTCGTTCGCCACCGCGCGCCGCCGTGTGAAGCGCCAGGCGCACCTGCGCCGTCGTCGCGTGCCGCTGCGCCGCACCTCCGGCGTGGGCCGGCGAGGACGGCCGCGGAGCCGGAACGGCAGGCGGCGGGGCGCCTAGTCCGCTTCGGCGTCGCCGAAGACGCCGTCGAGCACCGCCCGAACCCGCGGGAGGATGGGGTACGTGTTCGGATCGGAGTCGGCGGCCGTGTAGCCGACCCACACGGCGACGACGTCCCGGTCGGGGTTGACGAGCAACCCCTGTCCGGCCCAGCCGCCCTTGTAGATGTCGTGGTTCGTGAACACGAGGTCCCACTGGTAGACGTTGTGCTTGACCGTGGGGGAGCGGCCGCCGAACCGGGCGTTCTCGAGCAGTTCCGGCCGGCCCCCGTGGAGGAGCGTGTTGATGTGCTCTTCCGGCACGATGCGTTTCGAGGAGACCTTGCCGTAGCTCGGAGTGAACAGGAGCCCGAACCGGGCCATGTCGCGGGGCCGGGCCAGCAGGCCGCCTGAGGTCAATGGAATGCCGTAGCGCCCGGCGTAGATCGAGGCTCCCGCCTCGGCGCCGATCCGGGTCCAGACTTCGCGGCTCAACGCGTCCTGGAACGGCATGCCGGTGACTTCCTCGACGATCCAGCCGACGACGAACGTGTTCGTGCCCGAGTAGTCGAAGCCCTTGCCCTGCTCGGCCCAGCGGCCGACCTTCAGATTGGCGAGCATCGTGTAGGGATCGTCGGGCGTTTGCTCGCTCCGCACGCCGTCGCCGAGCGACGCCTCGAACTGGTAGTAGCAGGTGCCGCGGTCCGTGTAGTCGCCGTCCGGGCAGTCGACGCCGGAGGCCATGTCGAGTACGTTGCGGACCGTGACGTCCTCGAAGTCCGAACCCTCGAGCGCGGGCACGTAGCGGTCGACCGGCTGCGCCGTGTCGACCAGGCCACGGTCCTCGAGAATCGCCACGAGTGTTGCCGGAAAGACCTTGGTCACCGACCACCAGATCGGCTTCTCGTGTGGCTGCATCCGGGGGTAGCGCTCGAAGACGATGTCGCCCCGATGGAGGATGACGATGCCCATGGTCGCCGAGTGCTCGCCGTGCAGGTAGGCGTCGAACGCCATCTCGCCGGCCGGTGTCGCGACCGGAAAGTCGGCAATCTCCGCCATGGGTCGCGCCGCCAGTTCGCTGACCTGTCCGGCCCGGTAGACGTTGACGGAAGGCACGATCTGGTGGAGGTTGCGGTTGCGCCAGGCCATTGCCTCGCCGGTTTCGGTCCACCA
>JAPOVF010000309.1:22818-28903 GCA_026708285.1 Acidobacteriota bacterium
CGGTCGCCGCGGATCAGGTCCCGACCGATGGCGGCCAGCTCCGCGTCGACCGGAGGGTTGGGAACCGGCGAGGCCGAGAGGCCGTGCTGGTGATGGAGTCCCGCGGCGAGAGTGTCCGCACCGGAGGGGAAGCCGGGCATCCGGACGCGCAGGTGCGGCCGCGGGCGGTCGCCGAGGCGGCCGGCCAGAAACGGAGCGAGCCAATCGCTGCGCAGCTTCTCGCCGGTCCAGGTCAGGTCGGGCGGCAGGAAGTCCGGGCCGGTTTCGTCCTCGGTTGAGACGGCGAAGTCGTCCGCGGCGGAGTCTTCGGAGGCGGCGCTCGCCGTCGCCGAGAGAGAGGGTGACCAGGCGGCCGGCATGCCGTCGCGGGCGTGGCAGGCAAGACAGCCTCCGGATTGGATCCGGCGTTCCGCGTACTCCGCAGGCACGGCGCGGGCGAGGGAAGAGGCGTCTTCGCCGAGAAACCGTTCGATCTCCGCGGCCCGTGCGGGATCGAGTTCGTAGCGCGGGTGGCCGGAGTCCGTGTTGCCGCCGGTCCAGGTCGATGTGCGGCCTGCCAACTCGCCGATCGGAGACGCGGAGGGCGGCGGTTCTCCATCGGAGAGCGAGTGGCAACTGCGACATCGGAGTTCGTCTGCCATGCGCCGTCCGCGCTCGGGGTCGCCGGCTCGGCTGAAGGTTGCGGTCGTCGGAGAGGCCGCGATCTGCGCCGCGCCGCCTTCGGCGGCCGGAGCGAGCAGGTACGCGGCGAGCGAAGCGGCCTCGGCCGCTTCGAGTTCGAGCCTCGGCATTCGGCTCCAGGGATCGAACGCCGTCGGGTCGCGGAGATAGCGGACCAGGGCCGACGGTTCCCACTTGTCCCGAAGTCGAAGCACCCGGTCATCCGTTTCTTCGTTGTCGGCAGGGTCTGGCGCGACCAGCCGGTGAGCGGCGTCGACCGGCGGCGGGGAAGTCGCGTCGCCGTGGCAGGCCGCACAGCCGATCTCGTCGTACAGGCGGCGGCCGTCCGCCAGCTCGCCGGCCGTCGGTGACGTGGCCGGAGGAGAAGCCTGGCCGTCGCCGTCGCGGTGGTCGGCGACCAGGTACGCGGCGAGATCGGCGGCCTGGCGCCGCGCCTCGGTCGGATCGGTCGACAGGAGCCGGGGCATGCGGGCGTGCCGGCGAACGGACCGCGGATCGAGTAGCCACTGTTCGATCCAGCCTGGACGCAGGCGTGAGCCGACGCCGTCGAGATCGGGCGCGGCCGCGGCGAGTTCGGGCATCACGTGCGACGGTTCGCTCGGGGCTGCCGCCCCGGGATGGCAACGCACGCACATCGCGTCGGCGACGAGGCGGCGAGCGGCCCGGCGCTCCAGAGCCCGGTCCAGTTCCGGGGAAGCGGTCCGGCGCAGGGCCGCTGGCGGCACCGGCTCCTCCGGCAGGAAGTCGTTGCTCCAGCTAAGTCGAACCGAGGCGTCGCCGCTGCCCGGGCTCCGGTAGACGAGTTCGATCGGGTTGTAGCCTTTTCGCAGTCGCACCTCGCCGGCGGTGGAGGCCGGCTCCTCGTCCGCGCGTAGGGTCTCCTGCTCGAGTACGACTTCGCCGCGGATGCGCAGGCGAATGCCGCCGTTGCCGTGGACGATGAAGCGGAAGGAGTCGTTCAGGTCGATCTCGACCGCGCCGCGGAAGGTCGCTTCGAAGGGGCCGGGGTCCAGGAAGGGGCTCGCGGGCTGGTTTCGGGGGACGTGGAGAGCGACCAGACGGGCGACGCGCGTGTCGGTGGTGCCGGTCTCCAGCGAACGGAGAGAGAGTTCCAGGCCCCGGTGCTCGAAAGCGGCATCCGGCGCGCCGGGCTGGGCAGCGGCCGCGACCACCCAGACCGACGCGACGAGCACGGTGGTGGCGCATGAAGACTGCCCGCGGATGCCCAAGCCGACCCCGGCTCAGTCGGAGCCCGCGAGGATCTCGGCGCCGGCGCGGGTTCCCAGTTCATGGATCGTGCCGTGTATGAACTCGCGGATCCGTTCGCCATCGGCGCTCCGCAGGTTCATCTCCAGGTGGTACTGCTGCACCGGGAGGATGTCCGGAATCTCGATGAAGACGGAGCGGCCGTCTTCCGAAAGCGTTGCGGACGGGATCGCGAGATCGTCTTCGCCGACTCCCTCACCCAGTACGCGGTAGTCCTCCGAGCCGTAGCTGGCCTGGCGGACGTACTGCCAGATCCGCATCGAGTAGTTGCCCGGGTCGGCGGCGGTCTCCGGGTCGAGTTCGCTGGTGAAGCGGACGACGATTCCGTCGCTGGCGGTTTCGTAGGCATTGGGGACACGCAGTGGTTGCTCCGTCCGCCGCACGCGGTAGAAGCCGCCGGGTTGCGTGCGGTCGCCGGCCCAGGCGAAGAGACCGCAGACGTAGAGATGGTCGTCGGCGGAGTTGAAGCGGCCGCGGATCAGACCGGTCGGCGCGGCCGTGACCGGCAGTTCGGTGACGGCTGCCTGGCGGGGTGGGCCGTCGCCCTCCGGGAATGCGACCCGGGCGAACGCCTCGTCGAAGAGCACGGAGAACATCTTGCCGTTCCCGTACGAGAGGTAGATCAGGGAGTCGTCGAGCTCGCCCCAGCGATGGCTTCGCACCCATACCGGGGCCGACGGGGAGCGGTCCACGTCGTGGTGAATCCAGGTCACCGGCTGCACGAAGTCGTCCGGCTCGCGGTCGGGCTGGCGCCAGGCCCGCATGTAGCCGTGGAACGTCCCGGGTTCGATCCAGTTGATCCGGTTCTCCGGGATCCAGTGGCCCTCCTGGTCGGTCACGATCACGCTGCCGTCCGGGTTGACCACCAGCCCGTTCGGCGCCCTGAAGCCGTTGGCGATGATCTCGGTCGAGGAGCCGTCGGCCGCGACTTTGAGGATCGTGCCGTGCTGGGGCACGCGGGCGTCGAAGTCGTGTCCGGCGCCCTTGGCGTAGTAGAAGTTGCCCTCGGCATCCGTCTCCAGACCGACCGCGAACTCGTGGAAGTGGGCCGAAGCCTGGGCGTCGTGGTTGAACGCCTCGTAGTGATCCGCCTCGCCGTCGCCGTTCAGGTCGCGCAGCCGGGTAATCTGGTCGCGAGAGGTAACGAAGATCTCGCCGCCGCGCGTGTTCACGCCGAGCGGTTCGTACATCCCCGTGGCGAAGCGCTTCCAGGTGAAGGCTCCGATCTCTTCGCCGCCCAGGCCGTCGACGATCCAGACGTCGCCCATCCAGGTCGCGACGACCGCCCGCTTGCCGCCGTCGAGGAAGTCGAAGCCGCCGAGGCGCATCCAGGAGCGGTAGGGGTTCTCGAGCGGCGTGGTGATGGCCTCGAGTTCGAAGGGACCGTTCCGGCGGCCGAGGACGCGGCTTTCGGTCGTGACCGTCTCGGTCCAGCGCGCCGGCCCGCCGCGGGTCAGTGCCGTGAGATCAACGGCCGCTTCGACGCCGGCCGCCCTGGCCAGAAAGCCCGCGTTCGACCGGCCGCGCCGACCGATCACGACCTTGAACCGGACCGGTTCGTCGCTGGCCGGAACCCGAAGTCGGAGGTCGTCGCCGTCGTCGTCGACCCACTGAACGGCTGCCGGCGCGCCTACGAGGGCCGCGATGGTGGGTCCGCCGCGCTCGCCTCGCTCAGGCGTGTTCGGGCGCGACATGCGAAAGCCGGCGGCCTCGCCGTCGCTCCAGGCCTGGCCGCCCGGCTGGTGTGCCACCTGGACGAAAAGGTCGGCTTCCCGGGGCCCGATGTTCAGGGTCCGGCTGAGGAGTCCGCCACCCTCGGACGCCCCGAGTTCGAGGACCTCTGCGTCCCCGATCCGGTAGTGCAGCACCACCTGGTCGCCATGAAGGTACTGACCGAGCCAGCGGGCCACCGCGGAGTCCTGCGGCCCGAAGCGGCGACCCCCGCGGCCGATGATGCGGGTGTCGCGGAAGTCGTCGGCCACCAGCGACCAGCCGGGCGCGTCCGGGTTCGTGAACACCATGTCGCCTACGATCGCCGGCTCCACGACGTGCCTGCCGTTGTAGTTGATCGAGTTCCAGTCCATGAGGCCGGGCCCAGTCCAGCCCGCGGCCCAGCGCAGGGTGTCCGTGTCGAAGAGCAGGAACTCGGCACCCTTGGCGACGCCTCCAGGACCCTCGTCGAGGCGGATCGCGATGCCCTTGTTCGCGTTGTTGCCGGGTTCGACGATGTACGAGTGGACCTTGAACGGCCCGTAGTCCATGTCGGACCACGGGTGGCCGGTCAGCTCCTGGGCGCCGACAGCGCCGGCGAACAGAACGGTGGCTGCGACCGTCAGGCCGGCGGCGGTCAGTTGTCGCATCGGGCCGGAGGATTGTAACCGCGCTCCCAACGGTTGACGTCGGGGCGGTCGGGCGCTACGTTCACGCGCACCATGAAGAAGGCAACACTCTGGATTGTCGCCGTCGTCGCCGGCCTCGTGCTGCTCGGCGTTGGCTACGGCATCGGCTGGCTTACCGGCGTGACCGGTGTTGGGCGTACCGTTCCGCTGGAGGATCTCTCGGAGCGAGAGCGGGCGTTCGTCGAGCGGATGCAGGACGTCGACCTGGTGGGACACTTCACGATCCAGAACATCTCCGGGCTCGAAGAGGTCGAGGGCGTCAGCCGCGACAAGAACCCGGAGCGGTACGAGATCGCGAGCGTCTCGAAGCTCGAGGGAGAGGGTGACCGCTGGCGATTCGACGTGCGGGTCGTCTACATGACGGTCGACGTCACGCTGCCGGTCGTCGTGCCGATCGTGTGGGCCGGCGATACGCCGATGGTCAGCATCACTGACTTCGAGATCCCGGGGCTTGGCGATCAGTTCGGGGCGCGGGTTCTCTTCTACGACGAGCGGTACGCCGGAACCTGGGACCACGGTCCGTACGGCGGCCTGATGTACGGCGTGATCGAACCGGCCGGATCTGGCGAGTAGGACTGCGTTTCGGGCTCGCCGCTTCGCTGCGAGTCTTCCGCGGGTCAGAACCCGGCTGGCGCGTCCCCGCGCCAGCCGCGTCACAGTCCGAGCGCCCGTCTTCGGGCGGTCGGATGTCAGACCCGCGGCCACAGTCGGCCGGAAGGCCGGCGCACCCAGTGTTCCCTACCAGGTGTCGATGTGACGGCGCTTCTTGCCGTCGCGGACCGGGGGCGGCGGCACGGAGTCGAGGGTGCGGGCGATCCAGCGCCGTGAGTCGGCGGGGTCGATCACGTCGTCGACCGCGAACGAGGCGCCGGCGGTGAGGGCGCTGCCGCGCTCGTAGGCCGCGGCGACCAGCTCCTCGTAGCGGGCGCGGCGCTCTTCGGGGTCCTCGATCGCCGCCAGCTCGTTGCGGAAGCCGAGCTTCACCTGACCTTCCAGGCCCATGCCGCCGAACTCGGCGGTGGGCCAGGCGACTGTGAAGAAGGGCTCCTTCAGATCGCCGCCCGCCATGGCCTGGGCGCCGAGTCCGTAGGCCTTCCGTAGAACGATCGTCAGCGACGGCACCGTGATGTTGGCGCCGACGACGAACAGCCGGCAGCAGTGCCGCACCAGGGCGGTGCGCTCGATCTCGGGGCCGACCATCATGCCGGGGGTGTCGCAGAGCACGAGGACCGGGATGTCGAAGGCATCGCAGAGCTGGAGGAAGCGGGCGCCCTTGTCCGAGCCGTCGCTGTCGATGGCGCCGGACAGGAACTCGGGGTTGTTGGCCAGAATGCCCACCGGCCGCCCTTCGATCCGGACCAGGGCGGTCACCATGCCGAGGCCGAACTCAGGACGCAGTTCCAGCACGCTGCCGGTGTCGGCCAGGGTTTGGATCACTTCCCGGATGTCGTAGACGCGCAGGCGGTTCTCGGGCACGATCCGGCGCAGGAGCCGCTGGTCGGGGCAGTCCCAGTCCTCGGTGCGGCCCTGGAAGTAGGACAGGTACTGCCTGGCGGCGTCGACCGCTTCCTCTTCATTCTCGACCGCGATGTCGACGACTCCGTTCGGCACCTGGACGTCCATCGGGCCGACTTCCTCCGGCCGGAACACGCCCAGACCGCCGCCTTCGATCAGGGCCGGGCCGCCCATGCCGATGCTCGAGTCGGCGGTGGCGATGATCACGTCGCAGCAGCCGAGCA
>JAPOVF010000174.1 GCA_026708285.1 Acidobacteriota bacterium
ACGGTCAGTTGCTGCTTGGCTCTCTCCATGAGAGAGATGATATTCGATTCTCAGTTATCTGCAAGCGTCCTCTGGGCACGGGAATCCAGGTACCCGCCCGGCCGCCGGGACGTTCTCGTTCCGCTAGCGATGCGCCGGCTGCTGCGGTTCAGGACGGTAGAGCTTGCCGTCGACTTCGAGTTCCCAGTCCAGCATGCGGTCGCCGTCGAAGATGTACCGGCCTTGCGGTTTCAGGCCGCTGAGGGAGTGGGGCAACCAGAGCCGGTCGTCCTCCCACATCTCGTCGTAGGGGATGGAGTCCAGGTCCGTCCACATGGGCGTGGCTTCCTCGGTCTCGCGGAGTTCACCGCGGTACCCGGAGGCCGTGAACGCGTAGACGTGGATGGAGTAGCCGTCGACGAACTGGAACAGGTTCTCGCCCCTGTACTCGAGGTCGAGTGGCGTGATGCCGACCTCTTCCTCGACTTCGCGGACCGCGCAGACGATCGGTTCTTCGCCCGGTTCGAGGCGGCCGCCGGGGCCGTTCACCTTGCCGGCGCCCAGGCCCCGCTTCTTGCGGATCAGGAGAACGCGTTCCTCGTCGAGGACGAAGGTCAGCGTTGCCTTGTCGACGGCCCGCCACGATCGCCAATCGATGTCGGCGACCTTCCTCTTGCCCGCGGCTTCGCGCACCGCCGGCATCGTAGCGGAGGAGCGGGCTACACTGCGTCGCCTATGAGATTCGGACTCAGGTACTGCAACACGGGTCGCTTCGTCGACCCCGGCCTGGCGGTGGAGTTGGCAGTTGCCGCGGACGAGGCGGGCTTCGAGTCGATCTGGACGGTGGAACACACAGTCGTGCCCGGCGGGTACGAATCGGCCTATCCCTACTCGCCGGACGGCAAGATGGCCGGCGGCCGGGACGACTTTCCGCTGCCCGACCCGTTGATCTGGATGGCGTTCGTCGCCTCGCGGACGCGGCGGATCCGCTTCGGTACCGGGATCCTGATCGTGCCCCAGCACAATCCGGTGGTCGCGGCCAAACAGATCGCGACCCTCGATCACCTGACCGGAGGACGGCTCCTGCTGGGGATCGGCGTCGGCTGGCTGAAGGAGGAGTTCGACGCGATCGGCGCGCCGTTCGCTGATCGGGGGCGCCGGACCGACGAGTACATCGAGGCGATGCGGGAGCTATGGGGCGCGGAGCGGCCGACCTACCACGGTGACTTCGTCCACTTCGACGCCGCCTACTGCCGTCCGCAGCCGGTGGGCGGCAGCGTTCCGATCATCGTCGGCGGCCACTCGAAGCCGGCGGCGCGACGCGCGGGCCGGCTGGGAGACGGGTTCTTCCCCGCGCGGGGCGCCTCGGCCGAACTGATCGGCCTCGCGCGAGACGTGGCCGTCGAGCACGGCCGCGACCCGGATGCGGTCGAGATCACCACCGGCATCGGCGAAGATCTGTCGAGCCTGCAGTCGCTCGCCGAGTTGGGCGTCGCCCGCGTCCTGGTACCGGTGGCGCGGATGCCCGGGATGGGACTGCATCTCGGACGGCCGGAGAACGCGCAGGCGGTGATGCAGCAACTCCGTGAAGCCGCACCGTAGCTTCTTTCGCGCTAGTGTTCGAGGTCTGCGACTCTCAACGCCATCGACCGTCCTTCTCGCGGCGCTCCTCGTTGCGGGATGTTCCGCCCCCGGCGGCGAGCCGCCCTGGCACTCGGTCCACCTGACCTGGCAGGGCGACACGTCGACGACGATGACCGTGAACCTGGTCGTCGAGGCGGACGGCTCGGACCAGAGACTGCCAGGGGCGGCAAGCGTCGAATGGCGTCCGTCGGGGACGGAGGGTCAGGCCTCCTCGGTTGCGGGGACAGCCGTCGAGATTGAAGGCGTCCAGGGCGTTCGCGTGTTCCACTTTGAGCTGCGCGACCTGGAACCCGGCGCCAGCTACGACTTCACGACAACGGCCGAGGGCCGGCCCCTGGGCAACGTGCGCAGCTTCCGTACCGTGCCGCGCGACGGCCCGGTCCGTCTGGCGGCGGGCGGCGACGTTGGCACGGAACCGCTTTCGCTGGCGCTTCTGGCTGAGGCGTCTCGGCAGTCGCCGCACATGCTCGTCATCGGCGGCGACCTGGCCTACGCGAACGGACTCGTCTCGAGGTGGCCGCGCTGGCGGACGTGGCTCGAGTACGTCACCGAGGCACTGGTCACGCCGGAAGGCCACACGGTTCCGATGGTGCTGGCGATCGGCAACCACGAGGTCAACGTCGGCCGCGACGGCGGGGTTCCCGCGTCGGCGCCGGCGGAGCAGAAGGCGCCGTTCTTCTTCGGGCTGTTCGCCCAGAACCAGGGCGTCGGAGGCGCGCCGGACGACGGCGGAGCAACGTACTTCCGGCGGGATCTGGGCTCGGTGGGGGCCCTGTACGTGCTCGACAGCGGTCACCTGGTGTCTTATCAGGACCAGGCAGCGTGGCTGGCGGCGCACATGGAGGCCGACACGGACCTGCCGACCAGACTCGCGCTCTACCACGTTCCTCTCTATCCGGCTCACCGGTCGTACGAGGGTTCGGCCGAGGGTCGGGAGGCGTGGGAGGAGGTCTTCCATCGGGGCCGGTTGACGGTGGCGCTGGAGAACCACGACCACGTCCTCAAGCGCAGCCATCCGATCCGGCTCGGCGA
>JAPOVF010000023.1 GCA_026708285.1 Acidobacteriota bacterium
GTCCCCGCAACCGCCCAGTCCGAGGCGACGACCGGGATCATCCGCGGCACCGTCCGCGGTCCTGACGGAGCGGCCGTGGGCGGCGCCCAGGTGCTGATCCAGCACGCGGAAACCGGGTTCACAACGTCCGTCGAAACGACGGCTACCGGCACGTTCGCGCGCACCCTGCTGCCGCTCGGTTCCTACGAGCTGATCGTGACGAAGGACGAGGGCGGACAGATGGAGCGGCTCTCCGGCCTCACGCTGCGGGTCGGCGAGAGCCTGAACCTCGATATCGAACTCAAGGAAGTCGTCGCCGAGGAGATCACCGTGTCGACGGACGCCTACGGGACGCCCGCCACCGAAGACGTGACGACCTCCCAGCGGCTCTCCGACGAGGTGATCGAAGGGCTGCCCATGAACGGCCGCAACTTCTTCGACCTGACCCTGATGACCCCGGGGGCCTCGATTTCCCAGGGGCCGGACGGCGACGAACTGAACATCAGCGGCCAGCGCGGCATCTTCAACAACTTCATCGTCGACGGCGCCGACTTCAACAACTCGTTCTTCGGCGAGCAACGCGGCGGCCAGCGTCCGGCCTTCACCTTCAACCAGGACGCGATCCAGGAGATGGTCGTCATCAACCAGGGCGCGACAGCCGAGTTCGGCCGGTCCGCCGGCGGCTTCGTCAACGTGATCACGAAGTCCGGCACGAACGAGTTCGAGGGCACGGTGCACACCTTCCGCCAATGGGACGGGATCTCCACCGACCATCCCTCCGGCGAGGCCGCAAAACCCGACTTCAGCCGCCTCCAGTACGGCTTCACGCTCGGCGGTCCGATCAGGCGGGAACGGCTGTTCTTCTTCGGCGCCTACGACGAACAGGATGGGACGGAAACGAAACAGGCCGTCCGGGAAGTCGTCAACCGATCCAACCTCGCCCGGCTCGACGGCTTCCTGAGGAACCGCTGGCCCGGCCTCTTCGACGACGAGTTCGGCCCCATCGAGCGCTCGGACGACAACCGCGCGCTGATCGCCAAGCTGGACTTCAACCTGAGCGAACGGCACCAGGCTTCGGTCAAGTACAACTACACGTGGTCGGAGCAGGTGAACGGCACGTTCGACGTCGATTCCTGGGGTCTGTCCGCGAACGGCATCGAGCAGGACTACTCGCACGCCGTGAACTTCAGCCTCCGTTCCCTGCTCAGCAACCGCACCTCGAACGAGCTGCGGCTGCAGTGGGCTCGCGAGAACCGCCCCCGACCCTACGGCGGGCCCCTGCAGCCGGGCGTGGCGCCCCCTCCCCCGCCGCCGTATCAGCGTCTCGGCGGCAGGCCCTTCCCCGACATCGGCATGGACTTCGCGGACGGCTTCCGCATCGGCCTGCCGTTCTTCCTGCCGATTGGCGCGGACGCGGCCGATGAGCGGAAGCAGTTCGTCGACAACGTCTCGACCCTGGCCGGCGACCACCTGGTCAAGGCCGGAATCGAGGTCAACCAGACCGGAGTCGCCCAGCAGTTCGTCGGCTTCGGCAACAGCCGCTACATCTTCGACTCGGTGGACGGCTTCATCAACTTCATGGAGAAGGGCAACCGCTACGTGACCTGCTCCGACGGCTCGAACAGCGCCGCCGGCGTCTGCCCGCCCGGGGCGGAGATCACCGGACCCGTCCTCCTCTACCTGCAGGCAGCCACCGTTCCCGGCGTCCCCGCGGAGGACCTTGGCAAGCAGGCTTTCGACGTCGACGAGGTCGCTCTCTTTCTCCAGGACACGTGGCAGGCGACCGACCGGGTGGTGCTGAACCTCGGTCTCCGCTGGGAGGGAACCTGGAACCCGGACCCGCTGATCGAACCGGAGAGCACGTACTTCGCGCCCTATCTCGACGATCCGCGTTTCCCGTCGGACGGCACGATTCCCGACGATCTCGACAACTTCCAGCCCCGCCTCGGCCTGGTCTGGGACGCCTCGGGCGACGGCTCCAACGTCCTGCGGCTGAACGCAGGTTCGTACGTCTCCCGCATCCCCAGCCTGGTGCTGGCGGGGCCACGCACCACGAACGGCGCCTTCCAGCAGGTCCTCTTCCGCAGCAGCGCCGCGTCCCCGGCCCTCGGACCCGTGCCACCCATCGACGAGCAGATCGACGGCTCGGACACCCTGCCCTTCCTGCCCGACATCACGGTCGTCGACCGGGATCTCGAACTGCCCGAGACCTGGTCCTTCGGCGCCGGCTACGAGCGCCGCCTGGGCCGCGGCCTGACCGCCGAACTCGCCTACCAGCATGCACGGACAGACGAGCTCTTCCGCTTCGTCGACCGGAACCACCCGGCCTTCGGGTCACCCTTCGGCGTCGGCACCCATCCCGGCGGCGGCGGCATCAACGCGCTGAACAACACGGAGAGTTCGGCTCGCTCGCGTTACCACGGGCTCACCGCGACCCTGCGCGGCCGGGACGCCTTCGACGGTCTGCTGACCTTCGAGCTGAACTACACGCTCAGCCAGGACCGCTCCGACGACGACAACGAGCGCGACCCCTTCACCTTCCGCTACGCCGACCCCGCGAACCTGGGCCCCGAGTACGGCTGGTCCGACCGCGACCGCCGCCATCAGGTCGCCGGCTACCTGCTCTTCGCCCTGCCGCGCGACATCCAGTTCAGCAGCGTGCTCCGGTATCTGTCCGCATCGCCCGTGTCCGAGTCCTGTGCCAACCGCGGCGAGCGCGCTGCCCAGCCGTCGGACCGCCTCTGCACCGACGGCAGCATCCTGCAGCGGAACACCCTGCGGCGCGACAACGGTTTCCTGACCTGGGACATCCGCCTGTCCAAACCGTTCACCCTCGGGAAAGGCCTCACCCTGGAACCGGTGTTCGAGATCTTCAACGTGACGAACGCCGACAACCGCCTCGACGCCTCCCAGGGCTCCCTCCTCTTCAACTTCGACGGCACCATCCGCAGCGGCCTAGGCGACAGCCGCCGCGGCCAGATCGGCATCCACCTCCACTTCTAGGCCTGCTGACGTTCGTGGGGGGAGCGGGGCGGCACCCGCCGGGGCCGGGTCCGGGGAGAGGGTCCCAGGGGCCGCTCGCGCTTTCTGAGTTAGGGGGAGATCGGCGCTCGCTGCGGTCGGCTGCGCTCCGGTTTGCCGTCGATTCATGCAAGGTCGTCGGCCGTCGCTTGCCGACAGCCCCCTGGGACCCTCTCCCCGGACCCGACCCCTGCTGGAAACCGTCGCGACGCGAACGCCCGCAGGCCCAGCGCTTCGGAGATCGCCGTCGGGCCAGCGTCTCAAGAAGATGACCCGGAGGTTTTCCATCCATAGCGCCACTCCACCTTTCGGGGAGCTCCCTAGTGTTGCCGCCAAGGCTGAGAGGTACTTCGCCTGCCACCTCCGGCGGTGGCCAAACAGGTCCCTCCGCCTCCCCGCTTTGGCTACCCTTCCCTCTTGCGCGAACAACTCCGCAACGCGACAGCGACCCGGCAGTCCGACGACCGCCAGCCTGTGCAAGGGGTCTGAAGGGTCAGCCTCCAGGTGGCTCGGAGCGAGCGACTCCCCAAGCCACTACAGCGACCGACATCGAACCGGAGCGAGTGGAGTGCAGTGAGCGCCAACCCCTCCTGAACTCAGTAAGCGCGAACGGCACCTGGAGGCTGACCCTTCATACCCCGCCGAACAGGCGGGTGAGCCCACCGCCCATGCGCCCGGGCAGTGAGCCGCCTACGCGCCGAGAATGCGTAGCTCCCGAGGCGAGGAGGTGAGGAGTTCGCAGCCCTGTTCCGTGACGCGGATGTTGTCCTCGATCCGCACGCCGCCCCAGCCGTCGAGGTAGAGGCCAGGTTCGATCGTGAACACGGCGCCCTGCTCCACGATGTCGTCATTGCCCGCCATCACGGACGGCGGCTCGTGGATCTCGAGGCCCAGTCCGTGGCCGGTCCGGTGAGTCATGAAGTCCTTGAAGCGCCTTGCGTGGAGATTGGCCTGGCAGTTCTTGTGGACGTAGTCGTAGGTGACTCCCGGCCGCGACGCCGCCACGCCGCGGATGTTGGCCTGCAGCACCGACTCGTAGACCTCCCGCATCCGGTCGGTCGGGGAACCGCTGACGACGAAGGTGCGGGTGATGTCGCAGTGGTAGCCGCCGAACGATGTACCGAAGTCGATCAACAGGAACTCGCCTTCCTGCATCTCGCGTTCGTCCGGGACGCCGTGCGGCAACGCCGACTTGGGGCCGCTGAGGACGATCGGCCCGAACGAGATGCCCCCTCCGCCCCGGCGCAGGAGTTCGCTCGATAGCTTGGAAGCGATCTCGATCTCCTTGCGCCCTGGGCGCACGTCGCGCAGCGTGAACTCGAGCGCCGCCTCGGCGATCTTCGAAGCCCGCTTCATCAGTGCCGCTTCCTCGTCGCTCTTCTTGAGCCGGAGCTCGCTCACGATCTCTTCGGCACTCTCGATCTTCGCCCTCGGCAGCTCGCGGCGCAGGTGCTCGAACTCCATGTAGCGCAGGCTCAGCGGTTCGACCGCCACCCGCGACGTCTTGCCCAGGCACTTGAGCGCCGCCGCAGCAGCCTTCTCGGGGCCGTCCGCGTCGTCCCACAGGTGGACCGACCCGACCGCGGGCGCCGCTCCGCGGAAGTTCGCTTCCTCCAGGGCGGGCACCACGGCTACCGCCTCGTCGGCAGTTGGCACGATCAGCAGAAAGAGCCGCTCATGCGCCTCGAAGTCGTGGCCCAGAAGCCACGTCATCGTGGCCGCCGGCGTCAGGACGACCGCATCGACGCCTGCACCCGCGGCGGCCTGCCGCAGCAACTCCAGGCGTTCCGCGTCCCGGCTGGACTGCGCCTTTTCGCCGGCGCCGTCGGCTTCTGCCGCCAACTCTCCTCCAACCGTCTCGTCGCTCATGCCGTCCCCGCTGCCGCTGTTCTCTGCCCGTCGGGCCGAACAGCTTACTCCGAATGCTCCAAGGTGCTGCCGAAGCTCTTCAAGCGGCCGCGCCTGCGCGATACAGTCCCGCCATCATGGATACATCGATCGGTTCCGAGTACAACGAGCTCCGAGAGGAGGTCCGCGCCTTCCTCACCGCTAACGAGGACGTTGCCGTCCCGGCCGGACCCGGCTTCGGCGGTGACGCATCGCAAGTCCGCGCAAGAACCCTGGAGTGGCAGAAGCGGCTCTTCGATGCCGGCTACGCCGGCCGCACGATCCCGCAGCGCTACGGCGGCGCCGGCCACGAGCCCGACGCCCTCGCGAGCCTGGTGATCGAGGAGGAGTTCCAGAGCGCCGGGATCTCCCTCGGTATGGAAAGCCAGGGCACCGGCATGTTCGTCCCGACGCTGCTGCACTTCGGTCGCGAGGACCAGAAGCAGGAGCTGATCCGGCCCACGATGCGCGGCGAACTGATCTGGTGCCAGGGGTACAGCGAGCCGGGCTCCGGCTCGGACCTGGCGTCGCTGCGCACCTCCGCGGTGCTCGACGGCGACGAGTACGTGATCAACGGCCAGAAGATCTGGACCAGCGGCGCCCGCGAAGCCGACATGATGTTCGCCCTGATCCGCACCGAGGCCGACGCCGGGAAGCACGGAGGCATCAGCTACATCGTCCTGTCGATGGACACGCCCGGCATCGACATCCGGCCGCTGATGACGATGACCGGCGACGCCTCCTTCAACGAGGTCTTCTTCAGCGACGTGCGTGTGCCGGCGACGAACGTCGTCGGCCGCCCCGGCCAGGGCTGGGAGGTCGGCACCTACACGCTGCGCTACGAGCGGAACATGCTCGGCCGCTCGAACGCGACGGAGAACTACTTCGACGGCTGCGTGGACATCCTGCGCGAAACCGGCCTGATCGAATCCCCCGTTTACCGTGACCGCCTGCTGAGGCTCGAAGGCAGGGTGCAGGCGATGAAGTACCACCAGTTGCGCCTGCTGACCGACATGCTGAAGAAGCGCGACTCGGGCGCCGGCGGTCTGATCGTCAAGCTGAACAACTGTCAGTTGAACTACGACATCTGCGCGCTCGCCATCGACGGAATGGCCGAGCGCGGGGTCCTGAAGCGCGGCTCCAAGCATGTGCGCGACTACGGCAACTGGCAGCGCAACTACATGTACGCGCTCGGGCTGATCATCGGCGGCGGCACCGCCCAGATCCAGAAGAACATCATCGGCGAGCGGGGCCTCGGCCTTCCGCGGGAGCCGAAGCCGGCAGCGGCCTGACCCCGCACGGCCCCTTAGAGAGAAGGAGTCCAGCATGGACTTTGGACTGACGCAGCCGCAGGAGCTGCTCCGAGACTCGATCGCCCGCTTTCTCGCCCAGGACGTGGGCATCGAGCGGGTCCGCCGCGTGATGGACTCCGAGTCAGGCCGCGACGAGGCGATTCACGGCCAGCTCGGCGACCAGGGGATCACAGGGCTCCTGATCGACATGGACCTCGGCGGTTCGGAACTCGGAATGCAGGAGGCAGCGATCGCTGCGCAGGAGATCGGCCGGGCCGCGGCACCCGTCAACTTCCACTCAGCCTACGTGCTGGCGCCGCTGATGCTCGCCGGCGCCGACGCCGGAGATCGGAAGAACGCCCTGCTCGAAGGGATCGCCGAGGGCAGCTCGCTGATCACGCCGATCCTCGATGCGCCGATCGACGACGGACGGATCGACGGCACCGTCCTCTACGTCCCCGACGCGGCATGGTCCGATGCCTTCCTGCTCGAGACCGGGGGCAGCCTCTACCTGCTCGACTCTTCGATCTCAGGCATCGACATCACACCGCTCGAGACCGTCGACGACACCCGGCGAGTCGCCGAGGTCACGTTCGCGGGGCTGGACCTGGGAGCGGCCGAGAGCCTCGGCGGCAGCGCAGAGAACACCCGCCGCGCCGTGCAGGCTGCCCAGATCGCCCTCGCCGCCGACGCCCTCGGCGCCGCCCAGAAGGGCCTTCACATCTCGGTCGAGTACGCCAAGGAGCGGAAACAGTTCGAGCGCATCATCGGCTCGTTCCAGGCGGTGAAACACATCTGCGCGGAGGTCCTGGCCGAAGTCGATCCGGTCCAGTCCCTGCTCTGGCACACCGCCGACGCCTGGGACGGGGGATCCGACGAGATCGACCACCTCGCCCCCCTGCTCAAGGCCCACGCCACCGACGTCGCTAGCAACGCCGTGACGATGACCACCCAGGTCTTCGGCGGCATGGGCTTCACCCACGAGTGCGACATGCACATCTTCTACAAGCGCGCCGGCTACGACCGGCAGATGCTGGGGAATCCGACGGCGCTGCGGGAGCAGGCGGCGGCGGTGATGTACGGCTGAGACGAGCCGGGATCAGTCCGCGGCGCCGAACAGCCGCACCATGCTGACCGTCACGCCGATCCCCTCCGCCTCCACCATCGAAGGCACGGTGACGCCGACTTCCGGAAAGTCGGCGACCCACGACTCGTCGCCGTACTGGTTGTAGGCCGCCTCAAAGCGCAACGCGATTCTGCGTGCGTACTCGCCGCTGCCGAAGCGTTTCTCCAGGCCGAGGCCCCAGGTGGTGGCGATCGGATCCACATCGCGGCCGTCGGTGCCCGAGACGAACTCGGACGGCGAGCAAGGCTCAGCGGTCATGCACCCTTCGAAGGTCGTGCTGAAGCGCGCCTTGAACAGCCGAACGCCGCCGAGCATGTAGATGTTCATGTCCTGGGACTCTCCGAAGCCAAGCCGCAGAGTCAGGCCGTAGCTGCGCCTCTTGTCGAGGGACCACGCATCCGGCCAGCTCTCGCCCAGTTGGTTGCGTTCGGGCGACGTGCCCACGCCGACCAACCGGCCGTCCGGCTCGCCGCTGTGGAACATGACGTCGACTTCCGTACTGAGGTACGCGCCGCCGTCGCCCAGGGGCGCGCGGTAGCCGCCGACGAAGCCGACGGCGAGATCCACGGTGTCGGCGGAGTCCCGGTCGCTAAAGACCATGCCGCGGCGCGGCTCGGGCACCAGGGTGTCCGGGTCCGTGTTGTCGACGCTCTTCGAGAAGGTGGCGTCGAACAACTCGGCCGAGGCGGTGTAGCCAGCGTAGAAACCGCGTTCCTGGGCGAGGGACGTCCCGGCCAGGAACAGCAGGGACGCGGCGCCGAGGCCCGCGGCCCTGAGCTTGCGCATCTTCATCTCCTGACGCCTAGTCCACGATTGCCTGGTAGGTCAGCACTTCCATCGTTGGACGGAGCGGGTAGGTGCCAGTAGGCAGCAACTGGGTCAGCACCATGGCGACGATTTCCTCCTCGGGATCGACAAGGAAATCGGTCGACGCGGCGCCGCCCCAGCCGTAAGTGCCCGGCGAGGCCGGCAGACCGGTCAGCCCGGTGTCGGTGATCGAGTAGCCGCCCAGGCCGTAGCCCATCCCCTCGCTCATCCCCATGTCGAGGTTGAGGCTCGACATGGGAGACGGCCCGTAGGCCGATCCCAGGTGGTTGTCCATCATCAGGGCCACGGTCTGTGTCCCGAGGATCCGCACGCCGTCGAGTTCGCCGCCGTTCGCCAGCATCTGGGCGAAGCGCAGGTAGTCGCCGGCGGTCGCGACCAGGCCGGAACCACCCATCTCGACCTTCGGCGGCTTGCGGTAGGCGCTGTTCTCGGGATCGTCGAAGACGACCATGCCACCCTCCGGCGTCGGCGCGTAGTTCACGGCAAGGCGGTCGAGCTTCTCGTCCGGGACGTAGAAGTCCGTGTCGACCATGGCCAGCGGGTCGAAGATGCGCTCCTTCAGGAAGTCGCGGAAGCTCTGCCCGGAGACGACCTCGACCACCCGGCCTGCGACCTCGAGGCCGACGCTGTAGTTCCAGGCGGTGCCGGGGTGAGCCAGCAGAGGCTGCTTCGCCAGTTCCCGGACGTAGTGCGCCAGGTCGTCGTGGGGCACGGCGTCCGCCGAGCCCTCGAGTCCCGCAGCCGCGTAGCTGGCAGCCACCGGACTGGGGATGAAGGTATAGGTGAGCCCGGAGGTGTGGGTCATCAGGTCGCGGACGACGATCGGCCTCTTGGCATCTTCCGTCTCCATGTCGTCGCCGTCGCCCGAGACGTAGACCTGGGTGTCGGCGAACTCGGGGAGAATCCGCGCCAGTGGCGTCGACAGCAGGAAGTGCCCTTCCTCCCAGAGCATCATCAGGGCGGCCGAGGCGATCGGCTTGGTCATCGAGTACATGCGGAAGATCGTGTCTTCCGTCATCGCCTCGCCGGCCTCGACGTCCTGGTAGCCGCTGGCCTCGAAGTGCACGACCTTGCCGTCGCGAGCGACGGCGGTGATCACGCCGGACAGCTTGCCGTCCAAAACAAAGCTCTCGAACGCCGGCCGGATCCGGTCGAGCCGTTCGCTCGACATGCCGGCGCTTTCGGGCGTGACGCGTGGCAGGCCGGCGAAGGTCTCGCCGGCACCGGCCGTGCCGCCCGGTCCCTGGGGCGCACACGCCACGAGCAGGCCGACGGCGAGTGAAGCCGCGGGAATGACAGTGAAGATGGTTCGTTGACGCATGGCGGATTCCTCTCTCAGTCGTCGCCCAGCAGCCAGGTTTCATCGAAGCTCACGTGCTTGATGCTCTTGCCCTGGCCGCCGTCGTCGAGCGCGCCGGCAACGTGGTAGCTGTAGGTCACGTGGATGCGGCCGTCCCGTGCCTGGATGACGGACGGGTAGTGGTAGCGGCCGACGCCCTGCTCCTCGCGCTCGATGTAGCGCCGCCGCCTGAAGGTCCTGCCCTCGTCCTCGGAGACGGAGACCGCGAGCTGGTAACGACCGTCGGGAATGTCGTTGTGGACGACGATCCAGCGGCCGCTCGCGAGCCTCAGGACCTCGAGACCGGCGCCGGTCTCGACCAGGTCGGGATGGTCTCGGGCGATCGTCCACGTGGCGCCCAGATCCGACGACTCGGCGACATGGGCCCGCTTCGGCGGCGGGCCGTTGTCGCGCATGAAGGCGAGCAGGGTGCCGTCGTCACGCAGCGCGAACGTGGGCTGGATGTTGCCGCCGCCGATGATCGGCTCGCTCATCGTCCAGGTGTGGCCGCCGTCGTCGCTGTAGGTGGCGGAGGCGAAGCTGAAGCCGTCCGAGTAGAGCCCCAGGAGCAGCCGCTGACCGCCCTCGGGCAGCGCCAGGACGACCGGATGGGCGCGGGTGAACCAGCCGATGCGGCGGGTCAGCTTGTCGGCCGCCTGCTCCAGGTTGCGCGCCGCCCATTGCCGGGCCGACTCCGGCGCGGCGGGATCCGAGGCGCCTGTGAAGCCAAGGCTCCCGAAGTACTCGTCGGTCCTCTCCGCCACCAGGTCGTGGAAGCCGTCCCCGGGCTTCATGTGGAGCACGTCCTGCCACTGCCACACCGGCGGCCCCGGCCCGTCGAAGTCGGTCGAGACCTTGACCTTCATCAGGGCGCTCTCCCAGAGATTCGCCTGGATCGTGGGCCAGAACAGCCACAGCCGGTGGCCGCCCGCACTGACCGGCTCGAGCAGCAGGGTGCAGTTCGTGTCGGGGAAGCCCGGCGTGTCCGCGAGCAGGAAGGGCTCGCTCCACGCCCCCGCGCCGGCCCGGAGGCGGGCGCCCAGGATCCGCACGTCGTCCGACCTCCGCTCGCCCGACCCATGGAACCAGGCCGTCAGCAGGTCGCCGTTCGGGAGTTCGACGACGGAAGAACCGTGGTTGTGCCAGTGCTCGAGCGGGAAGATGAGTTCGCCCTTCGGGCCGTCGCCCTCGCGAGCGTCCAAGTGCGGAGCCAAGAGATCCGTCCAGAGCCGGTAGCCGTGGTCGGACAGGTGCAGCCCGTCGGAGACGAAGAGCTCCGGGCGCGGCCGCCCGTCGGCGCCGATCATCGGCGTGTCGATATCGAGGAAGGTCAGCCGGGGCTCGTTCTCCGCCGCAGCCGCGACCAGCGCGTTCGCCGCCCGCATCTCGGCCGCGAGGTGCCAGCGGGCCAGGCTCGGTTTGATCGCAACGTAGATCAGCCGCGTCTCGGGCCACTCCGCCCACACGCGGCGAGCGAGTTCGGCGAAGTCGGCGGCGACGGTCTGGGCCGACTTGCCGGCGGAGATGTCGTTGTCGCCGGCGTAGAACACGATCGTCGCCGGCCGGTGCGGCGGGACGATGCGGTCGAAGAAGTACAGCGAGTCGGCGATCGTCGAACCGCCAAAGCCGCGGTTCACGGTCCGGAGATCGGGGAAGCGACTCCTTGGGAACCACCGGTCCAGGTCCCAGAAGACGATGCTCGATGAACCCAGGAACATCGTGCCGCCGGGCCGCGGCGGCTGCTCGCGGTCCTGGGCCTCGAAGGCCACGATCGCCCGCTCCCAGAAGTCCGACGTCCTCTGGGCGGCGGCTGGCAGCGTCGCCAGTGCGAGCAGCAGGGCCCCGAGCGCGGCCCGGCAGCCGATCCGAGCCGGTCTATTCGGCGGCCAGGGAGACACGGATGATCTCCTCGTCGTTCCTCGCAACGATGTGGCGGTTGGCGTAGGCCGGATGGGACCAGTTCACCTGTGCGTCGTAGAACCGCCGCGGACCGAATCCGGAACGGGCGGTCGGTTCAATCAGCTTGGCGCGGTCGATCTCCTCGTACCCGTCCCGCGAGAAACGGGCGATGATCAGGTCGCCGACATCGTTGTTGACGAACCAGCGGTCGCCGTGCTTGACCATGAAGGCGGCGCCCCAGCGACCCTGGCGGGTCATCCTGTCGCTCTCCCAGAGCCGGGATCCGTCGGCGGCGTCGAGACCGCGGAGCTGGCCGTAGCTGCAGACCCCGTAGATCGTGTCGCCCTCGAGGATCGGCGTCGTGATCAGCGCGTGCAGGCCTTCCGTCTCCTCCGGCATCTCGCTGCGGCTCTGACCGCGCCAGAGTTCACGCACCTCCGGCTTCTCGGAATCCAGTTCCAGCAGCAGGGAACCGCGGTAGAACTGGCTGAACAGCAGCCGGTCGCCGTCGATCACCGGAGTCGTCACCGTCATCCCCGAGGCCACTTCCCAGGGCACGGTCCAGTAGACCTCGCCGGTCGCCGGATTGAGTGAGTTGACCGCCTTCGGCTCCCAGATGATCAGCTGCTCGACGCCGCCCGCCTCGAAGATCATCGGTTGGCCGTAGCCCATCTCCCAGTCGGAGGAAAGCGACCGCCAGACTTCGTCTCCGGTGTGCTTGTTGAACGCGATCACCTTGCCGTCCGGTTCGGCGCCCACTACCTGAATCAGCAGGTCACCATGCACGAGCGGCGAGCTGGAGAAGCCCCAGATCGTGATGCTGGCGCCGCCCTCCTCCACGGAGTCGTAGTTCCAGACCACCTCGCCGGTCTCCGCCTCGAGCGCGATCAGATGGCCGACCGCACCCATCACGTAGATCCGGTCGCCGTCGACGCTCGGCGTCGAACGCGGACCGATCGCGTAGCTCTGCTGCAGCGCCGAGTAGTTGACGTCCCACTCGTGGCTCCAGAGCACGTCACCGGTCTCCTCGTCGAGTGCCAGCAGCCGCTCCTTGCCGAGAATCGCGCGCGACCCCTCCGTGCGCGCCCAGTCCATGACGAAGACGCGGCCGTCCGCCACTACGGGCCCCGAGTAGCCGCCGCGGACCGGTGTGCGCCAGACGACCTTCGGGCCATCCTCCGGGAAACGCTCGAGGATCCCGTCCTCGTGCCAGACCCCTGAACGGTCGGCGCCCCGCCACTGCGGCCAGTCGTCACCCGCAGCCGGCGCAGCCAGCGTCAGCCCAAGCACCACACCGACGACGCGCACGACCACGCTTCGCCCTAGATGTCGTAGTACAGCGCGAACTCGTGCGGATGCGGCCGCAACGCCACCTCCTGACACTCGTTCTCACGCTTGTACGCGATGTGGTTCTCGATCACGTCCTCGTCGAAGACGCCGCCGGCGGTGAGGAAGTCGTGGTCGTCCTCGAGCGCGTCGAGCGCCTCGTCGAGGGTGCCCGGTGTCGTCGGGACACCCTCGCTCTCCTCCGGAGACAGGTCGTAGATGTCCACATCCAGCGAGCCACCCGGATCGATCTCGTTCTGAATGCCGTCGATGGCGGCCATCAACAGCGCGGCAAAGGCGAGATACGGGTTGCAGCTCGGGTCGGGGCAGCGGAACTCGACCCTCTTCGCCTTCGGCGACGGCGAGTACATGGGGATCCGCACCGCGGCGCTCCGGTTGCGCTGCGAGTAGACCAGGTTCACCGGCGCCTCGAAGCCCGGCACCAGCCGCTTGTAGCTGTTCGTCGTCGGGTTGGTGAAGGCGAGCAGCGCCGGCGCGTGCTTGAGCAGACCGCCGATCGCGTGCATCGCCATGTCCGACAAACCGGCGTAGCCGTCGCCCGCGAACAGGGGCACTCCGTCCCTCCAGAGCGAGAGATGCGTGTGCATGCCGCTGCCGTTGTCCTCGAACAGGGGCTTCGGCATGAAGGTGACGGTCTTGCCGTGCTTGGCGGCTGTGTTCTTGATGATGTACTTGTAGAGCATCATCGCATCCGCCATTTCGACCAGGGGCGCAAAGCGAAGGTCGATCTCGGCCTGACCGCCGGTGCCGACCTCGTGGTGCTGGCACTCGACGTTGAGGCCCACGTCCTCCATCGTGAGGATCATCTCGCTCCGCATGTCCTGGTGCTTGTCGGTCGGCGGCACCGGGAAGTAGCCCTCCTTGTAGCGCGGCTTGTAGCCGAGGTTGGGCCCCTCGTCGGCGCCGCTGTTCCAGCGGCCCTCGATCGAGTCGACCTCGTAGAAGCCGAAGTTCGGACCGCCATCGAAGCGCACGTCGTCGAAGATGAAGAACTCGGCCTCGGGACCGAAATAGGCGGTATCGGCAAGGCCGGTCGACTGCACGTAGGCCTCCGCCGCCTTGGCGACGCCGCGCGGGTCGCGGCCATAGCTTTCACGCGTGATCGGATCGACGATGTCGCAGGTCAAAACGAGTGTCTTGTGCTCGAAGTACGGATCGACGAACGCCGTGCCGGGATCCGGCACCACCAGCATGTCCGACTCGTTGATCACCTGCCAGCCGCGGATACTCGAGCCGTCGAATCCGAGCCCGTCCTCGAACGTGTCCTCGTCCACCTCGCCGGCCGGCACCGAGAAGTGCTGCCACAAGCCGGGAAAGTCCGTGAAACGAAAATCGACGATCTGGAACCCCTCCTCCCGGATCCGGTCGACGATCGACTTGGGGCTAGCCTCTGCCATGAAGTTCTCCTTTGTTGTCCCTACCGCGGTGAAGCCGGGCCAGACCGGTACGGTCGAGCCGACCCGACGGTCGTGCGAGTGCCTGAAAGCGTCAGTGGCGGCCTGTTTATCAGCGAGTCCATCAACTGGCAACCCGCGGCGCCGACGCCGCGGCTCTAGCCCGTCTCCAGGCGGCCGAGCACGGCGCTGTCCTCCCGCCATCCCGGATGGGTCCTGACCTGCAGCTCCAGGTACACCCGCCGCTCCAGGAAGTCCTCCAGATCCCGCCGGGCAGCCGTCCCGATCGCCTTGATCCTCTTGCCACCGCGACCGATCACGATGCCCTTGTGGCTGTTCCGGTCGACCAGGATGTTCGCCAGCAGGTCGGTCCGCTCATCGTCGTCCTCCCAGGCTTCGATGACGACGGCGGTCGTGAAGGGCAGTTCGTCGCGGGTCTGCTCGAGCACCTTCTCCCGGATCAGCTCCGCCGCCAGGAAGCGTTCCGTGTGCACGGTCAGCAACTTAGGATCGTGCTCCGGCTCGCCCGCCGGCAGGTGCCGCCACAGGATCTCCAGGACCTCCTCCACGCCGTCGCCCGTAAGAGCCGAGATCGGCACGATCTCCTGGAACACGCCGCGTCCGGCATAGCGCTCGATCTCGGGCAGGAGCCGCGGTTTCGAGACCTGATCGATCTTGTTCAGCAGACACAGCATGGGGCGCGCGGGTTCGGCCGCCGCGGCGGAGCCGACCAGATCGAGCGCGTAGGCATCGCCCCGGCCGAACGGGACCGCCACATCGCGGATCAGGCACACGACATCGGCCTCCTTGAGCGCGGCGGAAGCGGCGTGGACCATGCGCCGGTTCAGCCGGTGCAAGGGTCGGTGCAAGCCGGGCGTGTCGTGGAACACGATCTGGCCGCGCTGCGTGGTCAGGATGCCGATCAGCCGGTGGCGGGTCGTCTGCGGCTTGTCCGAGACGATCGCCAGCTTCTCGCCCAGCATCCGGTTCATCAGCGTCGACTTCCCGGCGTTCGGCCGCCCCACGAATGCCACCGTTCCGGCCTTGTACGGCCCCAGGAAGCGCGCGCGCAGTCGTTGCTCCAGGGCGACCATCTCGCCGTCGTCCGTCTCGTGGTCGTAGCCGAGGCAATGAAGGATTCCATGCAGTGCGAGCACCTGGAGTTCCCTCGCGACGGGCGCGCTGCCGCGCTTCTCTGCCGTCTCCACCGAGACCACTACATCGCCCAGGTGCCGACCCTCGGGGGTCGTCTCCCCGGGGAACGAGAGGACGTCCGTCGCCTCATCGAGCGACCGGTAGCGGCGGTTCAGTTCCCGGATCTCCTCGTCGTCGACGAGTCGCAGGGTCAGCGTGGACGGTTGCGGCGCCAGTTCCCCGACGATGTCGCGCGTAACTCTGCGGAGATCGGGAAGCAGGCTCCGGCACCTGGCCTCTACCGAGGCCGCCACCTGCACCACGATGTTCGCCACCCTACTCGGCGCCCTGGCCGCCGCCCGCGCCGCCGGGAAGGACCCGCAGAGAACCCCGGCTCTCGCCGCCCCACTCGAAGCCTGGATAGTCCACCCGGTGATGGTGCACCGTCTTCAGGACATTCTGCAGGGTGTGACTCATCCGTCGCAGATCGGACAGGGTCAGGTCGGTCTGATCCAACTGGCCGTCCTCGACGATGTCGTCCAGAAGACGTGTGACCAGTGCCCTGATCGACTCCTCGGAGTAGTCCTCGAGGGTACGGCTAGCGGCCTCGACCGTATCGGCGACCATCAGCACGCCCATCGTCTTGTTCTGCGGCATGGGGCCGGTGTACCGGTACTGGTGCTCGTTGATCTTCTCGCCGGTTTCCACCCGCTTCCTGGCTCGCGCGAGGAAGTAGGCAAGGGTGCGCGTGCCGTGATGCTGTTCGATGGCGTCGACGATCGGCTGTGGCAGACCATGCTCGCGCGCCATGCGCGCGCCTTCCTTCACGTGATCGACGAGGATCAGCGCCGACATCGAGGGTGCGAGCTTGTCGTGCGGGTTGTCGTCGTCGCGCTGGTTCTCCACGAAGTACTGCGGGCGCAGCACCTTGCCGATGTCGTGGTAGAGGCCCCCGACGTAGGCAAGCGTCGGGTTCCCGCCGACGGCCTCGCAGCCGGCCTTGGCCAGATTGGCAACCATCAGGGAGTGCTGAAACGTACCCGGCGCTTCGAAGGCAAGTCGCTGCAGGAGCGGGAGATTCGTGTCGGAGAGCTCCATCAGCTTCATGTCCGTGGTCAGGAACAACGCTGCCTCGAACACGGGAATCGCAAAGCCGACCGCGGCCGCCACCAGCAGGCCGCCGAGGAGTCCGCAGAGCAGTTCGAAGCCCCAGCCCGTGAGCGTGGCACCACTCCCGTCCAGCAGAGTCAACACGGTCACCGAAGCCATGTTGACGAGGCCGACCAGCAGCCCTGCGCGGATCACCGCCGACCGCTGCTTCAGTTGATCGAGCGCGAACACGGCGGCCAGACTGCCGGTCAGCGAATAGAGCATCGTGCCGCCCGCCAGCCCGAGCGGCGACGTGGCCGCCTCCGCCAACCCCAGACGCCCCACCAGCACCGAGAAGACGAGGCCCACGAGCAACCCGGCGCCCCGGCCGAAGAGGACGGACACCAGCAGCGCGAGGGCAGCGAACGGAATCGCGAAGCCGTAACTCCTCGCGGAACTGAGCGCCTCGATCTCGAACGAGGCGGCGAGAGCGTCCGCAACCACGAAGCCGAAGCGCGTGGCCAGGAGTCCCAGGATCAGCAGTAGAACGACACTGCCGAAGGCGCGGGCCTCGACGGTCACCAGGCGCTTCCGCCGGAAGGCGATCCACAGGAACGCCACCGCCAGCGCCAGCAGCAGGGCGGACGCCAGGGGCGACCGGAGCAGGGTCAGGGCGCCCTCGCTGCCCGTCATCTCGCGCAACAGGTTCACGTCCTCCAGGTCGACAAGTTCGCCCTTGCGCACGATGACCTGGCCCGCCCGGATCTGAGTGACCACTTGTCCGACCGCCTCCGCGGCCGCGTTCCGACGCTCCTGGGTTTCGCTCAGGTTGAGGTAGACGTTCGGCGTCAGGTTGACCATCAGGAAGTCGACGATTCGCTCCCGATCGACCCGGGACCAGCCGCCCCAACGCCCGACCTCCGCTTCCAGATCGCTCTCCACTTCCTCCGGATAGCCGCGGTAGCCGAAGAGGTCGAACTGGACCGCCTCCTCGCCGGTCTGCAGGCTCCGTTCGGTCACACCCTCAGGCAGGTTCTGGAGCAGGGTCTCCTTGTTCTCCACGATCCCCTTGCGAAGCAACGGTCCGACCAGCCGTATGAGCCGTTCCTCCAGTTCGGCGCCTTCGTCCGGAGCGTCGACCTGGACGGCAAGGAGGTCCGCGTGGCTCTCGTCCACGCGCAGATCGCTGCCTTCGCGGAGCCGCAGCAGCCGCTCGGCGGCGATGTCCTCCTCCGGCAGCAGGTCGGCCACCTCGTCGAAGCCCCGCTCGATCTCGAACAGCCGCCTGATCCGGCCCTCGAACTCAGCGTCCTGGGCGTAGTCGAAGTCGTAGAGCGGCCGGACATCGGAACGGGCCCGCTCCTTCAGCTCCTCCGACGTCGCCTCGTCGAGAATCAGGACGTCGCGCGTCGCGAGGTAGTCCCGGTTCGCGATGTCTCCCTCGCTCAGGTCCGGCTCGAAGAAGACGCCGGCCGGGGCCATGATCAAGGCACCGGCGAGGACCATGAACACGACCCACACGATGTCGAGCTCCAGCACGTAGTGCCACAGGCCGGCGACGGTCAGCCGTTCGCCGTGGCGCCGGATCATGCTCCGCCGCAGCCGTCTGCGTGCCTCTCTCCGCCGTGCGGTCCGGCGCCGGCGCGGCGTCTTCGCCGACGCGCTCACCGCTCCACCTGCGGGTCCGAACCGGAGCCGTAACGCGCCTCCCAACGGTCATAGGCGCCGACGATCCGCTGGACGAGTTCATGGCGGACCACGTCCGACCGCCCGAAGCGCACGAACGCCATGCCTTCCTCGCCCCGAAGCACCTTGAGGGCGTGCTTGAGCCCGGACTGCTGGCCCGGTGGCAGGTCGACCTGTGTGATGTCGCCGTTGACCACCGCCTTCGAGTTGAAGCCGATGCGTGTCAAGAACATCTTCATCTGCTCCGGCGTCGTGTTCTGCGCCTCGTCGAGGATGATGAAGCTGTCGTTAAGTGAGCGACCCCGCATGAAGGCGAGCGGAGCCACTTCGATCACTTCGCGCTCCATCATCCGCGCGACCTTGTCGAAGCCGATGATGTCGTAGAGAGCATCGTAGAGCGGCCGCAGGTAGGGGTTGACCTTTTCCGCCAGATCGCCGGGCAGGAATCCGAGCTTCTCGCCCGCTTCGACCGCCGGCCGGGCCAGCACGATGCGCCGCACCTTCTCCTGCTTGAGCGCGGAAGCGGCCACTGCCACCGCCAGGTAGGTCTTGCCCGTGCCCGCCGGCCCGGTCGAGATGACCAGATCGTGGTCCAGCATAGCGCGGAGGTAGCGCTTCTGGTTCAGGCTGCGCGGAGCGACCAGGCGCCGCGAAGCCTGGATCAACGCCCCGGTCCTGAAGAAGTCGACCAGCGACGTCGCCGGTTCCTCCGCCACCACGCGCAGAGCGGTCGCCAGGTCACCACCGCTCAGACGCCGGCCGCTCGCGGCCAGGGTGCCGAGATCGGTGAGCAGGCGTTCCGCCTTGCCGACCGCCTTCGCCGGACCCCGGATCTGAACCGCCGACCCCCGAACGCCGAGCGTGACCTGGAGCGCCTTCTCGACTCGCCGCAGGTTCTCGTCGTGGGCGCCGCAGATTGCCTGCACCGAACCTTCGGGCAGGACCAGCTGCGCTCTGGCTTCCGCTGGTTCAGCGGTAGTCAAAGAACCCCTTGCCGGTCTTGCGTCCCAGATGTCCCGCTTGGACTAACTGCTTCAGCAGCGTTGGGGACGCGAACCGCGTCTCCCGGTACTCGTCGAACATGATGTTGGCGACCGAGTACATCGTGTCCAGCCCGATGAAGTCGGACAGTGTGAACGGCCCCATGGGATAGCCGCAGCCGAGCTTCATCGCCGTGTCGATGTCCTCCATGCTGCCGATGCCGTTCTCGTAGGCGCGGACCGCATCGAGCAGGTACGGCACCAGCAACCGGTTGACGATGAAGCCGGAGTTGTCCTTGCACGCGACCGGTGTCTTGCCGACCCGCTCGGCAAGACTCCAGCAGGCGTCGTACGCCTCGTCGGAGGTCATCAGGGTCCGCACGACCTCAACCAGCCGCATCACCGGCACCGGGTTGAAGAAGTGGAGCCCCACGAACCGGTCCGGCCTCGCCGTTGAAGCGGCGAGTTGGGTCAGCGTCAACGACGACGTGTTGCTCGCGAAGATCGTGTCGTCCCCGACGATGCCGTCAAGCGCGACGAACAGCTCACGCTTCGTCTCCAGGTCCTCGACGATGGCCTCGACGACCAGGTCCGAGTCTCCGAGATCCCCAAGGTCCACCGTGCCGCTCAGGTTCGAGAGCGCCCGGTCGTGCTCCTCGACGTCGATGCGCCGCCGCTCGAGGTTCTTGGCCAGCGACGAGCGGACCGCGCCGAGCCCCGTATCCAGCACTTCCTGGTTGATCTCCCTGACCGTGACCGGGATCCCGGCACGGGAACAGATCTCCGCGATGCCGCGGCCCATCAGACCGCAGCCGACGACGCCAACGCGTTCAACTTCCATCGACTCTCTTCTCGCTCCTCGTGGGTGGTGCGCGGCCGAATCAGCCGCCTTCGTTCAGGTGCGGCACTCTACAACGGTCCCAGGCGACTTCGATGGTGCGCTCTCCCGGTTTCCGACCCACCTCCAGCCGCACCTCCGTCGCCGCTACACGGTACGGCAGGCGGTCGGCCCACTCGACGACCTTGACGCCGTCCCCGGCCAGGACCTCGTCCAACCCGATCCCCTCGACCTCTTCCGGTTGCAGTCGGTAGAGATCGACGTGGACCAGCCGCACCGGGCCGCGGTCGTACTCGTGAATCAGGGTGAAGGTCGGCGACTGGACGAACCCCGCATCGACGCCCAGACCCTCGGCAATGCCCTGGGTCAGCACCGTCTTGCCGGAACCCAGGTCGCCGAAGAGAAGGGCCGTGCCGTCAGGCCGCAGCCGATCGGCGAGCTCGATCCCGAATCTCCGGGTTTCTCCGGCGCTTCCGGAGCGAACGATCATCCTGAACCGGACAGCGACTTGAACGCCGGCCCCAGTTCGTCGACCAGGTCGGAGGCGGCCATCGACGTCTCACCCCAGGCCGCGGCAGCCAGATCACCCGCCAGGCCGTGGACGTAGACGCCCATCCTCGCCGCGGACGGCGGTTCCAGTCCCTGAGCCAAGAGCGCCGCGATCACGCCGGTCAGCACGTCGCCGCTTCCTCCCGAGGCCATCCCCGGATTGCCCGTCGGGTTCACCCACGTACCGAGGGCGGGGTCCGAGATCAGCGTCTGACGGCCCTTGAGGACGACCACCGCTCCGGTCTCCCGCGCGGCCCGCCGAGCGTGCCCCCAGCGATCACTGACGACGGAATCGGTCGCGACGCCCAGCAGGCGCGCCAGTTCGCCCGGATGCGGCGTGATCACCAGATCGGCGTCGCGGGCCCGCAACGCCCGCGCGTCGCCGGCGAAAGCGGAGATGCCGTCCGCATCGAGCACGACGGGCGAAGTACTCCGGGCCAGCACCTGGCGGGCGAGCACCCGCGCATCGTCCGTCAGGCCGAGGCCCGGACCCAGCGCCAGCGCGCCGGGTGAAGCCCGCCCGATGACGGCCCGCAGCAGCGGCTCCACGGCGTGTCGCGACCAGCCGCCGCCCTCCGTGGGCAGACCCAGGGTCATCGACTCGATCGAACCGGCGTCGACCACATCAACCAGGTGTTCGGGCACAGCCGCCGTCACCAGGCCGGCGCCGCCCCGGACCGCGGCCCGCGCCGCCAGGACGACGGCTCCGCTGTAGCCGCTCGATCCCCCGGCAACGACGACGTGGCCGAACGACCCCTTGTGCCCTTCCTTCGGGCGGGCTCCGAGACGACCCACCAGATCCCGGCGCCGCGACTGGTAGAGGGCATCCGGCCCTGGCGGCGGTTCGGGGAGCGGCACGCCGAGATCGCCGATCCGAAGGCGGCCGCCGGCGTCCGACGCGGGTGCGAGCACGTTCGCCACCTTGGGAAAGCCGAGAGCCACGGTCAGATCGGCGATCAGATGAGGCCCCGGCGGAAGCGCCGTCGAAGCGTCGAGCCCGGTCGGCAGATCGACCGAGACCAGCGGAACGTCGCCCCGGCGGTTGCACAGCCAATCGACCCAGCGGGCCACCGGTCCTTCAACCGGACGGTTCAACCCCGTTCCGAGCAGCGCGTCGACCCAGAGGTCGAACTCGGCGTCCACCGCGTCGCAACCGGCGGGTTCGGGAACCGCCGCGGGCGAGAGCCCGAGCTGCTCGCAGGACACGAATTGCTGCGTCGCCTCGAGGCTGAGCCGGTCGAGCGAGCCGGCGATGAAGGCGGTCGCGTCGTATCCCCGGGTCGTCAGATCTCGCAGCAGGGCGAGACCGTCGCCGCCGTTGTTGCCCCGGCCACACGCGATCGCGACGCGGCGCGCCTCCGGATAGCACTCCGCAATGGCGTCGGCGGTGGCGCGGGCCGCGTTCTCCATCAGGACCAGCGCCGGCACCCCCAGGTCGTCGATCGCCGCGGCTTCGATGGACCGCATTTCGTCGTTGGTGACGACTCTCACGGGCGGCTCTCCGGGGCATGCGCCCTTCGGGACCAGGATGCGACGACCTCGGTCGTTCGCGGACAGAGAGACCGCAATTCGGGCCGGCGCTTCAGAGCGTCACGGAATCGGGCCAGATCGTCCACCGTGTCGAGATCAGCCTCTTCCGGCAGAAGCGCCACATCCAGCCCCATCTCGCGGCAACGCGACAGGGATTCGGCAAGCACCGACGGCGTGCTCCAGGCCAGTCCATCGAACAGCCGGCGATGTACAGCCTCGCGCCGCAGGGCGATCAGGTAGTAGCCCCCGTCCCGAGCCGGACCGAGGACCGCGTCGTGTCCACGGTCAAGGAGATCGAACGCGTTCTCGACACGCTGGCTGTCGAGGTCCGGGTGATCGCTGCCGACCGCCGCCGCACATCCCCCGCCGGAAACCGCCCACTTGAGCCCTCGGTAGAGCCGCTCGCCCAGGTCAACGCCGCGCTGGCGCCGCCAGGGTACCCCACCGGGCGCCAGGTCATTCGGAGGTTCGTCTCCCCGCGAGAGCGACCACATGAGAACCAGCTCCCAGGGGCCTGCCGCGAATCGCGCGCTCAGGTCCGAAACCAGGGCGGCGTGGAGAGAAGCGGCCTGACCGGCACTGAGACCGCCGTCAGCGATCAACCGGGTCTTCACGTCACCAGGCGCAGGCTCCTTTGCGAAGAGCAGCAGCCGCCGGGGCCTCACCTGTTTCTGAAGCGCCTTAGCGACCACGCGATCGCGATCCCCCCCGCACCGGCGGCGACGGGCAGCACCCAGGCCTTCCCCGGGCGGGCTCCGCGCAAGTCGGTCCCGCCCACATCGCCCAGGGCGCCGCGGACCTGCTCCAGGGCCTCCCTCGTGTCGTCGCGCCGACGGGCCAGCACCGCGGCCCGCCTGCGGGCCTCCGACCTGCGGCTCACGATCCGCCTCCCGACGGCTCGTCAGGAGTCCGATCCGAATCCGCTTCGGCACGCTCCGCTGCCTCGTGTAGAACGCTCTGCCAGAACGCCAGGTGACTGCCGACGCGGCGCTTCACCGTACCCATGGGCGACTCCAGACGGCGCGCCCGAACACGGACGATCCAGAACAGGATCAGCGCCAGCGCCAGCAGGCCCAGCGCGACCGTCAGCGCGGCCGCCCAGAGCGGCAGCACATTCGCCAGGCCGGCTCCGGCCGCGAACAGAAGCGCGCCTAGCGCCCAGAACACGATGCCGAACACCAGTGACGCCAGCAGAACGACCACCAGAAAACGACGCCAGTTCTGCGCCAGATCGAAGCGCAGTTGGTCGACTTCGGCTTCGAGTAACGCCGCGGCCGAGCGCGCCAGCGCACCCCCCAACCCGCTCAGGGTGCTCAACGACTCGACGATCTTCGTGGTCTTCAGGCGCCGACCCGCAGGGTTCGGGTGATGAAGGCAGTCTGGCCGGCCACTTCATCCCTCACCGCGATCGTCAGGCGCTGATCGCCCTCCTTCATGATCAACGGCAGGGTGTACGTGTAGTAGCTCTCCTTCGCGCGCTCCAGATCCTCGGGCGGGATCGTGAGCTCGAACGGCTCGACCTGGGGAGGCGAGATGTCGCCGTTCGACGCCAGGGCCTGCACCCACACCCGCGCCCGCAGCAGATGATCCCCGACCGTCCCCACCGGGACGAGTGTCATCTCGCCGATCGGAACCCGTACATCGACGTGGACCGTATAGAGCCCCTGCTCCTCGCGCCGGATCTCCTCCCTCTTGACGAGGGAAATGTCCAGGTCGTTCTTCTCGTAACCCAGCTTGAGCGCCGCCAGCGTCCCCTCGGTCATCTCGGTATCGATCGACTTGTCGCGATAGCTCAGGCGATGCCTCACGTACCGGTCCCGCTTCAACCCGAGCCGGCGTTTCGCCTCCGGCGTCAACTCCACGTGCAGCTTGTACTTCCGGCCGGTTCCCGCGTGACCGGGCTGGAAGCCGAGCGAGTAGTAGCTCGTGAAGTCGAGGGCGATCCGGTTCAGACCGTCCCGGAAGTTGTTCGTGTTCACGATGTACTGGCCGCCGGTCTCATCGGCCATGTACATGACCGACGAGTGCACGTTGTCGCGGGCCACCGAGTCGATGTTCGAGGTGAACGCCATGCCCTGCATCGAGGCGTCCCGCGAGTTGATGCCCATCGGCCCCGCGGCAACGATCGTGTAAAAGGACACTTCGTTCGCGTTCGCGGTGTCGACCAGGTCACTGAAGCGCCGGCTCGAGTCGTACTGGAGCGAATCCAGGTAGGAGTTCTGGTTGTAGCTGAGGGAATCCACCGCCCGGCCGCGTTGATCGAGAGCTTCCCAGAGGTCCGCGCCGGCCCTCATCGGCAGACCGTCGGAGACGTACATGAAGGCCTTGCGGCCGGGCAGCCCGGCCAGCGAGATGACGGTGTCCTTCAGCCCGTCGAGAGTGAACTGCATGTCGTTGTAAATCGACTGCGAGTAGATCCGGACGCGGCCCTGGACGTACTCGTAGAAGCGGTCCTCCTCGCCGATGTCACGGATGATGTCGGCCCGGTCCGAGTCCCACTGCGTCCTGCCGCCGGTGTGCTTCTCGAGGTCGTAGAGCGCGTTCGCGATCATTTGCGGATCGCTCGTGAAGTCCCGCTCGACCTTCACCGAGCGGTTGTAACTGAGGAGCATGACCCGGTCGTCCCGCGTCACGTCCTTGCGCAGGAACTCGCGCACGTACCGGAACACGCGGTTCCGGTTCTGGGGCCGGATGTTCATGTGATCGATGTAGATCACGAGATTGAGTCGTTCGTCCTCGGGCACGATCTGCCGCCGCCTCTCGAGTCCCGGCCGATCCACGAAACGGATCTCGGGGTCTTCCGGCACCAGGCCCGGCACGTCACTCACCTTGACGCGATCCTCGATCTCGTAGAAGTTCGTGATCGTGACCGGATCCTTGTCCTCCCTCAGGATGAAGTCGTCCCTGGTCAGGCCGGTCACGGGATTCCCGTCCTTGTCCCGGACGAAGACCTGGACGTTGACGACCTTGACGTGAACGGACTCCTCGAAGACGGCGCGAGGCGTCTCGGAGGGCCCCTCCTGGGCGACTGCCGCGACCGCACCGATCAGCAGCAAGCCGGCGATCAGGTATGCGGCGTGCGAAGCCGGCGCTTGACGGAACAACCGAACCATCGGCCGCCCATTATAGGCGATCAACCGCCCGGACTGCGGCAAGTACACCGCAGCTTCAGCCGCGGCCCCGACGCCCCGCCATCGGGTCGAGCGTCCCGTGGCGACCCTTCCGCCCCAGGGGATACGACCCTCTAAGCGCCCTCTCGACGAAGGCGACCGCCCGCCGCACGGCCCGGTCGAGCGGCATGTGCCAGCCGAGGCCGGCCGCGATGGCCGCCGACAGCGTGCAGCCCGTGCCGCGCCGCCACGGAGTCCGGATCCTGGGGTGGACGAACGCCTCGAATCGATTCCCGTCGAACAGGAGATCGGTCAGGTCGCTGCCGTTGCCGCATGAGGGCGGCCCTGCCTTCGCCGAGTAGCCGTGCCCACCCGTGATCAGGACGCCCGGCCCCATCCGTTCGATGCGCCGGGCCGCGGCCCGGGCATCTTCCGGCCCCCCGATGGCCATGCCGCTCAGCCTCTCCGCCTCGAACAGGTTCGGTGTCACCAGCAGCGTTCGCGGCAACAGCCGCTCCGTGACCAGGGGGAGAGCGTCCGCCCTGAGCAGCGCCGCACCCGATGTCGAACGGAACACCGGATCGAGCACCACGGGCGTCGGCGGCAGCGTCTCCAACCAGTCCGCCACCGTCTCGACCGTACCGGCATCGGCGAGCATGCCGATCTTGATCGCCTCGAGGCCGATCTCGGCAGCCGCTTCCAGTTGCCGCAGCAACAGTCGGGCCCCCACTGGTTCGACAGCCCGCACCTCGCCCGCCGTCTGCGCCGTGACCGCCGTCAAAGCGCACAGCCCATGAACACGGTAGGCCGCGAACGTCCTCAGGTCTGCCGGCACTCCCGAGCAGCCCCCGGAGTCGGAGCCGGCAATCGTCAGGACGCGCGGCGGCGGCGTAGCCATAGGAGAGCGACCAGAAGCAGGAGAGCGGCCGCGATCAACTGCGCCAGGGTCAGCGTTCCGACGAAGCGATCGTCCTTGGCACGCACGAACTCGACCAGGAAGCGTTCCACCGACAGCAACCCGATCACCGGCAGCACGACGCCTCCGGGCTGCACGCCTCGCGCCAGAAGCGTTCGACCAAGCCAGAAGATGAGCAGGGCGGCCAGGGTCTCGTAGATCTGCGTGGGATGCACCGCGATCAGGGTGTCCGGCGCCACGCCGGCGGGAAGATCGACACCGAACTCCCGCTCGAGGGCGCCTGCCGTCGTGGGGATCGGCCCCTCGGGAAAGGTCATGCCCCAGGGAAGGTCCGTCGGCTCGCCGAAGTCGTCGCCGACCAGGAGGCAGCCGATGCGGCCGATGCCGTAGCCCAGGGCCAGCGCCGGCGCCGCGGCGTCGGCGGTCCGCCAGGCCGGCATCCGGCGACGACGAATGACGAACAGCACCGCCGCCGCGCCCACCAGGAAGCCGCCGTACCAGACCAGACCGGCTCGGCTGTAGAGCAGATGCCAGTCGCCGTAGAGCAGCGCGTAGTACGCCTTGCCGCCGACGATGCCGCCGAGGGCGGCCGCAAGCAGAATCGCGGCCGCGTCGTCGGCCGCACGCGCGGCGCTCGAACCCACCTGCCGGAGACCCCAGCGCAACTGCAGGTTGCCCACGAACAGCGCGGCGACGAGCATCACGCCGAAGGGCGACACCGAAAGCGGACCGATACGGAACAGTTCCGAGATCATCAACGGGCATCCTACGCCCGTTACCATGCACGGGATGCTGAGCGAGCTGGCCCGCAACCGCTTCGCCGCGTTCCAGAGCCACGTTGAACGCACCGATCCGCGGGGGCGCTGGCTCATCCTGACGCACGACAACCCGGATCCGGACGCCCTGACTGCGGCGACCGTCCTCGCGAAGGTCCTCCGTTCCGGGTTCGGGCGCCACGTCACGGCGGCCTATCGGGGCATCATCGGTCGGGCCGAGAACCAGGAGATGGTCCGCTCGCTGGGGATGCAGTTAAGCCAGGCAAGGCGGCTCGATCCCGAGAGCTACCGTTACGTGGCTCTCGTCGACTGCCAGCCGGCGACCGGCAACAGCCCGCTGCCGGACGACCTGGCACCCGAGGTGGTCATCGACCACCACCCGCGCCGCCCACGAACTTCCGAGTCGCCCTTCCACGACCTGCGCAACAACTACGCGGCCGCCGCCACGATCGTTGCCGAGTATCTGCTCGCTGCCGGGATTCCGGCCACCCGCCGCGAGGCGACCGCGATCGTCTACGCGATACGAAGCGAGACCCTCGACTTCTCCCGCGGGGCGGACGAGGCGGACCGGTTGATCCACGATCACTTCAACGCTCGTGCCCTCCCGCGCCTCCTGGGGCGGATCCAGAATCCAAGGCTGCCGCTCAACTACTTCGAGACGCTGCGTGAGGCCCTGGCCAACCTTCGCGGCGTGGACACCGTGGTCATGAGCCGGCTTGGGGCGGTCGCCCAACCCGACATCGTGCCCGAGATCGCCGATCTCCTGCTGCGCATGGAGGGGCGGACCTGGTCGCTGTGCAGCGGCCTCTACGAGGACCGGATCTACTGTTCGATCCGCACGACGAACCCCCGCGCCGAGGCCTCCCGGGTCATGCGACGGCTTGTCGGGCGACGGGGCCGGGGCGGCGGCCACGGCATGATCGCAGGCGGCTGGCTTCCCGCCGCACCGGGCGGCGGCGAGGGTGTCTCGCTACAGCAGGACCGCCTGGAGGCGCGGCTCGCCACGATTCTGCGCAAGAACCCCCGCCGGATCGCGCCGATCGTGGACGAGTGAAGCAGGCGCCGCACCCGAGCGGCCCCTCAGCCGCCGGTCGGCTTCACTCCCACTCGATCGTGCCGGGCGGCTTGCTCGTCAGGTCGTAGACCACGCGGTTCACACCGGCGACCTCGTTCACGATCCGACCCGCGACGCGGCCCAGGAACTCGTGGGGCAACTGGCTCCAGTCCGCCGTCATGAAGTCCTCGGTCTCGACCGACCGCAGCGCGACCACGTTCTCGTAGCTGCGACCGTCGCCCATCACGCCGACGCTCTGCACCGGCAGCAGCACCGCCAAGGCCTGACTCACCCGGTCGTAGAGCCCGGCCGCCCGCAGCTCGTCGATGAAGATGGCGTCCGCCTCCTGCAGAACAGCCACTCGATCGGCGGTCACGTCGCCCAGGATCCGGACGCCGAGACCCGGACCGGGGAACGGATGCCGGCCCACGAACTCCGAACCCAGGCCGAGTTCCCGGCCCAGCTTGCGGACCTCGTCCTTGAACAGATAGCGGAGCGGCTCGATCAGTTCGAAACCCAGCCGCTCCGGCAGACCGCCGACGTTGTGGTGGCTCTTGATCATCGCCGACGGTCCGAAGGCGGAGACCGACTCGATCACGTCCGGGTAGAGCGTGCCCTGGACCAGATAGCGGATC
>JAPOVF010000313.1:0-3397 GCA_026708285.1 Acidobacteriota bacterium
CGCCAGTTCACGAAGTGGCTGTCGATGAAGACCGGCCGCTTCTACCGGCTGCCGAGCGAAGCGGAGTGGGAGTACGCATGCCGCGCCGGAACCGCGACCGCGTGGTCGTTCGGCGACGACGCGACCGCGATCGACCGCTTCGCCTGGCACGCCGGCAACAGCGACCGCCGCTACCACGAGGTCGGCCGACTCGAGCCGAACGCCTGGGGCCTCTTCGACCTGCACGGCAACGTGGCCGAATGGACCCTCGACGCCTACGCGGACTACACGGAGCTCGGCGGAGCCGATCCTCTCGCCGGCCCGATCGCCTGGCCGGAACGGGAGTATCCGCGCAGCGTCCGCGGCGGCTCCTGGCAGGACGAACCCGCCGACCTCCGCTGCGCCGCCCGTCGCGGCTCCCAGCTCTCGTGGAAGCGGATGGACCCTCAGATCCCCCAGAGCGTCTGGTACCACACGAACGCCCGTTTCCTCGGCTTCCGGGTAGCCCGGCCGCTGTTCGAACCGCCGCTCGAGGAGCAGGCGAGGTACTGGGAACCCGATCTGGACTCCGTGCGCAGGATCGTCGAGCGTCAGCGGCGCGGCGAGCGTGACTGAAGCACCTACTTGGGAACCTCGACCGCGAGCTGCAGTGTCGGATGCGTTTCGGGCGCAACGATGGCGTTGAGCACAGCGAAGGACAGTTCGAAGTCGGAGACGTTCTCCCCGGTCACGCTGAGTTCCACCTCTCCATGCGGCGGCACGTTGACGACGGCAGCGCGATCGTAGAAACGCTGCGGACCCACGCTCAGAAGCTCGAACGACGCGCCGGAGCGGTTCACGAGCCTCACGGTCAGCACACTGCCCCGACGAACCCCGACCTCCGCTACCTTCACGGACGCCTCGAGCAGGGGCACCAGGACATCCTCCCGCCCGATCAACTCCCCGTCCTTCCATGCCGCCGTTCTGTTCGCGTCGAGCGCCTCCCGGATCGACTCGGCGGTCCGCTCCGCGGCCAGCACCAGCGTCACCGTCCGGTGCCCCCCGCCATGCACGTCGTAGTCCCAGTCGATCAGGCCGTGAATGTCGCTCACGCCGAGAATGGCCAGGTCGTGGTCGAGGGCGATCTGAAGCGCTTCCGCCGAGTAGGTAAGCGCGTTCGCCACCTCGATCCCGTGCAGCAGGCCGCTCGCGATCAACTCCTTGTGTATGTCCATGAGGCGCGCCACGCCGTCGGGCCGTTGCGGTATCCAGTTGGGGTGATTCCAGAACACGAACGCGCCCTGCCGGTTGGCCTCCCTGAACACCTCCATCACGTCGTCCATCAACAGGGCGTTGGCGTCGCTCAGGAACACCGCGTTCACGTGGCCAGGGGGCATGTCGCGTGAGATCTCCGCGCCGTTGACGACGATCACGTCGGAGTCCGTCGAGCCGGCCCACTCAGCGGCCACCGCGAAGGAACGGTTCCGGTCCGGGTGGGGGATATCGGCCGCATGGGGCTGGAACTCCAGGTGCTCGCTAACGGCGAACAGGGCGACGCCGTCCCGCTCGGACTCCTGAACGCGGATGACGGGCCATACCCAACCGTCCGAGAAGACGGAGTGCGTGTGCAGGTCGACGGCGAGCGTCTGGTAGCCGTCCACCTCCGGGAACTCGATGACCCGGTTCTGCGCAGCGACCGGCGGAGCCGGCATCGCGGCTGCCAGGACCCAGCAGAGTGCGAGACCTGCTCCGCTTGCGGGTTCCTTCATTCGGCCGGACTCGCCGGTGCTACTTCCACCTCCAGTCGCAGGGTCGGGTGCGTCTCCGGCGCCGTGACCGCGTTCAGGACCTCGAAGGCGATCTCAAAGCTCGAGCGCGCCTCGCCGCTGATCGCCAGATCCAGGTCGCTGTGCGGCTGGACCCGCATGGTCGACGGGGGGCCGTTGAACCGGTGGCCGCTCACGACGCGGAGATCGAAGGCGGCGTCCGAGACGTTGGAGAGCCTGATATCGATCAGTTCGTCGCCCTGGCTGCGTTCCACCTTCGTCAACAGGAGCGAAGCCTCGAGCAGCGGCATCAGGGCGTCTTCGCGGCCGATCAGCCAGTTGCCCAGCCAGGCGACGGTGCGGTTCGCGTGCAATGCCTCCTTGATCGACTCCGCGCTCCGCTCTTCCGCGAACACCAGCGTCACCGTGCGGTGGCCGCCCTCTTGGGGCATGTAGTCCCAATCGATCAGGTAGTGGACATCCGAAACGCCCAGAATCGCCAGGTCGTTGTCGAGCGCGATCTGCAGCGACTCCGCCGAGTAGTAGTGCCCGTTCGCCACCTCGATGCCGTGGAGCAGCCCGTCGGCGATGAGATCCCGATGCATGTCGGTCAGCTTCGCCACGCCGTCGGGCCGCTGCCGCGGCCAGTTTGGGTGGTTCCAGAAGACGAACGCGTTCTGCCCGTTGGCCGCCTCGATCGCCTGCTGCGCCTCCCGCTCGCTCGCTGCCTGCTCCTCGGCCGTGGACGGCCGAAGCCGGGTCAAGTAGTCCACGTCGCCGATCTCCACGAGAAGAGCGTTCGCATCCGAGATGAACACGGCGTTGACGTGGCCCGGCGGCATGCTGCGGGTGATCTCGGCGCCGTTGACCACGATCACCTCGGATCCGGACTCCTCGACGTACTCGCTGGCGACGACGTAGGACCGGTTCCGGTCCGGATGCGGGATGTCCTTCTGCCAGGGCTGGTACTCCAGGTGCTCGGTCACCGCAATCAGCGTGAGGCCGTCCCGCTCGGACTCCTGCATCCGGATGATCGGCCACACCATGCCGTCGGAGAACACGGAGTGGGTGTGCAGATCGACGCTGAAGGTGCGGTAGCCGTCGACGTCGGGAAACTCGATCGCGCGCTCCTGTGCGACGGCGGGGATAGCCGCGGCGAACGCCGCGAAGGACAGCACCTGCATCGGGATGGCCAGTCGGTTCCTCATGGCGGATTCCTCTCGGGTTGCGGAGTTTCGGGACAACGAGCGGGAGAATAGCCGGTGTCAGGAAACGCTGGCCGTGCTTCGTCGCCGCCGCCAGACGTCCGTCGCCACCGCCAGCAGGATCGCCGCGCCGGTGATGATCCGCTTCGTCGGCTCGGTGGCGCCGGCCTGGGCTAGCCCGGTCTGAAGCACCGCGATCACCAGCACGCCGAGCAGCGTACCCGTCACTGAGCCGCGGCCGCCGAGGAGCGACGTGCCGCCGATGACCACCGCGGCGATCGCCGACAACTCCATGCCGATCGCAGCGTTCGGATCGGCGGACTGCAGATAGCCGACCTGGCAGAGTCCGGCGGCCGCCGCCAGCAACCCGGCGAGCGTGAACACCGCGAACTGCACGCGCGCGGGCCGGACACCGCAGCGATGGAGCGCCGTCCGGTTGCCGCCGACGGCGAACACCCAGCGGCCGAA
>JAPOVF010000313.1:3975-28200 GCA_026708285.1 Acidobacteriota bacterium
CCCGGCGAGCATCGGGACGAGGATACAGTCGCGGCTGGCTCCGATGCTCTCTCTCGTTCGCAGGGTCCGCGGCGGTTCGAAGGCCGTCGTGTACCGGCTGACGAAGGCCGCGCTGCACCGGTTCGGATACGACTTCGAGATCTTTCCCCGCTCCAGGCGGGACGCTCACGCCGTCCACAACGCGGACAAGCGCTTCTACCGTGAGTGGCGATCGCCGTCGCCGGTCTGGGCGCCCTGGCGCGGCGAGCCCGACTTTCGGCAGGCGTACGACGGCGTCGAGCCATACACGGTGGTTTCAGGCGACCGCTGCCAGATCCTCTACCGTCTCGCCAACCAGGCTCTTTCCGTCGACGGCGATTTCGCCGAGTGCGGCGTGTACCGAGGAGGCACGGCGCTTCTTCTCTCGAGAGTCCTGGTAGGACACCAGAGGAGCCTCCATCTCTTCGACAGCTTCGAGGGGCTCCCGGCGCCCGATCCCGAGAGGGACCCTGATCTGGAACAGGGCGTCTTCAAGGCGACGTCCGTCCAGGCCGTCGAGGCCCTTCTCGACGGCTTCTCGGGGCCCCTCAGAATCCACCGGGGCTGGATTCCGTCGACCTTCGACGGCCTCGAGGACGCCCGTTTCGCCTTCGTCCACGTGGACGTCGATCTCTACCGTTCGACGCTCGACTGCCTAGAGTACTTCTATCCCCGCCTCTCCGCTGGCGGGATCGTGGTCTTCGACGACTACGGCTTCCCCGCCGCTCGCGGCGAGAAGGACGCCGTCGACGAGTTCTTCTCCGGCCGGCCCGAAGCCCCGCTCGCCCTGCCCACGGGCCAGGCCATCGTGACGAAGCTCCCCTGACGGGGGGCGCTCTCGCTAGTCGGGCGCCGTGACGACGTCCACCGGCGTCTGACGGTCACCGGCTTCACCGCCGCTCAGAATCTCAAGCGCGGCTTCGATCCCGAAGACGGCGAGCCGGTCGGCGTGCTGGTCGGCAGTGGCGAGGATCTCGCCCTGGGCGACCAGTGCGGCGACCGCGTCGATGTTGTCGAAGCCGACGATCAGCACGTCGTCGCGGCCGCTCTGCCGGCGCGCCGCCAGCGCCCCGAGAGCCATGTTGTCGTTCGCGCACAACAGGGCCCGAAGAGCCGGGTGCTCGCGCAGCATCGCCGCCGCCACCGTGTTCGCCTGAGCCTGCTCCCAGCCACCGCTCTGGACGCCGACGATCTCGGCGCCGGCCGCGTTCATCGCGTCCTCGAAACCTGCCCTCCGCTGCTGGGCGTTGAACGCCGTCGGGATGCCGCCGACGATCGCCACCCGATCGCCCGGCGCAAGCCGTTCCGCCAGCACCTCGCCGACTCGCCGAGCACCGTCGCGGTTGTCCGGGCCGACGAAGGGCGCGTCAAGCCCCGCCTCAGCCGCCACCTCCAGGTCCAGGCGGTTGTCGATGTTGACGACCACCACACCGGCGGCCTGGGCGCGCGCGAGGGCCGGCGCCAGTGCCTTCGAGTCCGCCGGAGCGATGACGATCGCGTCGCTGCCGGAGGCCACCATCTGTTCGACCAGAGCGACCTGCTGGGCCAGGTCGCTCTCGTTCCGGATGCCGTTGACAACGAGATCGTAGGCACCCGCGTTGGCCTCGTGGTGCGCGCGGGCGCCCTCGGCCATCGTCTCGAAGAACTCGTTGGCCAGGGACTTCATGACCAGGGCGATCTGCGGCCGCGCTCCGGCTTCATCGCCGGGCGCGTCGCCGCCGGGGCCTCCGCAACCCGCGAACGCGAACGCAGTGACGACGAGGAGGCCTGGGAATGCGTTGGAGAGTCTGCCGTTCACCATCGCGCAACAGAGCCTAGTCCGAAACAGCGAGCTCAACCGCGTCGGCGAATCTCGCCAATGCGCTCTCCGCGGCTGCCCGGTCGGCGGCCGACGCCTTGGGACCGTCCGCTTCGTAGTGCAACGACAGCACTTCCAAACGACCCGGGCGCCGGTGCGCCTTCAGGTCGTAGCGCGCCACCAGCCGGTCGCCCCCCAACACCGGCATGCAGTAGTAGCCGTAGCGCCGCTTCGAGGCCGGCTTGAAGATCTCCAGGATCTGGTCGAAGCCGAACAGATGCGCCACCCGCGGCCGGCGCCAGAGGACCGGGTCGAACGGCGAGAGCAGCACACCGCGGTCCGGCGCGGGGCGCACCCGCCGCAACCGCGCCGCGAGGTCCAGGTCGGCGGAGCGTACCCATCCCGACCGCCTCTTGCCGTCGGCCGCAATCGCGTCGCACGGGGTCGCCTCCCCCGCCGCGGCCAGATCCTCCAGCGCGGTCCTGATCTGGGGCCGCAGGTTCTTGAGCCGCCAGGTGTCGGCCAAGGTGCCGATCGTCGCCCAACCGTGACCCTCAAGAGCGCGCAGGATCAACGTCCGAATCCCGTCCTCCAGGCTCCAGTCCTCGCTCCGCCACCGCTCGGGAATCACCCGTTCGGGAAGGTCGAAGGTCCGCTGGAAGTTCCGGCGCGACCGGATCGCCAGCTCCCCGGTGGACCACAGCGAGTACGCGACCCACCGCTCCCGCTTCGAGCGCCACATCTCGCCCAGCATCGGCCCGGTCAGGTCCAGGGACCGCATCGACCCCTCGGACTCGACCCGGCGGAGGATCGCCTTCGCCACCTCCGGGTGCTCGCGTATCCCCTTGCTGTGCCAGGTTCTGCCGCTTCGATACTCCTTCCGGCGGAAGCCGAATGCCGGATACAGATCGATCGGGATCCAGCTCGCCTCGTGACCCCAGTACTCGAAGATCGGCTCGCCCGGCTGCAGGAGTTCCTCCGGCAGATTCCGGTCTATTCCGGGCCAGCGAGACAACGGCACGAGGGCGTGAGTGCGGGCCCCGGCGATCGAGATCGTGTCGAGCTGGAGGTATCCGAAGCGCCCGATCAGCGCGTGAAGCGCCCGGCGGGCGCGCACGCCGCGGCCCGAAGCAGCGCGCGGCAAACCGGTCCACTCGGGATTCAGGAGCCCCGCCCGCGCCAGCGCCAGCCGTCGCGCATCGCGGACCGTGATCTCGGCCCGGCCGACGCCGGCCGAAGGAACATCCGCGACGTTACGAGGCACGGTTCAGAACTCGACGCCCAGGGAGATCTGCACGCGGCGCGGATCGAAGCGGTCGCGCGGTTCTCCGAAGGCGGTGTCGCGCCGGAACGGGTTCATGTTGTAGCCGGTCTGGCGGTCGAACAGGTTGAAGAGATCGACACGCAGCCGGGCGCCCAGGTCCGGCCGCAGGAGGAAGTGCTGCGTGTAGCCCAGGTCCAGTTGCCAGTGGCTCGGACTGCGCCGGCTGCCGGCCTGCTCCGCGTAACGATTGGTCGACGAGAAGTAGGAAGGCAGTCCGTACGCAACCGAATCCCACGCTTCCCACGGCTGGCCGGACTGGAAGAAGACGAAGGCGCCGACGCTCGCCCGCCACGGCAGGTCGAGACGGCCGAACACCTTGGCGAGATGCGGCCGGTCCCCGCGCAGCGTCCCGTCCTTGTTGTCCCACACCTGACGGCCAAAGCCGTCGGCGAGGTTGGACGAACCGATGAACAGGTTGGCGTCGTTGTTCCAGCTCGTGTTGTCCTGATCGAAGTTACCGGTATAGCGGCTCCGCACGTAGGAGGCATTCAGATAGCCACGCGCACCCCGCCACACCAGTTCCACCGCAGCCTCCGAGTACTCCGTGTACGCGTCGTCGAGTTCGGCGATCACGTAGCTCGAACCGCCGATCTCCGCTCGAACGGCGTCGAGACCCGGCACGTAGAGACCGCGGGCGGCGATGTGGGCGGGGGCACTGTCGTAACCCCTGGATCCGTTCCAGGTGTCCTCCCAGAAGTGCCCGCCCTCCCGGCGGCGCAGGTGAGCGCTGAGCGCCACTCCCCGCGACAACGTCCGGATCGCGCCGAGCGTCCACTCGTCGATGCGGCGGGGCTTCATGCCGTCCTGGAACACCTTGCCGGAAGATCCCGGATGCGGCTCGTGGGAGATGATCCGGCCGCCCTCGTCGAACAGTACGCGGAGGCTGGCGCGGGTGTTCCGATCCCACGAGGCCGCGCGCGCCAGCGAGGTCGCTTCAGGGTGGTAGCGGGCGTAGTTCGCGAAGACCGTACCCTCCGCCCGGTAGGACCAGGTGACACCGAGACGAGGCTGAATCATGTCCCGCCAGTCGATCGTGTACATCCGGTACTTCGCGCCCGGCGCCAGGGCGAAGCCAGACACCGTCCCCGGCGCCACTCGTAGACCCTGTCCGTAGAGGACGTCCTGGCTCAGCAGCACACCGGCGTCGAAGGTGAAGTCGCCGGTGGTCAGGCGATCGTGGACCTCCAGGGACGTCGTCTCCGTGAAGGAGTCAATCGGCGAAACCACCGTGCCGTCCGGGCGCCGGAGGCTCATCTGCTGCACCGTAGCGACGTAGAAGACCGACGTTCCGTCCTCGGCCAGGTCGACTCCCCCCGGCGCCTCGATGGCGCCCCAACCGTTCGATTCACGGCTCAGCGTCTCGCGCGCCTCGGCGGCCCGCAACCCGAAGTGGAGGTCGTGACCTATGGCGCCCCAGTCGAACTCGTGATCGAACGACAGTTCGAAGCTCCGCCGGTAGAACGCCTGGTCGTTGATCAAAGGATGCGCGCCGACGCCACCGCCCCCCCGGCGCGCGCCGTGCTCGTCCGCGTAGCCGTAGCGTTCCACCAGGGGCCTGACCGCGGCGTTGTAGGCCTCCGCGCCGTCCACGTACTCGGGAACGCTGAAGTAACCCATCCGGTCCAGATTCTCCACGTCCAGCGCGTCGTCGAGCGCCGGCTGAACGGCCAGCATCACGTCGGGCCGGGACGAGCCCTCGAGTTCGTAGTCGCTGAACCGGAACGAGAGGGCTCCCGAGCGTGTCTGCCAGACGGCGTCGACGTTCGCCACCCGCTGGTCCGCCCTGCCGCCGAGCGATACCGAATCGGCTTCGTACGGTCCGACCGAGACGCCGTTCTGCTCGCGCCCCGAGGAACGGTAACCGGCGTTGAGCAGCACCTGGTCCGACGGAGCGTTCGTCAGCCTGCCGTAGAACTCGCGGCGCGTGCTCTCGTAGTCCTTGACCGGCCCGTAGGCCGTGGCCACATTCGTCCGCTCTTCCGTAGGCCGGAAAACGGAAGCGAAGAAGAAGAGCCGCGACGGAACGATCGGGCCGCCGAAGGTTGCAACGGCCCGCTGGCGGTCCGTGTCGTGCCCGGCCACGGATTCCAGGACCGTCTCCGGTTCCGCCAGGAGATCTGGCGGCTCCACCGTGTACTCGACACTGCCCGCGAAGGCGTTCGTACCCGATCTCGCCGTCGAGTCCATCGTGAATCCGCCGCTGCGGTTGAAGCCAACCGCAGCGGCGCCGGCACGCTCGAAGGTCACCTGGTCGACGTCATGGCTCGAGAGCTCGGCCGACAGCGTGCCGAACATCGGCAGCGACACGTCGACGCCATCGAAACGGTACACGTTGTCCTGACCACTGCCACCGCTGGCCGGTCCACGTACGCCGTCCTGGGTCACCTGAACGCCCGGAGCCAGCCGAACGAGGCTGCGATAGTCCGGACCGAGCGGCATGTCGCGCACCGCCTCGCCGTCGATGGCGCTGGCTACGGCGGCGCGGCCGCGAACGGCGACCCGTTCTCCGATGACGACGAGTTCCTCGCTGACAGCGGCGGCGGCCTCGAACTCCAGGTTCAGCGTCGTCGTCTGGCCGAGCAACACCCGGGCCTCGACCGTGCGGCTCGCTCCCGCCGGGGTCGTGAACGTGACCCGATAGAGGCCCGGGTAGAGCCGCGGCAGCGCGTAGTAGCCGGACGCGTCGGTGACCGTCGACCTTGGCCGGGGCACGGCGCCGGTCTCGGCCAGAATGCCGATGCCGTCGGGCGAGGCGGCGCCGCGCAGCGTCACCGTCCCCTCGATGCGTCCGGTCTGCTGGGCTGTCGCGGCATCGGCGCAGAGCAGCAGCGCCAGAGCCAGGGACGTGGCGCCAATCCGCGGAAGCCGCCGGTCAGTCATCGCCCAACGTGCCCGCGCGCCGGGCTAGAGACGCGACGCCACGGTAGTACGCCTCGTCCCGAGCCAGATCCTCGCGGTTGACCAGCATCGGGTTGTCCTGCAGCCCGCGCAGCCACGCGTGGTAGGCGAGTCCCGCCTTGTAGTGACGCGTCGGCGGCTGGAAGATGAACCGGGCGAGTTCTTCGGCCGGGCCCATCAGCCCGCGATAGCGCTCGACGTCCCCGTCGCCGAGTGCGCGAAGGGCCGCGGCCGCCGGCTCGGCTACCGCGTCGAAGGCGCCGAGCAGAGCGTGGCTGAAGTCGCCCATGGCCACTCTGCGGCCTTTCAGTTCGAACGTGCCGCCGACTCTGGAACCCCTGGCCGGCGGCTGCCCTTCCAGCAGCCGTGCGAAGTGGACGTCATCGCCCGTCAGCACGATCTGGCCGCGCATGGCGATTCGCCGCCGGAGCAGCACCTCGTACTCCTCGTCCAGGAGCGACAACTTGACCCCACGCACCTTGTCGGCATGGCGGGCGAGGATGCGCTCCAGGCTGTTGCCTGGAAAGTACCCGCGCATTGCCGGGTGGAACATCTCGCCCAGCCAGTGCAGGAACAGCGGACCCTCGAGTTGGTCGATGATCGCGCCGTAGACGTCGACGTACTCCCTCTCGGAGGCGCCGGTGGCCGTCAGCCGCGGCATCGGCAACAGCACCGGCACGCCGCCCTGCTGACCGATGAACTCCGCCTGCTCCGCCACCGCGTCGATCAGTTGCGCGTTGCTGCCGATCGCGTCGAACTGGTCGCTGCCGGCCCCGGCGACGAAGCCGTTGCGGAGTTCGAGCGACGCGCAGAGTTCGATCAGCCGCCGCGCGCTGGGCCAGCCGATCTCGAACCGCTGGGCCGTATCCATCGCCTCGGCGACGCCGAAGCCGAGCGAGTCGACGTAGCGGCGCAGGCCGGCCGTCGCCTTCCAGTTGATCCAGTGTTCGATCTCTTGTGCCGATCCGGGCTGCTCGAGCGAGTGGCCGGCCTGGGCATAGCCGTCGCGAACGACGACATGGAGCGCGGCGAAACACAGCCTGGGCAGCGGTGCCACACCGCCGGAGGGTCCCTGGAAGGCCGCGCTCACAACGCGGCCGCCTTCTTGATCTCCCTGATCCGGGCGAACTCGGGGGTCTGCCGGTAGCGCTCGTCCAGTGGGTAGCAGCCGCTGACCATGTTGTTGCGCGGCCCCGTCGTGCAGTCGCTGAACGTCCGGCAGATCCGTCGGCGCTCGAACGGCCTCCCCGCCAGGACGTCGGCCGGCAGGCGCGGGTAGGCCAGGACCATCCGGCCAAGGCCGACGAAGTCGACGTAGCCGGCCCCGACCTCCGCCTCGGCGACCCAGGGCAGCCACTCCTGCAGGTAGCTGTAGCCCGTCCCCACCAGCGGGAGTCGCGGGAACGCCGCGCGCACCGTGCGCACGGCGGCGAGTTGACGCAGCACCGAGCGCAGCGGATCCTCCGGCGGCAGGTAGCTGTCCGACGCGGGATACGTGAACGGCCGTGACAGGTGGGGGCAGCTGTAGGGCGAACCCATCGTCACGTTGACCACTTCGACTCCGGCCTCGATCAGCGACCGAATGTAGCGAATCGCCTCGGCGCAGGTGGGTTCGGGAACGGCGACGTCCGACGGGTTGAGCCCGAAGCCGAGGTCCGCCGGTTTCGGGCCCTCGACTTCCGGCACGCCGATCCCATCCCCACCGGCGCCAAAAGGCGCCACATCGCCGATCGACAGGCGAACGCCGATGCCGAGATTGGGACACGCAGCCTGCACCGCGGCGATGATCCGAAGCGGCAGCCGCACCCGGTTCTCGAACGATCCGCCGTAGGGACCCGGTCGGGTGTGCGCGCCCAGCAACTCGTGCAGCAGATAGCCGTGGCAGCACTTGATGTCGACGAAGTCGTAGCCGGCTCGCCCGGCGCAGCGCGCGGCGCGCACATAGGCGCCGGCGACCTCCTCCAACTGCTCGTCGCTGACGAGTGGACGGTTCGCGGCCTCGCCGAGCCGTGCGTCCAGCACCGGATGAACCTGCGCTCGAAGCGGCCGCGGAAGCGCAGGCGGCGGATCGGGCCGCGACAGTCGCCCCGAGTGAGTCAACTGCAGGCCGATGACGGGCCAGCCGCCGCCTACTCCACTCTCCTCGTGCCCCGCCAGGACCTCGCGGTGAAGCGCCTCCAGCCAGGAGACGCAGCCGTCCAGCCGATTGCCGTCGATGAAGAGCTGGTTCGGGTTCGCGCGCCCCTCCGGCACCACGGCCACCGCCTCGCCGCCCCAGATCAGCTTCGCACCGCTCAGCCCGAACCGCCGCCAGCGCCGGCGAGTCAGGTCGCTCGGGCTGCCGTCCCGGTTCCCGTCCCAACCCTCCATCGGGTGGATCGCGAACCGGTTGCCGGCCTCGCGGCCGAACACGGTGAACGGCTTTGCCAACGGCCCCTCCGGACCGAGCAGCTCCTCCCCGCAGTCGAACGCCGGGTCGACGCTCCGCAGGTGCTCCCGAAAGGCCTCAACAGTGCGATGGTGGCCCGGAGGCGTGTAGGTCCGGCTCAAACTCCGTCCCCAACCTCCACGGGCGGCCGCCAGGGTTCCGGACCGTCGGGAAGGGCACTCAGGAATCTGGCCCCGACCTCCTCGTACCAGGCGTGCAGTCGGGCTCGCATCTCTGCGACGCGGTCGGGCTGCTCGGCAGCCAGATCGTTCCGTTCGCCCTCGTCGGCTTCCAGGTCATAGAGATGGACCTGGCCGTCCTCGTAGCGCTCGAGCAGCTTGTAGCGGCCGCGAGCTATCCCGCCGCCGGGAAAGCCACCCTGGTGGCTGTAGTGAGGGTAGTGCCAGAACAGGTCACGAACCGCGGCTGCGGCGGCTGCCTCTTCACTCGCCTCGCCGCCGCGCAGCACGTCGAGGAAGCTCACGCCGTCGATCTCGACCTCGGGAGACGGGTCGATCCCTGCAGCTTCGAGCAGGGTCGGATAGAAGTCCGTGCTGATGACAGGCGCCTCCGTCACACTGCCCACCGGCGCCACGGCCGGCCACCGGACGATCATCGGCTCACGAATGCCACCCTCGTACAGCCAGCCCTTCCCCCCACGGAGCGGCAGGTTCGAAGTCGGCAACATCTCGGAGGTAGCCAGGCCACCGTTGTCCGAGAAGAAGACGACGATCGTGTTCTCGGCCAGGTCCAGAGCGTCGAGGCGGTCGAGGATGCGACCGACGCTCGTATCCAGGCTCTCCACCATCGCCGCGTAGACGGGATGGTTCTGGACCTCCTGCACGCGGCGCGGCTCGTCGCGAGGCCAGATCTGCTCCTCGAACCCCAGGTTGTCGGGATCGGCCGGCGCCCCCACTTCGACGCCCGCCTTCGCCGCGTACTTCGCGATCAGGTCGGCCGGCGCCTGCAGCGGCGTGTGGACGGTGTAGTACGAGAGGTAGAGCAGGAAGGGCCTGCCTTCCTCGTCCGCCGCGTAGCCATCGAGCAGGGCAAGCGCCTCGTCGGTCAGGCGTTCGGTGAGGTACTCGCCCTCGGGCCCGTCCTCGAGCCTCGGGTTCGCGTAGGGCGAGAAGTAGCTACTGGGCCTCCCCCGAACGTAGCCGCCGACGTTCACGTCGAAACCCTGTGCCTCCGGCCAGAATTCCTCCGTCGGCCCGAGGTGCCACTTGCCCAGAAACGCGGTGCTGTACCCCCCGTCGCGCAGGGCCTCGGCAAGCGTGTACTCCTCGACCGGCATCCAGTCGTTGAGCTGCGCGGGAGCGAACGTCTCTTCCTGGCGGCCGGAAAACCAGTTCGTGGCGCCCACCCGGGTCGGGTAGCGCCCCGCCATGATGCTGAACCGGGTCGGGCTACACACCGGATTCGCGGCGTAACCGCGCAGAAAGCGAACCCCGCCCGCCGCCAGACGGTCGATGTTCGGCGTCTCGTAGAAGGTGTCCGGATTGAAGGCACCCACGTCCATGGCGCCGAGGTCGTCGACCAGGAGGAAGACGATGTTCGGCGGTTCCGCGGGCAGCTCTCCGGATCCGCCGTCGTCGACCGGACCCGTGCAGGCAAAGGCGACCATCGTCGACGCCGCCAGGTTCCAGACCCTGCCCCTGGTGCTCATCGGCCAAAGCCTACCGCCCGCATCGAACCGGGGCTGTGCCAGCCGCTACGGGCTGCTCGGCGATCGCACCGGTAGCTGCCAGGGTTCCGGGCCGTCCGGCAGGGCACTCAGGAACTCGGCGCCGACCTGGCCGTACCAGGCGTGGAGCCGCGCTCGCATCTCAGCGACCCGCTCGGGTTCCTCGGCGGCCAGGTCGTTCCGTTCGCCGATGTCGGCTTCGAGGTCATAGAGGTGGACCTGGCCGTCCTCGTAGCGCTCGATCAGTTTGTACCGGCCGCGTGAGATCGCGCCGCCCGGGAAACCGCCCTGGTTGGCGTAGTGCGGGTAGTGCCAGAACAGATCCCGTTCCGCAGCCTCCGCGACGCGGGCTTCGCCCACCTCTCCACCACGCAACACGTCGAGGAAGCTCCTGCCGTCGATCTCGATCCCGGGCCGAAGGTCGATGCCCGCCGCCTCCAGCAGGGTCGGGTAGAAGTCCGTGCTGATGACCGGCGCCGCGGTCAGGCCGCCAGCGGCCGCGACGGCCGGCCAGCGGACGATCATCGGTTCCCGGATGCCACCCTCGTACAGCCAGCCCTTGCCGCCCCGTAGCGGCAGGTTCGAGGTCGGCGACCCTTCCGCCGTCGACAGGCCGCCGTTGTCGGAGAAGAAGACGACGATCGTGTTTTCCGCCAAACGCAAGGCGTCGAGGCGGTCGAGGATGCGGCCGACGCTCGTATCGAGAGTCTCCACCATCGCCGCATAGACGGCATGGTTCTGGACCTCGCGCACGCGGCGCGGCTCGTCCGCCGGCCATACCTGCTCCTCGTCGCCGAAGTCCTCGGGATCAGCCCGCGCTCCCGCCGCGACGCCGGCCTTGGCCGCGTACTTCGCGATCAGCTCCGCCGGCGCGTTCAGTCGCGTGTGTACCGTGTAGTACGAAAGGTAGAGCAGGAAGGGCTTGCCCTCCTCGTCGGCTGCGTATCCATCGATCAGGTTGAGCGCCTCGTCAGTCAACCGCGCGGTGAGGTGCTCGCCCTCGGGGCCGTCCTCGAGAGTCGGGTTCGAGTAGGGCGAGAAGTAGCTCCGGGGCATGCCGCCGCGGTGGCCGCCGACGTTCACGTCGAAGCCCTGCGCCAGTGGCCAGAACTCCTCCGTCGGCCCCAGGTGCCACTTGCCCAGGAACGCTGTGTTGTAGCCGCCGTCCCGGAGCGCCTCGGCGAGGGTGTACTCCTCGAGGGGCATGCGGTCGTTGAGCGGCGCCGGCGCGAACTTCTCCTCGCGACGGCCGGCGAAGTAGTTCGTGGCGCCCACCCGCGTCGGGTAGCGGCCGGTCATGATGCTGAACCGGGTCGGGCTGCACACCGGGTTGGCGGCGTAGCCCCGGGTGAAGCGCACGCCGCCGGACGCCAACCGGTCGATGTTCGGTGTCTCGTAGAAGGTGTCCGGGTTGAAGGCGCCGATGTCCATCGCGCCGAGGTCGTCAACCAGCAGGAAGACGACGTTCGGCGGCTCGGCGGGCGCTTCGGCCGCGCAGGCGGCAAGACAAGCGACGCAGACCGCTGCCGCAAGGATCGCCAGTGGAATCGGATAACGGGCCGGCTGCATCAAGCAACCACGCTAGCAGCCCGTGGGGGCTACAATCGGAGGCCGCCCACGGGCGCGCTTCCGACTCTGGGAGGAACACCATGTCCGCGATCACCCGCCGCGTTTTCCTCGGCTCGGCCGCCGCTGCCGCCGCCACGACGACTCTGGGATGCCGTGCCTCGGCCGGCACGACCGCCGCGAGCCCCAACCAGCAGCTCCGCGTCGCCGTCGTCGGCCTCCGCGGACGCGGCAGAGACCACGTCAATCAGTTCATCGATCTGCCCGGCGTCGAGGTCGCCGCCCTCTGCGACGTCGACAGTAACGTGCTCGAAGCGGCGAAGGCCAAGGCGATCGAGGCCGGCGCGACGGATCCGCTGACGATCGTCGACTATCGGGAACTCCTCGAGCGCGACGACATCGACGCCGTGTCCATCGCGACGCCGAACCACTGGCACGCGCTGCAGGCCGTCTGGGCGTGCCAGGCCGGCAAGGACGTGTACCTGGAGAAGCCCGTTTCCCACAACGTCTGGGAGGGCCGCCAGATCGTCCACGCAGCCGCGAAGTACGACCGCATCGTCCAGACCGGCACCCAGATCCGTTCCTCACCCTCGATCCAGGAAGCGCTGGCCTGGGTGAATGAAGGACACATCGGCGAGATCCAGCTTGCCCGCGGCCTCTGTTACAAGCCGCGCGAGAGCATCGGCCGCGTGGAGGGAGCCCAGAACGTGGATCCCGCGGTCGACTACGACCTCTGGTGCGGTCCGGCGCCGATGAAGCCGCTGATGCGTGAACGCCTGCACTACGACTGGCACTGGGTGTTCGACACCGGCAACGGCGACCTGGGCAACCAGGGCATCCACCAGATGGACATCGCGCGATGGGCGCTCGGCGAGCCGGAGCTGCCGGCGCGGACGATCAGCGTCGGCGGGCGGTTCGGTTACGTCGACGACGGCAACACCCCGAACACCCAGTTCGTGTACCACGACTACGAGCGGGCCCCCTTGCTGTTCGAGGTGCGCGGCCTGCCGCGCGACGCCAAGGCCCAGGCCGGCAAGTGGCGCGACGGCATGGACGACTACCTGGGCGCCAGCATCGGCGTCATCGTCCACTGCGAGGGCGGCCACCTTCAGATTCCCAGCTACACCCAGGCCACGGCCTACGACAAGAAGGGCAAGAAGCTGGAGTCCTGGAAGGGCGGCGCGAACCACTACGCGAACTTCGTGGACGCCGTCCACAGCCGGCGCGCCGCCGACCTGACCGCCTCGATCGAGGACGGCCACCTGTCGAGCGCGCTGTGCCATCTCGGCAACGTGTCGTACATGCGCGGCGAGGCCGGCGGACCCGCCTACGTGTCGAAGATCGCCTCCAAGCTCCGCAACGCCGGCGACACGGGGGACCGGTTCCTCGACCACCTGGCGAAGAACGGCGTCGATCCCGAGATCGAACAGCCGATCGTCGGCCCGTGGCTCGAGATCGACCCGGACACGGAGACGATTCAGGGCGACGACGAGGCGAACCGGCTGCTCACGCGCGAGTACCGCGAGCCCTTCGTGGTCCCAGAAGTCGTCTGATGGACCGCGTGCACAGCGCCGCGATGAAACGCCAGACCGGGTGCGCCGGCCTTCTGGCCGGCATCCGGCGCAAAGCGCCGCTCTGGCTGAGCCACGCCGCGTTGGTCCCTGTCTTCCTCGCCGTTTCCCTCCACGCCCAGTCAGGAGTCCCGGAAGGCTACGAACTCGTCTACTCCCAGGACTTCGGCGACGCCTCCGCGCTCGACGACTTCACCTTCAGCGACAGGCGGGCCTGGAAGCACGGCTCCGAACGCGGACGCGGCTACCTCGACCTCGAGGGCGGCAGCAAGTACAAGCCGAAGCACCGTTCACCGCTCAACATCGCCCTGATCGACGATCTCCTGCTCGCCGACTTCGTCCTCGAAGTCGAGGCATGGCAGACCGGAAGGGAGTACGGCCACCGCGACCTCAGCCTCTTCTTCGGTTTCGAAGGCCCGAACCGCTACTACTACGCCCACCTGGCCACCGAGCCCGACGACCGCGCCCACAACATCTTCCTGGTCGACAACGCCGACCGGGCGCCGATGGGCGCGATCCCGGACGAAGGCGTCGACTGGGGCAGCGGCTGGAAGCGCGTGCGCGTGGAACGCCAGGACGGCTCGCTACGGGTCTACTTCGACAGCGAAAGGCAGCCCACGGTGTCGACCGACCGCGATCCGCTCGGATGGGGCCGCGTCGGCTTCGGGTCCTTCGACGACACAGGCCGCTTCAGCCAGATCCGGATCTGGGCGCCGGAGACGAAGAAGGCGGTGAGTCCGCCTTTCGACTAGGCCAGACTCAACGGGCCCCGCGCGCCAACTCGCGCACTGGCTGCGGCGAGTCGCCCACCGGCGTGTTGTGCTGCATGGCGATCCGCCACTCGTCGCCCACCCGCGTGTAGGTCATCGTGTAGCGGCCTTCGTGCACCGTCTGCCGCCCCTGCCCGTCGTAGTTCACCGACAACGAGTACTCCCCGTAGGCGATTCCCGTGTCGCCGATGATCCGGTACTCCTCGTTCCGTGTCTCGAACCGTGCGTTCGTCGTGCTGTTGAAGAAGAGGCGCCAGTCGAGCGCGCAGGCTTCCCGGCCCTGCTTGCCCGACGTGGGACCGCAGGCATAGAAGGAGAGCGCCTCGTCGTGCACGGTGTCGAGGAACCCGTCGAGGTTGCCCTCGTTCAGGGCGGCAACGCCGGTTTCGAAGACCTCCTTCACGGCCGCCACGGCATTGGCGTCGCCAGCGAGCGCGGGACTGCCGGCCGCCAGGGAGGCAACGAGAATCGCGGTCGAAACGAAGTAGGCTGGGCGCATTGGGCGTCTCTCCAGGCGTTGTTCTCGGTTCATTCTGTGACGCTGGACTGGACGCCCGAGCGGCGGCGGCGAGGGTAGCACGGCAGGTCTCCCGTCTACCGGCGCGAGGGCTAGTCGGCCGCGTACTGCCGGAGCGCGCCGTCGAGCTGCTCCGGCGACACCTCGCCGTCGTGGAACAGCAGCCGATACCGCAGCCTGAGCTCGCCGCCCGCCGGAATCGTCCAGTCGCCCGTGCCCTTCTTCGCCTTCTCGAAGTCGTGGACACCGAAGGGGTTGGCGGCGAACAGGCCGTAAGCGCGGGCGTGCCACCAGGTCGGGTGACGGAAGTTCCCGGGGTGGTCGAAGATGGCGATGCCGACCGGCCTGCCGTCGACCGGCCCGCTGTAGTGAACCCACGCCGCGCGCTTGCCCCAGACGGCGACGCCTTCGACGCCTTCGCTGTTCAGCATGGCGCCGGCGGCGTGCTCGCCCTGGTGGCGGAGGGTCGGCGCGACGCGGATGGCCATCGTGCCTTCCTTCGTGTCGCCGAGGACGATCGCCGCGTCGCCGGCCAGTAGCCGAACATCGAAGTCGATCGCGCGCCAGGCCTGACGGCCGTCGAAGGCACCAGCGCGGAACGTAATCGTCCGTTCCTCGCGGAGCACCTCTTCTCCGTCAGGCGCGACCCACGCATTGGCCGTCCGCAGCACACCGGTCTCCCCTGACTCGACGGCCAGGATCTTCTCGTGGACGATCGCCGAACCGTCGCGACCGGTCCAGAAGTCGTAGCGTTTCGAGCCGTCGACCGGGCCAACGGCCCCATGCGCGAACCAGAGGGAACGGTGGTGAGGATGATCGCGCTCCTCGCCTTCCGCCTCGGCCATCGGCCAACTGCGGGTCAGCGCCTGCCCTGCCGGACCGTAGACCGGGTACAGGTACGGCAGGTGGCCGCCGCCATCCGCTTCGCCGCCGGGGCGATACTCGGTGAACGGTTCGCCGTCGACGGTGACCAGGACGCGGTCGCCGGCTTGCCTGGTGAGCTCGATCATGGGATCGCCGTCGTCCGCCGTCACGGTCGCCGAAACCGCGAACACGCAAGGGAACAGAACGGCGGCGGCTGGCGGATTCAGGCGGCGCAACATGGTCGGTTCCTCTGCCGTTGTTCGCGTTCCGGGAAGGCCCCGGCATGGTACCGTCTCGCCCGTGAATCCACGGAAATGCTTGGCTGCGCTGGCGGCCATGCTCCTGGCCTCGGTGACGTTCACCTCCTGCATCGCGGGTGAGGCGGAAGCGGAAGCCGACGGCTCGGACGCGGAACCCGTGAAGGGGCAACCACGGGCGGAAGTCGTCCGCGCCCACCTGTTCGACGACGACGCCGAAGGTCAGGCCGCCTTCGCCCGCGTCAAGGGGCACTTCGAGACGGCCAATCCCGGATACACGATGACCTTCCTGGCCGCGGCCACGGAGATCGCGGCGGATGAATCGAACCGACTCGTCTTCGTTCAGACGCCGGTCGAGGAGGAGCCCGCGGCGGCCGAGATCCATACAACCTCCGGCCCTACCCCGACCGAGCTGCACGTAGGTGACATCGCGGTGCTCCGCCGCGGCGAGCGGCTCACCGTCGAGCCCGCGATCGCCGCGCTCGTCTTCGACGTCCCGGACACCCCGGGCGACGGCGTGCCCGCGGCGATCCGTCCCGACTGGGACCCGGACATCACGGACGTCCCCGGGGGTTGCGCCACGGAAACCGGCGCCTACCGGCGCATCCTGCTCACCTGGCTCAACGACAACGGGCCCTACACCTTCCACGGCCTGAACGCCCACCGGGTGCGGATCACCGACTCCTTCACCCACTACCACCCGGTGGACACGGGCTTCGACGAGTTCTACCTGGTCCAGATGAGCAACGACGAGGATCGGCTCCTCACGAGCTACCACGCCGAGGCCATCGAGTCCCCCGAGACGATGACCCCCGAGCTCGCGGGGCAGCTCTTCGAAGTCCACGATGTCCGCGCCGGCGACCTGATCTACCTGCCGCGCGGCGTGATCCACCGCGGCCTGGGCGGCGTGCTGGCCCAAGTGATCACGGTGCCCGGCTTCCGCCCCGGCGCCGAGATCGGTGTCGACCACCACCTGCTGGCGATCAACGAGCGGCTGGGGCTCGAAGGCGACGACGCCCTGCCGTACAACGTCGAGGCGTCGACGGAGCCGGTCGTCCGCTGACGGGCACCGCTGGCCTGAGCACTTCCCCCGCATGAAGCAGACCTCCGACACGAAGACCTACGACGCGGTCGTCGTCGGCTCCGGCGCCACCGGCGGCTGGACCGCCAAGGTCCTGACCGAGGCGGGCATGGACGTGCTGATGCTGGAAGCGGGCCGCGCCTTCGATCCCGAAAAGGACTTCCGCGAGCACACCCTGCCGCACGACATGGAACTGCGCGGCCGCGCGGACCCGCGGAACGAGCTGCTCCAGCGCCGGCACCGCCAGTCCTACTGCTACGCCTGCACCGAGGTCAACGCGGATTTCTTCATCGACGACGTCGACAACCCGTACACCGAGGCCCCAGGGACCCACTTCAACTGGATCCAGGGCAATGTCGTCGGCGGCCGCTCGATCATGTGGGCGCGGCAGTCGTACCGGATGAGCGACTACGACTTCAAGGCGGCCAGCCTCGACGGCTACGGCATGGACTGGCCGATCAGCTACGCCGACCTGGCGCCGTACTACGACCGGGTCGAGCGCTACATCGGCGTCAACGGCCGCAAGGAGGGCCTGGAGATCCTGCCGGACGGCGAGTTCCTGCCGCCGATGGCCTTCACCTGCGGCGAGGCGATGCTGAAGGAGACCCTGGCCGAGAAGTTCAACCGGCCGATGACGATCGGCCGCAACGCGGTCCTCACCCGCCGGCACAACGGCCGTGACATGTGCCACTACTGCGGTCCCTGTCACTACGGCTGCCGGACCAACTCCTACTTCAACTCGCCGCAGACCACGCTCGTCGACTGCGAGGCCACCGGCCGGTTCACGCTGGTGCCGGACGCCGCCGCCATCAAGGTCGACATGAAGGCCGGCGACCTCGCCTCCGGGGTCACCTACGTCGACAAGAACACGGACCTGACCCGAGAAGCGAAGGCCGACGTCGTCGTGCTGTGCGCTTCGACCCTCGCTTCGACCCGCATCCTGCTCAACTCGGCTGAAGGCGGCCTCGCCAACGACAGCGACTGCCTGGGCCGCTACGTGATGGACCACATCTACGCGACCGGAGTGCGCGGCGTCCTGGAAGCGCGGGCAGGCGCTCAGCCGGAGCGCGCGAACCGGCCAAACGGCATCTACATACCCCGCTTCCAGAACCTGAAGGACCCGGCGACCAGGAACCCGAACTTCATTCGGGGCTACGGCTACCAGGGCGGCGAGAACATCACCACCTGGCAGCACGGCAACGGCATTCCGGGCTTCGGCGCCGACTTCAAGCGGATGGTCGAGTCGAGCACGATCTCGACGATCGGCCTCGGTGGCTTCGGCGAGATCCTCCCGCGACCCGAGAACCGCGTCACGCTCGATCCGGAGGTGACCGACAAGTGGGGCGTACCCGTGCTGCAGATGAACTGCACGCTCGGCAGCAACGAGTACGCGATGGTGCAGGACATCATCGCGGAAGGCCGGGCGATGCTGGAGGCGCTCGGCTGCACGAACATCACGCAGAACACGGAGCCGGCGCCGCTGGGCTCGGGCATCCACGAAGTCGGCACGGCGCGCATGGGCGACGATCCGAGGAGTTCATACCTCAACCAGTACCAGCAGTCCCACACGGTGAAGAACCTGTTCGTGATGGACGGGTCCTGCTACGTGAGCATCGGCTGCGTCAACCCGACGCTGACCATGATGTCGCTGGCATTGCGTTCCACTGAGTACCTGATCGACCAGCACAAGCGGGGAGAACTGGCATGAGCAAGCGGACGACGAGGCGGAACGTCCTGGCGGCCGGCGCCGGCGCGTTCGGCTACGCCACCCTGCAGGCCGAGCCGATTCGCGCCGCGATCCCGGCGGTGGCCGCTTACCAGGCCGAAGGCTCCGGCTGGACCCCCCGGCTGCTGACACCGGCCCAGGGCGAACTGCTGGCTGTGCTCTGCGAGCACATCCTGCCGCGCACGGACACGCCCGGCGCACGAGACGCCGGCGTCCACGAGTTCATCGACCTCGAGCTCTCGCTCGCCGACGGCGACGATCAACTGGCCGCGCTCGGCGGACTGGACTGGATCGACCGGCGCGCGCAGGAAGTCCATGGTTCGACCTTCGTCAGTCTCGACGCGGCCCGCCAGCTCAAGATGCTGCGCGAGATCAGCGACGACCACGAAGACCACCCGCCAGAACTCGCAGCCGGGGCTGCCTTCTTCAGCGATCTGAAGCGGCGCACCCTGTTCGCGTTCTACACCTCCAAGGTCGGACGCACGGAAGCGCTCGGGCTGCCGGACCGGGTCCGCGTGGAGCGCTTCCGCGGCTGCCAGCACAAGCCCGGCGAAAGCCACGTCTAGAGTCAGGACCCAGGTTCACCGAAGTTCCAGCCAGCCAGCAAGGAGACCCAAATGTGTGACGACAGGACAGACGCCGAGAACGCCAGGTACCTGCACCGGAAGCAACTGACCCGCCGCGAGTTCGGCGCCGTCTCGGCCGGAGCCGGGCTGACGATGCTCCTTCCCCGGCCCGCGAATGCCCAGAGCGTGACCGAATCCGAGATCGAGGTCACGACTCCCGACGGCGTCTGCGACAGCTACTTCGTGCATCCGGCGAGCGGCGCCCATCCGGGCGTCCTCATCTGGCCGGACGCGTTCGGTCTGCGCCCGGCGATGCGGCAAATGGCGACGCGCCTCGCCGAATCGGGCTACTCGGTGCTGGTGGTGAACCAGTACTACCGGTCGAAGAAGGCGCCCATCGCCGAAGGGACCGACTTCGGCGCGCTGCGCGAGACCCTGCGGCCGCTGATGGGTTCGCTGAGTCCGGAAACCAACGTGACGGACGCGAAGGCCTTCGTGAGCTTCCTGGACAGCCAGTCGTCCGTCGACAAGGGCCGGAAGATGGGGACGATGGGCTACTGCATGGGTGGTCCGATGACGATGCGGACCGCGGCAGCCATCCCCGACCGGATCGGCGCCGGCGCCTCCTTTCACGGCGGAGGCCTTGTCACCGACAGGCCGGACAGCCCGCACCTTCTCGTCGAGAAGATGACGGCTCACTACCTGTTCGCGATCGCCGAGAACGACGATCAGCGCCAACCCGAGGCCAAGGACATGCTGCGCGAGACCTTCGAGAAGGCGGGCCTGCCGGCCGAGATCGAGGTCTACGACGGCGCGATGCACGGCTGGTGCCCGCCCGACACGCCCGTCTACCACGAGGCCCAGGCGGAGCGGGCGTGGAGCCGTCTCCTGGCCCTGTTCGAGCGCGCCCTGGCGTAGCGCGGAACGCGGAGTCTCGATCAGGCCGCCGCACGCGGCGGCCTGATCGCCTGCCGCCTCCACCGCAAACTCGATGATCACGATCTACCACGTCCCGCGCACCCGCTCGGCCAGAGTCATCTGGCTCTGCGAGGAGCTCGCTCTGCCCTACGAAGTCGTCCCGGTCGACTTCAGCCCGGAGTACCGGAAGTCAGCCGAGTGGCGGCGGCTCAACCCGATCGGCAAGGTGCCAGCGTTGACGGACGTCGACGCGGACGGCAACCCCTTCACGATGATCGAGTCCGGCGCGATGGTCCACTACATCCTGGAGCGCTACGGCGAGGGCCGCCTGCAGCCGCCCGCGGGCAGCCCCAAGAGCGCGCTGTTCCTGCAATGGTCCTGGTTCGCCGAGGCGAGCTTGGCGCGGCCGCTCGGCGACATGGTCCACCACCGCATCCTCAAGCCGGAGCCGGAGCGCATCCCCGCCGTCGTCGAGGACGGTCGGGAGCGGGCCGAGCTCTGCCTCGACGCCGTCGAGGCGACGCTCGAAGGCTGCGACTACCTGCTCGGCCGTGAATTCTCGGCCGCCGACATCATGATGGGCTACTCGCTGGCCCTGGCGCAGCGAATGGGGCTGCTTGACGAGAGGTACCCGAACGTCGTCGCCTACCTCGGTCGACTCGAAGCTCGGCCAGGATTCCAGACCGCGTTCGCCGACGGCGAGCGATCCGGTCCCCTGCGCGATTGATCTGATCCCGAAACCGGCACTCGAGCGCCGGCTTGCGGCAAAGACGCCCGTGCACGCGGTGCGAGCAACGCCGGAAAGTGTCAGTCTGACTCGAGCCAGGGGCGACGCCGGGGTTCCATCACGACGCCGCCCTCTCCGCCCGGTTTCCCGGCCAGCGGATGGTGCCAGCGTAGACCCTCGAAACGCGCGAAGTCCCTGTCCGCCGTGGCCAGATCGCACCCCGCCTCCATGACGATCGCCGCGAGGTAGGCGTCGGCGACCAGCTTGCTCCGAGGCGGATGGCGTCTACAGAGGTCCTCGAAGATCTCCCAGTGCCCCGGGCCCGGTCGAACCGGAACACACTGGGGAGGTGCCAGCAGTCTGGCGGCGCTGGCAAGGGCCTCGTGGTTTTCCGTCGGCTTCAAGTAGATCCGACGGTTGGTCACGACTCTCACGAAGGAACTCAGCACCATCTCCGACATGCCGTAGGCCGGGCCCGAGTTCACCAACCAATCGAGCCACGCACGGTACGGTTCATGCTCGGTCATGTCCGCGCGGTGCGCGTAGACGAGCACATTGACGTCAGGAACGATCAATCAACTTCAGGAAGCGTTCGCAGTCCAACTGGTCAAGCACCTCGGAAAACGAATCGCTCCGGATTCCCGGCCGCAGGCCGCCTTCTCCGCCGGTCAGCAGTTCGACACGCTTCGCCGGCGCCCGCCGCTCGCCGCGTGCCAACACCTCCCGGAGCCCCTCGTCGATCAGAGACGTGAGCGTCCTCCCCGTCCGCGTCGCGTAGCGCTTCGCTTCCGCCAGCAGTTCGTCGTCGAGCCGTACCGTCGTGCGCATGCAGGCGACGCTACAGCGGCGTATGTCGGTATGTCAACCTGCTTTCGCTATCGCTCGCACCGCAGCTTCCTCCAGCTTCTCCGGCGACACGACGTACAGATACTCCGTGTTCCGCAGGTGGCTCACGCGACCGACTTTCTCGCCGCTCGGGTTGAAGACGCCGATCCGGGCGCCGACGTAGCGCCGGTAGTCGTTCTCGATCACCTGGACTTCGCCGCGACGGGCCAGGATCGCCTCCATCTCCTCGCGGTCGATGAAGCCCTCGTCGCTGAAGGAGACGATCAGGCGCCGCGCCCGCACCCGTTGCACGATTCGTTCCCAGGCAGCGCGGAACCTCTTCTTGCTGTTGAAATCGCTCTTGCGCTCCCGGCAGTCCACCCGCTTGCAGGCGACGCCGTAGTGCTCGGGCTTGTCCCACAGCACCAGGCTCTCCCAGACGTGGTAGTTCCCGAGGTAGCTGTGCTGGTTGTACGGAGGATCGATGTACGCGATGTCCGCTTCGAGCACCTCTACGGCCTCGGCGGCGTCCATGCGGTGCGCCCTCCCCTTGCCGGCTTCGGCGCGCGGAGCGATCTCCGGCAGCCGTAGCTCCAGGTCACTGGCAGCTCGAGGCGCCCACTGCTTGAGGTAGGCCATCTGCACGCCCGTCGTGCTGTCGACTCGATCGGCCGCCTCCATCAGGGAGACGAGCACGATCGCCCGGAGCTCCGGGTCGAGGTCCTTGCGCTCGATCTCCTCGCGGATGGCGTCTACCCGGGCGCCGTTCTTCGGCTGCAGGTAGCGGCTCTTCTCGCAAAAGACCTCCGTGAAGTAGCCCGCCGACGCCGGCAGCCGGTTGAACTCGTCGATCAGCAGCCTGGCCTGCCGGAGCTGCTCGGGCGTACCGTCGGCCTCGATGTAGCAGCGGGCGATCGCCTCGCCGCAGGCCAGGTAGTCGTTCGCCAGCACGCGGTACTGCCGCCGCTTCAGCGCGTCGCCCACCCTCGACGTGCCCGAGAACAGGTCGAGCACCGTACAGGCCGGCCGAAGCTGCTCGACGATGCCGGCGATCAGCGGCACGAACTGCCGTTTGGAACCGAGGTACTTGATGGGCACGACGCGGCAGAACTACCAGAAAGCCGGCTCCGAGCCGGATGCGGGCAAGGATGCCGGGGGACAGCCGCCTCAGGGAGACGAAACGTCGTAGGCCAGCAGTTCGTCCCAGTTGCGGATGTAGAGCACGCCGTTGCTGACGACCGGATGGGCCCAGCTTGGACGGCCGCGGTTGTCCAGTTTGAAGCGGCCCAGTTCGACGTAGCCGTCGGTGGTCGCCTCCGCCACACCGGCGAGGTACCTCTCGCCGAGCAGGAACAGCTTGCCGTCGGCGAGAGTCAGCGAACCCTTGCCGACGCTGCGATCCCGCCACACGGTCCGACCGGTCTGGAAATCCACGCAGGCAAGGGCGCTGCCGAAGAACCCGTAGAGATGTCCTTCGTAGAGCACGACGCCGCCGTGGTGGTTGCGAAGTCGCGACTCGAACCACGCCTCGGCGGTGCGCACGTTGTCACCAGCCACTTGCAGGCGGAGCGCGCCGCCGCCCGTGCCGTAGTCCGAGGTGTAGAAAACGAGGCCGTCCGCGTAGATCGGCGTCGCCGCGTTCGCCGTGCGGTTCGCGGGCTCGCGGTAGTGCCAGAGCAGTTCGCCGTCCGACGCCCGAACGCCGACGCCGGCCCGCGCCGTGAAGCCGACGATCGCCCGTAGCGGCTCGCCGCCGCTATCGAGGTCGACCGCAATCAAGGAGGAGTAGCCGGCCCGGTCAGTCAGACCGCTACTGGTCCACACCGTGGCGCCTGTCTCCCGGTCGAGAGCCGCGATCGCACCGTCGTCGCCGCCCGGCATCACGACGACCCAATCGCCCTCGATCAGGGGCGACTCGCTGATCCCCCAACTGATGTTCCGCTGGCCAAAGTCCCGGAGCATGTTCCGCTGCCACGCCACCCTGCCGTCCGAGAGACGAATGCGCGCCAGATCTCCCACGCCCGTCAGCGCATAGAGCGAATCGCCGGCCACGGTCGGTGTGCCGCGGGGGCCGTTGCCCCGGCCGTCGCGTAGCCGCGAGCCGAGCTCACGCTCCCAGCGGACGCTGCCGTCAGACGCATCGAGGGCGAACACGAGGCTTCGACCACCGCGGGTTCCCTGGACGTAGAGCGAGCCGTCGACCACCGCCACCGTGCCGTAGCCCTCGCCCAGACCGTCGATGCGCCAAAGAAGAGGCGGCCCGCCGGCCGGCCAGCGGTCGGCGAGCCCGGTTTCGGTCGAGACGCCGTCCCGCCCTGGCCCCCTCCACTGCGGCCAGTCCTCGGCGCCCGCCGGGGAAGGCGGGGCGGAAAGCGCGAGCAGGAAGAGGCCGACGGCGGTCGAAACAGCGGGTCGAAGGCCGATCGGGCCCGTTATCAGTCGGCTCATCGCTCGGACACTCTGCTCCGTCACGGCTTTGCCGTCAACCGCCATTTGGGGACAGCAGCAGGCCGACGCCTCCGCGCGCTGAGACGGCGAGAGCCGTCAGCTCTTCTTCCGCGGCGCCTGTAACAGAAAAGCGACCACCGAGCCGGTCAGAGTGACCGCGGCGATCGTCAGGAACGGGACTGCGTAAGTGCCCTGAGTGTCGAACGCCCAGCCTGTGACGGCGGGTATGGTCGCAC
>JAPOVF010000206.1 GCA_026708285.1 Acidobacteriota bacterium
GAGCGGCGCCGAGCCCGTCGTCGTGCTGACCAAGGCGGACCTCTGCGCCGACCCGAAGGTCGGGCGTGCACAGGCCGAGCAGGCGGCACCGGCAACGATGGTCGTTGCGGTCAACGCCCTCGCGGGCGAGAACCTGGAACCGCTCGCGGAGCACCTCGCGGCCGGCAGGACGGTGGCGATGGTCGGCTCCTCGGGCGCGGGAAAGTCGACCCTGCTCAACGCGCTCTGCGGCGAAGTGGTCATGCGCACGGCCCCGGTGCGGGAGGGCGACGACCGCGGCCGCCACACGACGACTCACCGGCGGCTGGCTCAGTTACCGGGCGGCGGTCTCCTGATCGACAACCCGGGTATTCGCGAGCTCCAGCTCTGGGCCGACGACGAGGGCAGCCTGGAGGAGACGTTCGACGACATCGAGGAACTCGCCGTCGGCTGCCGCTTCCGTGACTGCGGCCACGGACGCGAGCCCGGCTGCGCGGTCCAGGCGGCGATTCGGGACGGCCCGCTGGACCCGGCCCGGCTACGCAACTACAACGACCTCCGGGAAGAGCAGCGCCGGCTCGAGCAGCGCCGCGACGAGGCGTCCCGTCGCGCCGGGGAGCGAAAGCTGGGCGCCTTCTACAAGTCCGTCCAGCAGGCCAAGAAGAACCGGCGCTGGTAGCGCTTGCCGCAGCGGCTTCGGCCCATGCCCGGAGGTCGGCGCATGAGCCGAACGGACCGTAGCTGAGGTAGGTCCAGATCCGGCCGTCGACATCGGCCGCGGTTGCTTCGTACAGGTCTTCGGCGTGGCGGGCGGGATCGAGGGGCTCGACGCGACAGTGGTGCCCAACAAGCGACCGGCACGGCGGGAGCGGCGGGGCGCTCCAGTCGTCGAGCGCGCGACCGACCTGCTGGCCGAGAGGATTCAGGGTCGATTGGCGCATTGGAAGTCACCGGCATACGGCGACACCCTCGGACTCTGCGGCCCGTTGAAGTGCCGTGTCCAGGGTCGCGAGCTCTCGTTTCTGACGGATTGCCAGTTCCAGGCACAGCGCGTCGTACACCGATAGCCTGTGGTCGCGGGCGAGACGCAACGTGGTCTCCTCATCGGGCGCATGGTCCAGTTCAACGTCGAGGTGCTCGATTTCGGCCAGCGCTTCCGTCGTCTGTGTCGGAGTGAGTCGACCTCGGCGTTCCGCCATGACAAGGGCGTTTCGGAGTTCCGCCCAGAACAGGCCCGGTGCCAATGCACCATGCGTTCCCGCCTGCCCGAGGACCCGGTCGGCACCGGGCACGCGCTCGTCCTCGAGCAGCCAGGCGCAAGCGATCGAGCAGTCCAGGACCGGAGCGTTCATCGGCGCCCGGCGTCACGCAGAGCCAGGATCTCCTCGACGGTGCCGGACCAACCGATCTCTCGGCGAAGCGCTCGGATGTTCCGCACGGCTCGTACGGCCCGTTCTCGATCGGCCGGCGCGGGAGGCATCAGTCGTGCGACGGGCCGTCCCCGCTTGGTGATCGTGAACACTTCACCCTTCTCCGCCTCGTCGAGCAGGCGAGAAAGGTGGGTCTTGGCTTCAAAGGCGCCGATGTACTGCATGACAGGTCCTCTTATGGAACCAACTGGTTAGACCAGTTTACATGCAGAGCGCCCGATGTGTCGCCTCCGTCCCCTCCACTCGGTGGGAAACAGGTCTTGGGGGAGTCGCTACCCGAACAACCCCTTCGCCGCCTTCGCCTCCGGCGCCAGCCAGGCAGCGGCGCAGTAGGCGGCAAAGGAGATCGCCATCGCCGGGAACACCGCGTGCATGCTCTGGATGTCGAGCAGCATCCACAGGCCCAGCGTCACGCCGCCGGCGGTGAAGGACCACAGCGCGGCCGCGCCGTTGCCGCGGCGCCAGGTCAGGCCGAGGGCGAGCGACGGCAGGAAGCAGGCCGCGTAGAGGGCTCCGGAGAAGGAGGTCAGTTCGACGATGCCGCCGGGTGGGTCGATCGCGAGAATCGCGGTGATTGCCGCGAACAGCACGACGCAGACGCGAGTGTTGCGGACGGCGTGGCGGTCGTCGGCCGGAACCAGCAGGCCGAGCAGGTCACGCTGGAAGGTCGACGCCATGACGAGGAGGACGCTGTCGAGTGAGGACATGGCGCCGGGTCGCTGAGCATCATCGGGATGACCTGGTCGGTGTCGGCGATGCCCTGACCGACGACGAAGTGGGCGTAGAGCCCGAGCGGCGCCAGCAGGCTGAACACGATAAGGAAGCTCAGGGTCGACACGACCAGGCCGCTCCTGGCGGCGCCCTCGGTCTCCAGGGCGTAGAAGCGCGAGAGCTGGCGCGGTTCCACGATCAGCTTGACGGTGGAAGCGAAGACGACGCCGATCAGCATCCCGAGTGGCTGCGCGGTATCCCAGTGGACGAGAGAGCCGTCGCCGATCTGTGCCAGGTCGGCGAGGCGGCCGATGCCGCCGGCGGCGCGAGTGATCAGGAAGAACATCAGCACTGCCGCCATCGTCATCAGCATGCCCTGGACGAAGTCGGTCCGCGCCACGGAGTGAAAGCCGCCGATCATCGTGTAGAGACAGACGATCAGGACGACGACGAAGAGCGAC
>JAPOVF010000006.1 GCA_026708285.1 Acidobacteriota bacterium
GCGTAGATCCAGTTCTCGCCGTAGAGAAGCTGCACGCCGGCGCGCTTCGCCGCCTCGACCATGGCACGCGCGTCCGCTTCGGCGGCTTGCAGCATCTCGCAACGGTCGCGAGCGGCAACGTCGGCGTCGCTCGCGTCCTCCGGCAGATCCTGGCCGGTGTAGGCGGTCAGGGGCTTCGTGCAGATGACGTGCTTGCCGGCCGCGGCGGCAGCTTCGGTCATGTCGCGGTGCAGGCGGTTGGGGACGCAGAGATCGACGACGTCGATCGAAGGATCCGAGAGCATGTCGTCGAGGTCGTCGAAGACGGCCGGCACGTCGAAGCGCTGTGCGTAGTCCTCGGCGTGTTCGCGGCGGCGCGAGACGACGCCGCCGACGCTCGCCGAGACGACCTGCTTCCAGCAGCGCGCCCTGGTTTCGGCGAGGAACCCGGCGCCGACGATCCCAACTCGCAACTGCCGCGACTCCCCCATCGACTCGCGGGAGCATAGCCGCCGCACCGGCCTCTGCTACCCTCCGCAACCGATGCTGGACCGGCCCGGCTCGCCGCTCGCCACCGTCAACGCCCTCGCGCTGACGTGCGCCATCCTGCTTGCGGGCGCCTGGGACGCGAACAATCACGGCCACGACGCCGTCGAGACGAACGCCACCCACTGCACGGTCGATCACGACGCCGAGGCTTCGGCAGCCGCGAGCCACGCCACCGTCGGCACGGCCGCGGCGGCGCACGACCATTCCTGCATCGCCTGCCAGCTCGGCCGAGCCACGACCAACCAGGTCGGCAAACGCCTGGCCACGAAGCCCCCGGACCTTCCGTCGACCGCGCTGAGGTCGGAGGGTCCAGGCAGGTTCGAGAGCGGCGAGCACCGGCAGCGGACGGCCCGCGGACCGCCCAAGGGCTGAGTCGACACCGCCTCCGACCCTAGGGTCGGCCTTGCAGCGTCGCAGAGGGGCGCACCGCCGATCGTAGCGGTGTGCTTCCGGGCCGCTGCGCCCCAGCCAACGACCGCCACCCATCGACTCGAATCGACGATGACAGGACCTTCTCGCCATGCACTCTCTTCGACCCAGGAACTCTCTTCTGCTCGCCTTCCTCCTTCTCTTGCCGCTCCCCGCCCTAGCACGGGACGGCGACGTCTCGGGCACCGTGACCGATCAGACCGGCGCCGCCCTGCCGGGCGTGACCGTGGAGGCAGCGAGCCCGGCCCTCGCCGACGGCCCCCGCTCCGCCAGGACGGACGCCGAAGGATCCTTCGTCATCGGCAATCTGCCCGCCGGGGACTACTCGGTCTCCTTCAGTCTCAGCGGCTTCGACACCCTGAACCGGGACGGCGTGTCGATCTCCGGTGCCGGCGGCGCGAACCTGGATGTCCGCCTGCGAATCGAGAGTCTCATCCAGGAGGTCACGGTCGTCGGAAGCAAGCTGGGCACGGGCAGGCAGGAGTTCGGCGTCAGCGTCGCCCATCTGGGCGCCGACCGCATCGACTCCGACGCGATCGTCAACGTCGAGGACGCCTTCCACCGGGCCGCGAACGTCTACGTCGGCGCCGCCGAGCAGGGCGGCTACGCCATCCGCGGGGTGAACAACAGCGGCCTGGAGTCCGACCACTCCAACGGCACCGCCCTGGCCTCCGTCCTCGTCAATCAACTGGCGCTCGCACCGCGCACGAGCGACCATCTGAACCCGTCGCTGTTCGACGCCGAGTCGGTGGAGATCCTCCGCGGACCCCAGTCGACCCTGCAGGGGCCGAACTCCCTGATCGGGTCGGTGCTCATCAACTACAACCGGCCCGCGTTCGACGGCTACGACGGGCGCGTCCGGGTCGAGGGCGGCAGTCTCGATACGGAACGGATCCAGTTGATGCAGAACGTCGAACTCGTCGACGAGATTCTCTCCGCGCGGGTCGTCCACGAGGACCGCTACATCCGCGGAGCGGTCTCGAACATCGTGAACGGCGCCGACGACCGGCACCGCACGGACGTCGAGACGACCCGCGTTCTGCTGGCCTTGAGACCGCGGGCCGACGAGAGCCTCCGGTTCGACCTCACCTGGCTCCGGAGCGACTCGGACTCGATCCCCTGGGGCTACCACATGGAAGACCCGGCGCGGGGGATCACGATGGAGGACCGGCAGCAGGTCTGGAACCGCGAGGACGCGTTTCCTTCCAAGATCGACCTCCTGAACCTGGAGGCGCACATCGACCTCGGCGAGCGCTGGGCCCTCGACGCCGTCGTCGGTGCGAGCGAGTTCGACGGCGCGCAGCTCTTCGACGCCGACTTCACGCCCTGGGACATCCTCAACGTCGACGCGTGGAGCCAGGACGACGTCGCGAGCCAGGAGATCCGCGCCTCGTACCGCGGCGCCGGCGTGAACCTGCTGCTTGGCGCCTTCCACTCGCGGTCCGACTTCGGCTACGGCTTCACAGGCGCCGGCTTCTTCCCCGACGGACTGGGCAACATCGTTCCCTTCAACCGGACGACCAGATTGACCGAGGACGTCGAGCAGACCGACTTCTTCGGACGGATCGAGTGGGATGCGACGGATCGGGTGCACCTGACCGGGGGCGTCCGGCTCAGCCGTGACTCCAGGGCCAACGTCAACTTCGCGGACAACAACGGCTTCATCACCGAGCTGGACGCCGAGACGGACTTCGAACAGGTGCTCCCATCCGCCTCGGTGACCTTCGACGTGGCCCAGAACACCTCGCTGGGCGCGTCGTACGCACGCGGCTTCAAGGCCGGCGGGTTCGCCTTCGGGCTCCTGCTCGGGCTGGCGGAGCCGTTCGACGAAGAGTTCACGGACAACTTCGAGTTGTTCCTGAGGCACCGCATCGCCAACGGCCGCATGATCCTGAACGCGAACCTCTACCGGATCGACTGGACCGATCAGCAGATTCCGTACACGCCTCCGGGAGGTTTCCCGCAGTTCGACTCATTGGTCGCGAACGCCGGCGAGTCGCTTCTTCAGGGCCTCGAGATCGAGACCGAGGTCTTCGTCAGCAACGCGCTGAGCCTCTTCGGGTCGCTCGGCATCTCGGACTCCGAGTTCGTGCACTTCGTCCTCGACGGCGTGGACTACGCCGGCAGGGCGTTGCCGCAGGCGCCCTCGTGGAGCGCCTCCGCGGGTCTGAACTGGCGCTCGCCGGCGGGCTGGTTCGCCGGCGGAACGCTGAGCTACGCCGACGACGCCTACAGCGAACTGGCGGCGCCGGAGATCACGCGGCTGAAGACCCGGACGCTGCTCGACGGCCGGTTCGGCTACCGGCGCGGCGGCTGGGCGCTCTACGCCTGGGGCAAGAACCTGCTCGACCACCAGTACGAACGCCAGTTGTACAACGGCGCTCCGTTCGGACTGCCGGGCGCCTACGGCATCTTCGGTCGGCCACGGTCGGCCGGTGTCGGCATCGACTTCAACTGGTAAGGAGGCGGAGCGCCGGCAACATCCAACGGGGAAGAACCCATGCCAAAGAAGAACGAAGGCCTCGAAGTCACCGGCCTGAACAAGACCTACCCGGGCGGCATCCGGGCGCTGGAAGACGTCGACCTGACGGTCGAGCCGGGCCTCTACGGCCTGCTCGGCCCGAACGGCGCCGGCAAGAGCACGCTGATGCGGACTCTGGCCACGCTGCAGGCGCCGGACAGCGGCACGATCCTGCTCGACGGCGTCGACGTCCTGGCGGACCCGGACTACCTGCGGCGACGCCTCGGCTACCTGCCACAGCAGATCGGGACCTACCCGACGGTCACCGGCCGGCAACTCCTGGACCGTTTCGCCAATCTCAAGGGGCGCACGAACGCCGCCGAGCGGCGGCGCGAGGTAGCAGGACTCCTGGAACAGGTGAATCTCAGCCAGGACGCCGACCGGGCCGTCGCGACCTACTCCGGCGGCATGCTGCGCCGCTTCGGCATCGCGATCGCCCTCGCCGGGGATCCGCGCCTGCTGATCGTCGACGAACCGACCTCGGGCCTCGATCCGGCGGAACGGAGCCGCTTTCACCGGGTGCTCGCCGACATCGCGGCGGACAACGTCGTGCTGCTGTCGACCCACATCGTCGACGACGTCGAGAGCCTGTGCGAACGGCTGTCCATCCTCGACCAGGGCCGGATCGTCGCCGAAGGAACGCCGGCGTCCCTGGCCGCGGAGCTCGAAGGCCGCCTGTGGTCGCGCAAGGTTCCCCGCGGCGAGCCTCTGCCGGAGGACGCCCTGCACGTCTCGGCGAAGCCCACGGGCTCGCTGGTTGTCGTCGAGGCGTCTTCCCGCCCCGACGACCGCTGGGAACCCCAGGCGGCCCGCCTGGAGGACGTGTACCACGCCGCCATCGCGCACGGCAGCGGGCGGCGGGAAGCGAGGGTCGCGTGAACACCCTGCGTTTCGTCGCCGCCCAGGCGTGGCAGGAGTTCCGGGCCGGCTGCCGCGGGCCGCTGCTGGCGATCGTCTTCCCCGGGCTCATCGGCTACGCGCTGATCGTCATTCTCAACGCGGACTACATGCGTGAGATGGGCGCCACCGAGGTGCCCCGCAACAGCCCCCACGTGATCTACCTGATGATGGCCGGGCAGGCCGTCTGGATCTTCTTCGTCTGGGCCTGGCTCTTCGGCCTGAACGTGGTGCGCGACCGGAACGCCAGCCTGCACGAGGTTGTCCTGTCTACACCTGTTTCCCTGCCGGCGCTGCTCTTCGGCCGCTACCTGGGCGCCCTGGCTCTCTCGACCCTCCTTCCGGTCGCGACGGCCATCGGCTTCTGGCTGGTTCCGGCGCTCGGCGCCCTGGGGATCATCCCGCCGGACGCCGTGGGTCCGCACCCCTGGTTCGCGATGGCGCATTCGCTTCTGCTGTTCACCCTGCCGACCGCGGCCGGAGTCGGCGCGCTGTTCCTGTGCGCGGCGATCTGGACCCGTAGCATCGCGGGGCCCTTCGCGGTCGCGGCCATGCTGATGCTGGTCTGGATGGTAGCCATGGTCGTCGTTCGCGGCGGCGACGCCAGCCCGGCGGTCGCGACCCTGCTCGACGCCTCCGGCTTCGCCGAGATCGAGGAACAGACGAACCTGATGACGCCGCGCGAGAAGGCGGTCGCCGTCATCGAACTGACGCCGCCCCTGCTCGTCAACCGCCTGATCTGGACGCTGCCGCCGCTACTCCTGTTGGCGGTCGTGCTGCGCCGCGTCAACCGGGAACGCCTGGCGCTCGAGAAGGCGCCGGCGACGCGCCGGCGAAGGTCGCAAGCGAGCGGAGCGCGAGCGAAAGCGCCGCCGGAGTCCACTCTTCCCCCAGGCCCCGCGGCCACGCCGTCCTGGCTCCGGGCAACCTGGACCGAGGCGGCATGGCACCTGAAGCTCTCGTTCCGGGGTTGGGGCACGCCGCTCGCCCTGGCCATGATGGTGGCGACAGGCGTCGGCGGCGCCTTCGTTCACGTCGTCCTTCACGCCGACGGTCCGCTGCAGCCCCGATCCGGGCTGGTCGAGCGGATGACCATCGAGTACTTCTACCTCGTGGTCGTCTTCATGGTGGCCGCCTTCGTCGGCGTCATGGCGCGCCGCGACGACCGCACCGGCTGGAACGAGATCAGCGACGCGACCCCGGCGCCGGTCGGCACGCGCGTCGTCGGACGGGCGCTGGCGTCGCTCTGCCTGACCGTCGCCTTCGCCCTGACTCCCCTCGTGGCCGTGTGGATCGTCACCGGATTGGCGCTTCCCGGCGCCTTCAGCCTCGCCAATCCGGCGCCGTTCTTCGCCCTGCTGCTGGCGCCCGCGCTGCTGGAAGTCGCCGCGGTCGTGCTACTGGCGCACGCGCTGATCCGCCACCCGGGAGCCGCGCACGCCGTCTCGGTCATCTGCGCGTTCATCATCGTGGTCAACCACGAACTGGCCGTCACGACCTATCCGCCGGCGGAGTTCGGGGTGCCGGCGCACGCCACGGTGTCCGAGTTCGCCGGCTGGGGGCCCTGGATCAACCACCTGCTGACGGCCGACCTGTTCAAGCTGGCCATCGTCGCGGTTCTCGTTGCCGTTGCGTGGCTGGCATGGCCGCGAGGCACCGCGCTCACCGTGCCCATGCGCTGGCGAACCGCTCTCGGCCGGGTCCCCGGCGGAGCGGGAGTGCTGGCGGCGGCCGGCGTCGTCCTGGCCTTCGGCACGCACGTCGTGCTGTACGAGCAATTCGTCACGCTGGGCGGCTACCAGTCCGAGGCCAGCGAAGTCGCGGAAGACGCCGCGTGGGAGAAGCGGTGGTGGGCGTCGGCGACCCCGTTCTCGACCGCCGGCGGCGAAGCGGTCATCGACGTCGATCCCGCGGGACGCACGGCCACCGCCCGGTGGCACCTGGACGGCGTCCGCTCCGCCTCAGGCCTCCTTCATGGAGCACTTCCGGACGGGGCGGAGATCCAGTACGCATCCGTCGGCGGCGAACAGGCGGCGGTTACCGTCGCCCTCGATCAGTTCGCACTCGAACTCGGCGACTGCGGCCGGACTGGAGAGGAGGGCTGCACCGTGAAGCTCGACCTGACCGTTCGCGACGAGGGCTGGGCGGACCACGGCGAGAGCAGGTGGCTGCACGAATCGGGCGTCTGGCTGCGCGCGGCCGATGTTCTGCCGGCGCTCGGCCACGATCCCGACCGGCTGGTGCGCGCGCCGCACGATCGCGAGCTACACGGGCTGCCGGACGATCCCGCCGCCGTCGACGCCCACGCGCTGTCGCCCGCCATGGGAGTGGCCCCCGCGGGCGAATGGAGCTGGACGGTTCGTTTCGCCTCCACCGACGACGCGGACCCGTCGCGACAGGCGAGGACGGCGACCGCGGGTCAGGTCAGCGGCCCGCTCGACTTCGCAGCCGCCTGGTGGCCGCGAAAGCCCATGGAAGCGAACGTGAAAGGCGTGACCGTGTACCACGGTTCGATGCGTTCGAACGACGTCGAGGTCGTCCTGAACGACGTGACCGGGATGCGGAGCTGCGTGGCCGGCCTGCTGGGAAGGGCGCCGGCCGTCGGCGCCGTGCTCCAGGCGCCCCGTGAGCTGGGAGCGACCGCGCTCCACGGCGACCTGCTGTGGCTGCCGGAGCACGAGGGATGGGACGTCGCCGCCGACGGCTTCGGCCACCGGCGACGGCGCGCGACGCTCGCAGCGGCCCTTGCGGCGCGGCAGCTCGCGGACGATGCCGGTCTGCGCAGGGAGCCCGGCGAGGACTGGCTGCGTGTCGGCGTGTCGGGCTGGATCGGCATGGAGTGCGTGCGCCGTGCGGACGGCCGGGACGCATGGCTGGCGCTGCACGCCCGGGTCAGCGGTCAGGTCATCGAGGCGTTCGGCGCGCTTGACGCGCCCGCGATCAGCGTCGAAGCCGCGGGCGACGTGCCGTGGATTCGTCACTACACGCCCCTGGCCACGGCGGCATGGGTCGAATCCATCGGCCCGGCCGAAGCGGTCGCGGCCATCGACGAAGTGATCGCCGCGGTCCGCGCCGGTGGAGCGCTGCCCGAAGCCCTGGCGGCCGCGATCGGCGAAGACGACGCCCGTGCGCTGCTCGGACCGCCGGCCTCGTCCGACGTGCTGGTCGCGGAGTCCGGGCGCACGGTGGAGATCGCGGGTCAGCGCTGGCTGTGGCGGGACGGCGGTTGGGAACCGCTCACCGTGCCCATCCACGTGACCCAGCGCTACGAGGACGGCAGCGACGAGCGCCACCGGATCGGACCGGTGCCCGCGACGACCGAGCCCGACGCGCCCTTCACGATCATCGACGCCTGGCCGTCGTTCGAGCGTTCGCCGAGCGACAACGTCTGGCGCGGAGAAGGAGGAGGAGAATGACTGAGTTGCAAGAACCGAACAGTGGGGCCACGCCCCTTCTCGAAGCCCGCGGACTGTCCAAGGACTACGGCGACACGCGAGCCCTCGACTCCCTCGACCTGGCGATCGCGCCCGGTGAGGTCTATTGCCTCCTCGGCCCCAACGGCGCGGGGAAGACAACAACCATCAACCTCTTCCTCGGATTCGTGGCGCCCTCGGCGGGTCAGGCGCTCGTGTCGGGGCTGAACGTGTCCACGCACGACCGCGAGTCCAAGCGCCGGCTCGCCTACATCCCCGAGCAGGTGATGCTCTATCGAAACCTCAGCGGCATCGAGAACCTCGAGTACTTCGCCGCGTTGGGCGGCCAGGGATCGCTGGGCCGGGAGCGACTGGTCGAGATTCTCGTCGAAGCCGGCCTGGACGGGAAAGCGGCCGGGCGACGGGTCTCCACGTACTCCAAGGGCATGCGTCAGAAGGTCGGCATCGCGATCGCCATCGCCAAGAAGGCCGACGCGCTGCTGCTGGACGAACCGACATCCGGTCTGGACCCCACGGCCTCGAACGAGTTTTCGGCGCTGGTCGAGCGGCTCAGGAATCGCGGCGTCGGCGTGCTGATGGCGACTCACGACCTGTTTCGCGCAAAGGACACCGGCACCCGAGTGGGCATCATGCACTACGGACGCCTGGTCACGGAGCTGAGCACCGCCGAGATCGGCCATGCCGACCTCGAGCGCATCTATCTCGAACACGTACGCGACAACGGAGCATCGCCATGATCCGTCACATCGTCCGCAAGGAGTTCACCGACATGATCCGGGACGGCCGGTTCCGCTGGTGCTCGATCCTGGTGGGGTCGCTGCTGCTGGTCTCGCTGGCCCATGGGTGGGTCCAGGCGCGGAAGGCGCACGAGGAGCATGCGGCCGCGCAGGCCACGGCTCGCGAGCACTGGGAGACGCAGGGCGAGAAGAACCCTCATTCGGCGGCGCACTACGGCGTCTATGCCTTCAAGCCCCGCCTGGCGCTGTCCTTTGTCGACGAAGGCGTGGACCCCTTCACCGGTACGTCGGTGTGGCTGGAGGCGCACCGGCAGAACGACTTCCTGTTGCGTCCGGCCCAGGATGCAACGGCAGCGCAGCGGATAGGGGCTCTGACGGCGGCACAGGTGCTGCAGCATCTCGTGCCCCTGCTGATCATCCTGTTGACGTTCGGCGCCTTCGCAGGCGAGCGCGAACGGGGAACGCTGCGCCAACTGCTGGCCACCGGCGTCGGCTGGAGGGAGTTGGCCCTGGGCAAGGCGCTGGGCACTTCCGGCGCTCTGGCGCTGCTGCTGGTGCCGGCTGCCCTGGCGGGAGCGGCGGCGCTGGTCATGGCGAACCCGGGTCCCGTGGCATCGCCGGTGGCGCGAGGCGTCGTCCTGGCCTGCGTCTACCTGGCCTACTTCGTCGCCTTCCTCGCGCTGTCTCTCGCCGTGTCCGCGAGGGCGAAGTCGGCGCGCACCGCGCTGGTGTTCATGCTGGCCGTCTGGGTGGTCAACGGGCTCGTGGCGCCGCGCGTCGCGGTGGACCTGTCGAAGTGGCTCTACCCGACGCCCTCCGCCTTCGAGTTCGCCCGTACCGTGGAGCGCGAGATGGCCACGGGCACCGAGACCATCTCCCGTCCGGACATGACCGAGTCGAACGAACGACTGCTCGCCGAACATGGAGTGGAACGGGTCGAGGACCTGCCCATCAACGCGGTGGGCGCCTATCTGCAGGAGAGCGAGGAGTTCGGCAACCGGATCTTCGACCGCAACTACGGCGCGTTGTGGGACACCTTCAGGCGCCAGGGCCTCCTGCAGGAAGCCCTGGCGGCGGCGGCCCCGTCGATCGCGGTGCGCACGCTTTCGATGGGGCTGGCCGGAACGGATGTCGAGCAGCACAGGCACTTCGCCACCGCCGCGGAGACGTACCGCCGCGATCTGATGCGGCAGATGAACGGCGACATGACCCAGAACTCGCTGACCGGCGACTTCTCGTACGCCGCCGGAGCCGAGCTCTGGGAGTCGGTCCCTCCGCTGGAGTACGAAGCCCCGTCCCTGGGCTGGGTGCTGGGCAACCGGATCCTGTCGCTTGCCGTACTCGGCGCGTGGCTGGCGGGCGCCGTCCTGCTCGCGTCCGCTCAGGTCCGGCGGGCGGAGGTGGCCTAGGTGACGGCGCGAACCGTCCTGAGGAACGAGTGGCGCCTGCTGATGGCCGATCGGCCGCTCAGGATAGCCCTCGGGCTCTTCGTCGTCCTGCTCGGCTACGCGCTGACGAACGGCGTCGTCTGGCTGCGGTTTCAGGAACGCACCGTGGAGGCTACGAAGAGCGGCAACGTCGAGCGCGCGAGCGCCCTGGAACAGGAACTGGAAGTCATCGAAGCCGGCGGCCAGCCGTTTTCGCCCTTCGCCGATCCGCGCTCGCCCCTCGTGCTCGGCGGACCTTCAGGCAGCCAGACTGCCGTGCTGGCACCGGGCCCTCTGACGGCCCTTGCGATCGGACAGAGCGACCTCCTTCCCTACTACTACGACGTCAACGTCTACACCAACGAATCGTCGTTTCACCAGAACGGCGAGGTCGAGAACCCGCTCAACCTGATGGTCGGACGATTCGACCTGGCCTTCGCGGTGGTCTACCTGCTGCCGCTCCTGGTTCTGGCCCTCAGCTTCAACGTCCTTTCGGAGGAGCGCGAACAGGGAACGCTGGCGTTGACCCTCTCGCAACCCGTGTCGGCCCGAAACGTCGTGACCGTGAAGCTCGCGTTCCGGGCGCTTCTCGTTGTGGGAATCGTGCTTGGCGTGTCGCTGCTCGGCGCCCTGGCCACCGGAGGCTTCGGTTCGCCAGACCGGATTCTCCTCTGGAGTTTCACGGTCGTCGCCTACTCGCTCTTCTGGTTCATGCTCGCGGCGTGGGTCAATACCCTGCGTCGATCCTCGGCCTGGAACGCTACCATCCTCGTCGGCGCGTGGCTGGTGCTCGTGGTGGTGCTGCCGGCGGCGATCAACGCCGCGGCCGGCCTGCTGCACCCGCTGCCGTCGCGCGTCGAGATGATCACGGCTCAGCGCGAGGCATCGAACGAGGCCGTGAACCGGCGCAGCGAGCTGCTCGCCCGCTACCTCGAAGACCATCCGGAGATGGCCGAAGGCGTGGTCGCCGACGAGCCCGGCCTGGGCGCGCTCTCCTGGGCCGCCACGGACGCCGTGAACAGGCGCCTGGAGGAAGTCGCGGCGGAACACGATGCACGCCGCGCCGAACAGATCGCCCTGGTGCGCCGCTATCGCTTCCTGTCGCCGGCGCTCCTGGCGCAGGAAGTCCTCCTCGACGCCGCGGGGACGAGCGACGCGCGCTTCGCCCACTTCCAGTCCCAGGTGCGAGCGTTCGCCGAGCAGTGGCGGGAGTTCTTCGTACCCGCCATCCTCGCCGACGAGCAGATGAACGCCAGCGTCCCTGCCAACGTGCCGAGGTTTGGCCTGGCCGACGAAGGATCCACCGACGTCGCCCGCCGCGCGACCGTACCGCTCGCCGTCCTCGGCGGACTCCTCGCGCTGGTGAGCGCGGCCGCGGGAGTCGGACTCGGCCGGGTGCGAGGCGCGGACTGAGCGAGGGATACGATGCACAGCCGAAATGCCCAGAACGATGATCGCCGCCGGCGGCCTGTCCGCCCTGCTGCTCGCCGCGCCCGCGACCGCCCAGCGCGGCGCCCCGGGCGGCGAGTGGCCGAGCTACGGCGGTGACGTAGGGTCGACCAAGTACTCGCCGCTCGATCAGATCGACGCCGGTAACTTCGGCGAACTTGAGGTCGCCTGGCGCTGGCGATCGGTGGACGGGTTCCTCAGCAAGTCGGAGGCGGGCGGCGAGTGGTACGCCGACCGCGACGTCATCTTCAGCCGGCTGAAGGATGACGATCCCCTGCTCTGGCGCGCCGGCCGCGCTCCCTACATCCGCAACCTGAAGGCGACGCCGCTGATGCAGGAGGGGCTGCTGCTCCTGAACACGCCGATCTCGATCGGCGCAGCCGTCGACCCCGGCACCGGCCGGACGGTCTGGGCCTACAACCCGAAGAGTTACGAGAGCGGCACGACGACGATGACCGTGGTCTGGAACCAGCGTGGGGTCGCCTACTGGACCAATGGCGAGGAAGGCGACGACGCCGACAGTCGCGTCTACTGGGGCACGGGCGACGGCTACCTGCTCTCGGTCGACGCCCGTACCGGCCGCCCGAACGAGGACTTCGGCGACCGCGGCCGCGTCGACCTGATGGAGAACCTGCCACGCGCGAATCGCGGCGAGCGGGACTACCTGAACGCCCTGCTCTACTCGATGCAGTCGCCGCCGGTCGTCGTCCGGGACGTCGTCGTCACCGGCGCCTCGATCGCCGACCGCCGGATCACGAAGGAGTCGATCCCGGGCTGGGTGCGCGGCTGGGACGCGCGCACCGGCGAGCTCCGCTGGGTGTTCCGCACCGTGCCCCGGGAGGGGGACGAAGGCGTCGAGACCTGGGAGGACGAGTCCTGGCGCTACTCGGGCAACGCGAACGTCTGGACGATGCTCTCCGGCGACAACGAGAACGGCATCGTCTACCTGCCGATCGGCACCGCGACGAACGACTTCTACGGCGGCCACCGCCCGGGCGACAACCTCTACTCCGAGAGCCTGGTCGCGGTCGACGTCGAGACGGGCGAGAAGCTCTGGCACTTCCAGGCCGTCCGCCACGGCCTCTGGGACTACGACTTCCCGGCCGCGCCGACCCTGATCGACCTTCCGGGTGGAGGCGGCGATGGCCCCCGACAGATCGTCGCCCAGGTCAGCAAGCAGGGCTTCCTCTACGTCTTCGACCGCGTCACGGGCCAGCCGGTCTGGGAGATCGAAGACCGGCCGGTGCCCCCGGCGACGATGCCCGGCGACACCGCCGCGGCGACCCAGCCCTTCCCGACGAAGCCGGCGCCGTTCGAGTACCAGGGCGTCGCCGAAGATGACCTGGCCGACTTCACGCCCGAGATCAGGCAGATGGCGCTCGACGTCATCGAGGACTACCGGATCGGCCCGCTCTACACGCCGCCGTCCCTGCCCGAACCCGGCGGTAAGCGGGGCACGATCTTCCGGCCGTCGGCCGGAGGCGGCGCGAACTGGTACGGCGCCGCGGTCGATCCGGAGACCGGCTGGCTCTACGTGCCGTCGCGAAACGCGTTCAGCATGGTCACGTTCTACACGCCCGATCCGCTCGAAGGCGGCACGCTCCGCTACACCCACGGCGGCCGCGGCCGGCGGCCCCAGATGCCGGAAGGTCTGCCGCTGTTCAAGCCCCCGTACACGCGGATGACCGCGATCGATCTCAACACCGGCGAGCATGTGTGGATGAAGGCTCTCGGCAACAACGACACGCTGCGGAACCACCCGCTACTTGTGGATCTCGACCTGCCTCCGCTCGGCGGCGACACTTACACCGGGCCGCTGCTGACGAAGACCCTGCTGATCCACGGCCAGCATGCCCCGGAAGACGACGGCGGCAACCGCCTCGTCGCCCGGGACAAACGGACCGGCGACGTGATCGCCGAGGTGCCCCTGCCGGCGCGCGGGCTCGGGACGCCGATGACCTACCTCTGGGAGGGCAGGCAGTACATCGCGCTGACGGTCGCCGGCCGGCGCGAGACGGACGGCGTGCCGGAGTTGATGGCGTTCGCACTACCCTGACGGAGATCACCATGCAAGACCCCAATGTCGGTGCGCCGGCCTTCCGGCCGGCACCGGGCGCGAAGCCGCGAAGCGGCGAGCCCGAACTCCTGAGTCCACACGACCTTGATACACGAACCGCGTCGTTCGGTGCGGCGATTCTGGCTGTCCTGCTGGCCGGCTGCGGCAGCGGCGGCGCCCCGCCCGAGGTAACGGTCGTCGACGGCCCGGGCGCCCTGTCCATCAAGGGCGAGGTCTGGGCCGACAACTGGTTCGCCTTCTACCTGGGCGATCGCCTGATCATCGAGGACTCCGTGCCGATCACGACGGAGCGGTCGTTCAACGCGGAGGCCTTCGTTTTCAACGCCGACTACCCCCTCCAATTGAACTTCGTCGCGAAGGACTTCAAGCAGGACGACACGGGCCTGGAGTACATCGGCCGCGGCAACCAGCAGATGGGCGACGGCGGCCTCATCGCGCAGTTCACGGACGCCGCCACGGGGGACCCGGTCGCCGTGACCGACTCGGCCTGGCGATGCCTCGTGGTCCACGAGGCGCCGCTCGACCGCGCCTGCGAGGACGAGGCCGATCCCGAGCCCGGCGTGGGCCCCTGCCAGTTCACGGCAACGCCGGAGCCCGAGGGCTGGCGCATGCCTGGATTCGACGACAGCGACTGGCCGTCAGCGGTCGAGCACAGCGCGGCGGCCGTCAGGCCGAAGGGCGGCTACGACGCGATCGACTGGCGGAACGACGCGCGCCTGATCTGGTCGGCCGACCTCGAGACGCAGAACACGCTGCTGTGTCGCTTGACGGTCAAGGAGCCGGCCTAGCGGCCGGCGCCCTTCTCTTCCCCGGGTCAGAACCCGGCTGGCGCGTCTCCGCGCCAGCCGCGTCACAGTCCGAGCGCCCGTCTTCGGGCGGTCGGATGTCAGACCCGGGGCTACGGTTTCGCCATGAAGGCGGCGACGGCTTCGCGGTGAGCGTCGCTCGCGTAGGCCGCGTTCAGTTCTTCCATTTCGCGGCGGTGGACCTCGTCGAGATCATGCGATGAGCCGTTCTTCGTCAGCAACCGCTTGATCGCGCGCAGCGAGCTGTCGGCGTTCTCGCCGATGCGGTCGGCGATCTCGAGCGCCCGCTCCAGCGTCTCGTCGTGCGGCACAACGGCATTCGCGAAGCCCATCGCCTCGAGTTCGGAGGCGTCGTAGAGACTGCCGGTCAGGCACATCTCGCTCGCCTTCGCCCAGCCGACCCGCTGGACCAGGAAGTGGGACGAGCAGAGTTCCGGCACCAGCCCCATCCGCACGAAGAACATGCCGACGCGGGCGCGTTCCGAGAGCACGATGACATCGAAGGGCAGAGCCAACGTGATCCCGACACCGACGGCGACGCCGTTGATCGCGGCGATCATCGGCTTCGACTCCCGCACCAGCTCGACCCAGGGGCGAGTCGGCCTGCGGTCGGCCTCTTCCGCGGCCTCGCCGCCGTCGAGCCGGGCCTTGAACTGGGCTCCGATGTCGGCGCCGGCACAGAACCCGCGTCCCGCCCCGGTGACGACGATGGCCGCCAGTTCCGGGTTCTCGTTGGCGGCTTCGATCGCGTCCACCAGCTCGAAGTTCATCTGCCGGGTCCAGGCGTTCAATTTGTCCGGCCGGTTCAGGGTGAGGATGCGGGTACGGCCCCGGTCCTCGACCAGGATCTGTTCGTAGTTCGGCTCGGTCATGGATGGTCTCCCGATCTGCCCTTGGTGAAACGGTGCGGGGCGCGGCGGGCGCTCAGGCTCCGCCCCGTACCGGCTCGATGCGCGGTGGCGGCGCAGTCGCCTCGGCCTGCCGCCGCGCCAGAGAGATTCGGGCGCGGCGCGCCACGAACCAGACACAGACGAGGAACAAGGCGATTGCGTTGATCCTGAGCGGCAAGATCATCGTCGTATGCACCGTCTCCGGCGACGACTGCATCTGGTGGATGCTCCGCCACCAGTTGACCGAGTAGTAGACGAGGGGCGCGTTGACCGAAGCGACGATGCTCGCCGCCGCCGTCCACGGCGCGCGCCGGTGCTCTTCGGCGAAGCGGCGCAGGGCCAGCACGCCGAGGAAGGTCAACCACATGACGAAGGTGAAGGTCAGCCGCGGATCCCAGGCCCAGTAGACGCCCCAGGTCGGCTTGGCCCAGACGATGCCGGAGAGCAGCCCCGCCGTCTCGAGGACGACGCCGACTTCGATCACCCCCACCAGCATGCCGTCGATCCAGGCCTTGCGCTTCCACAGCCAGGCGGCACCTACCAAGCCGGCGCCACAGAAGCAGACCAACGCGTTCCACTGCAGCGGCACGTGGACGTAGAGGATGCGGTAGACGTCGCCCATGAAACGTTCCCTGGGCGCCACGAAGAGGCCCATGTAGACGCCGGCGATCAGCATGGCCAGCCCGACCAGGCCGAACCAGTGCTCCCACGCCCAGGAACGCTTGGCGCTCGCCGTCGTCATCGCGCCGGGACGTTAGCACCGGACACCTTGATACGGTCGGCGCTCGATTCCAGGCGGAGGGCTTCGAGCGATGGCGGATTCCACAAACATCCTCGGCAGGCTGGGCGTATGGACCGGTCTAGACGGATTCTCGGCGTCCCAGGCGGCCGAGTTCGCGGCCGCCATCGAAGGCCATGGCTACGGGGCACTGTGGACTCCCGAGGCGATCGGCCGCGACCCGTTCGCTCTGGTCGCCTACCTCGGCGCCCGCACCGAGCGAATCACCCACGCGACGGGCATCGCAAACATCTACGCCCGTGACGCGATGACGACGAAGGCGGTCCACAAGACGCTGTCCGAGATGCTGCCGGGCCGCTTCGTTCTCGGCCTCGGGGTATCCCACCCGCACCTGGTCACCCACCTGCGCGGGCACGAGTACAAGGCGCCGGTGCCGAAGATGCGCGAGTACCTGGAGGCCGTCGGCAAGGCGTTCTACCGCGGCCCCGAACCCGAACAGGAAGCACCGATCGTGATCGCCGCGCTGCGGCCCTTGATGCTGAAGCTCGCCGCCACCGGCGCCGACGGCGCCCATCCCTACCTGGTGACGCCCGAGCACACGCGAAGGGCCCGCGAGATCATGGGCGACGAGCCCCTCCTCTGCCCCGAGCAGAAGGTGATCCTGACGACGGACGCCGAGGCGGCCCGCAAGATCGGCCGCGCCAACCTCTACGTCTACCTGCGAGCCCCGAACTACCAGAACAGCCTGCTCGAGCTGGGCTACACCGAGGACGACTGGCAGGAGTTCCAGGCCAGCGACCGTCTGGTCGACGCCCTGGTCGCCTGGGGCACCGAGGATCAGGTCCGCGAGCGCATCCAGGCCCACTGGGACGCCGGCGCCGACCACGTCTGTATCCAGGCCTTCCGCCCCGACGGCAAGCCGGGACCGGATCTCGACGCCCTGGCGACCCTGGCCCCAGGCCGCTAGGCCCCGCGATCGCAAAGAAGGAGAACGACCCATGAAGAACCGCCACTCCATCTCCCTCATCGTGACCGCCGCGCTCCTCGCGCTGGCCGCACTCGCCTGCGCGCCGGTCGAGGAAGCCCCCGAACCGGTTGATCTCGAGGCGCCGCTCGCCGACCTCGGTGAAGGCTGGAACACGATCACTCCGGGCGGGAGCACGACCTGCTCCGACGGCTCGCCGTTCCGGTTCTTCGTCCGCAAGGCCGATCCGACCCAGCTCGTCTTCTACCTCCAGGGCGGGGGCGGCTGCTGGACCGCCGAGACCTGCGACCCGCAGGGTCGTCCCACCTACACGATGACCGCGATCGAGGAGATGCGCTCTCCGAGCGGCACGGAGCCCGAGGAAGGCGCGGCCCACGGCATCGCCGCCTTCAACCACCCGGAGAACCCGTTCGCCGACCACAGCTTCGTGTTCGTGCCCTACTGCACCGGCGACGTCCACATCGGCGACCGCGAGACGGTCTACGAAGTCCCGGCGACCGAGGAGGAACCGGCGCGCCAGGTGACGATCCATCACCGCGGCTACACGAACGGCAGGGCGGCTCTCGACTGGACCTACGAGCACTTTCTGGGGCCCGAGACGGTCTTCATCACCGGCTCGAGCGCCGGCTCGATCCCCTCGCCGGTCTACGCCCGCCACTTCGCGGAGAACTACCCCGACGCCCGTGTCACCGCCCTCGGCGACGGCGCCGGCGGCTACCGCAACCTCTCCGATGGCCGGCCGCACGAGTCCTGGGGAACCCTGGCTGCGCTCTCCCACTTCGAGAACATGAACGAGGTCGACAGCGACAGCTTCTCGTTCGAGTCGCTGTACATCCAGGCCGCCAGGGCCCACCCCGAGGCGATGTTCACGCGCTACGACACCGCCGAAGACGATGTCCAGATTCAGTTCCTGGAGATCGCCGGCACCGATGTCAGTGGCGGTCTGCAGCCGCTGCTCGACGCGAACGAGGCCGACATCGACGCGGCGCTCGAGGGCCAGGACAACTACCGCAGCTACATCGCGGCTGGCGAGCTGCACACGATCATGCTGCGGCCTCAGTTCTACACGTACGAGTCAGACGGCGTGAAGATCCGCGACTGGGTCGCGGCGCTCGCCGCCGGCGAAGCGGTCGACGACGTCCACTGCGGCGATTGCACCGGTTCGCCGGAGCCGGAAGCCATGGAGGCCGGCGAAGCGACCGGGCCGTAGGTCCGGAAGCCGGCCAGAACCCGGCTGGCGCGTCCTCGCGCCAGCCGCGTCACAGTCCGAGCGCCCGTCATCGGGCGGTCGGATGTCAGGCCGGCGCACCCAGTGTTTCTACTCCGGGAAGAGGCTCCGGTCGAGGCCGGGGATGATCTTCAGCGCGTTGCGGAAGTAGACCTTCTCGAGTACCTCGTCCGACAGGCCGAGCCCGTACATCTTCCAGTGGGCGTGGCGCTTGCGGTAGTAGTCGAAGTACTCGTCCCGCGTCTCCAGCACACGGAAGTAGACGTGGTACCCGTCGATCGGATCCCAGGAGTCCTTGCCCATCAGGACGCGGTCCTGGTACTTCTCCATGAAGGCCGCGCCAGTGATCGGCTGCCGGCCGAGTTCGGCGAGGACCGCGCCGAGTTCCGTGTAGACGTTCGGTAGCTCGTCGAGCAGCTTGCCCAGCCGCGCCAGGTCGTTGCCGAACCAGCCGAGGTGGGCGTTGATGAACGTCGTGTTCGGGTGATTGCGGAACAGGTTGTGCTGCTCGGACATCGTCTGCTCGAAGGAGGCGAAGCGCGCAGGGTCGTCGCGGCGGCGGTTCGGGAACATCTTGAGTTCGAGCCAGCGCTCGTTGTGCTCGTCCCACGGGTCCCAGAAGGGCGACGGTTCGCCGACGTGGATCAGGACCGGGATGCCCAGCTCGCCCGCCTTCTCCCACACCGGAGCGATCCGCGGGTCGTCCGCCGCCACCCTCTTGCCGTCGCTGTCGGTCTGGAACATGCTGAGGTTCTTGTAGATCTTGAGGCCCTGCGCGCCGGCCTTGAAATCGGCTTCGAGCTGCGCCGCAGCCTTCTTGCCCCAGCCGGGTTGACCGATGCCTGAGAAGTCGACGTTCGCGTAGACGACGAACCGCCCCGGATAGCGGCCCTTGGTGGCCGCGATGTTCGCCTTGAGACGCTCACCCGAGCCGCCGCTCAGGTTGACGAACACGGCCATGTTCATCTTGTCCATCTCCTTGACCATCTGGTCGATCCGGGCCGGATCGCTGCCGCGCAGGTGGCCGTGAGCGTCGACGAAGGCGAACTTCGCGCGGGTCACCGGACCGCCCGGCACCTTGAGGGTCGAGCGCGGCTCGTAGGCCTCCACGGTCATCTCCTGGCCGGCGGCCGGCAGCGCCGCCGCGAGCAGCAATGCGGCCAGCAGCGACCATTGCGGATCAGCGATGCGGATCGACGCGTTCGAGCGATGGGTAGCCGGCATGTTCTCTTCCCTCGGGTTCCTGGTTGACGAACCGAAGCGGTCGGAGTCTACGGCAGGTTTGCCACATCGCACGCGTATACTTCCCGCGATGTCCATCGTGCGCGCCGCCGAGGTCGTCGTGCTGCTTTGCACCGTGTACATCGCCTGCGGGCTGGTCTTCGCTCCCTTCTTCGCCTGGCGCGGGGTCGGCCGCATCGATCCCGCAGCACGATCGGCCGGATTCGGCTTCCGGCTCATCATCCTCCCCGGCGTCGCCGTGCTCTGGCCGGTCCTCCTGCGGAGGTGGCTTGCCGGCCGGCAGCCGCCCTCGGAGCGCAACGCTCATCGCCATGCGGCCGCCGATCGACCGAGGCAGACCTCCGGATGATCCGCGGCCTGCGACGTCGCCACCGTCTGGTCTGGACGGTGTTGTTCCCCATCCTGGCGGTCCTGCTCGCCGCCGCGGCCCTCCTTCGTCCCGAGCCGCCGCTCGTGGACGCCCTTCCCGAAGCACGTGAGGTGGCGGCGGATGGCGTTGAGGCTCGAGCGCAGGACGAAACCGAACCAGCGCGGAACGAAGATCCGTGAGCGCCGAGTATCAGGCGGTCCTCTGGAATCGCAACAAGAAGCTCTACGACCTGACGATCGCCGTCGGCGTCATGGTCTTCCTCGGCCTCTTCGTCGGTATCGGGGCCGCGACCCGGCCGCAGGCGACGATCGAAACCCTGCTGATCCGCGGCTTCGGCGCCGGCGCCCTGCTGCTGCTGCACGTCGTGCTCGCCATCGGACCGCTTTGCCGGCTCGACCGGCGGTTCCTGCCCCTGCTCTACAACCGGCGCCACCTCGGCGTCTGCGTGTTCCTGCTGGCTCTCGCCCATGGCGGGTTCTCGATCGTCCAGTTCCACGGCCTCGGGGTCCTGAATCCCATGGTCAGCGCGCTGGCCAGCAACGGGAACTACGACAGCCTGACCCAGTTCCCGTTCCAGGCGCTCGGCCTCGCGGCACTCGTCATCCTGTTCCTGCTGGCGGCGACCTCGCACGACTTCTGGCTCGCCAACCTGACCGCGCCGGTCTGGAAGTCGCTCCACATGCTGGTCTACTTCGCGTACGGACTGATCCTCGTGCATGTCGCGCTGGGCAGCCTGCAGGCCCCGGAGCGACCGCCGGTGCTGGCCATTCTGCTGGGAATCGGCTTCGCCGGCATCGCTTCGCTGCACCTCGTGGCCGGCTGGCGCGAACGCGCTCCGACGCCGGCCGCCGCGGCGGAGGGCTCCGCGGTCGACGTCTGCGCCGTCGCCGACATTCCACTCGACCGGGCGCTGGTCTTCCTCCTGAGCGGTGAGCGAGTAGCCGTGTTCCGCTATCGCGCCGACGGCGGCGAACGGATCGCGGCCGTCTCCAACGTCTGCCAGCACCAGAACGGCCCGCTGGGTGAAGGCCGGGTCATCGACGGCTGCATCACCTGCCCCTGGCACGGCTACCAGTACCGTCCCGAGGACGGCTGCTCGCCGCCGCCGTTCACCGAGACGATTCCGACCTTCAACGCGCGCGTCGCGGACGGCCGGGTGCTGGTTGATCCTCAGCCCAACCCGCCTGGAACCCGCGCCGAGCCGGCACGGGTCGCCTCTGCAGCCGGCGCCGGGGAGCCTTCGTGACCGGCGACCGCCACGACGACTTCTACGTCGGCTACGTCGACGAAACGCCCCCCGGCATCGGCAGGTTCGCCCGCTGGCTGGCCGTCGGGTTGGTCGTCCTGGCCGTCGCGCTCGGCCTCGGTCTGGCGCTGCTCCTGGAACGATTCGACCAAGGCGTGTTCGAGTACGGCACGGTGCGCCACTACGAAGGCAAACTGCTCGTCGACCCCCATCCCCGGCTGCTCACGGCGGACGGCCCGGCTGAGGGCTACCTGCTGGTCGCGGAGGGAAAGCACGCGTTGAAGGTAGATAGGCGGGTGTCTGTGCCCTGGGAGCCTGATCCGGGCGTCGAGGCCAGGGTCACGGGAACGCTGATCCAGAACCCGGAAACGGCAATGCTCGAAGTGCGTACCCTGCAGGTGGTCGGCGCCGGCGATGACGTGCGACCGGATGAGTCACGACCTTCGAGCCCGGAGTCGGGGGGCACTGTCCGCTTTCAGGTCAGCGGCGGAGACCCCGCGTTCGAGGCGGACTCTGAACCGGCCGACGGAACCCCCATCGTGCACATCGGCCCGGAGAGCTACGCCACGTATGTCGGCGAGATCGTCGACACGAAGTGCTACCTGGGGGCCATGAAGCCCGGCCGGGGCAAGCCCCACCGGGACTGCGCATCCCTCTGTATCCGGGGCGGCATTCCAGCGGCCCTGCTCGTCCGCACGGAAAAAGGCGAACGCGCGCTCCTTCACCTGATGAACGCCCTCGGTAACCCGGTCGGGCCCGAAGTACTCGAGTGGGTCGGCGAGCCCGTCGAGATCACCGGCATCCTGAGGCGGCAGCACGAACGCCTCGTGCTGATGGTCCTCCCGCACCGGCCGGCGCCCATCACCTCCGCAGCGGCAGGCGTCCGTCCTCACCGGCCGCAACCAGCCACCACGGTGACCTGGCAATGACCGATCCGGCCCGCCAGGACCTACCATCGATCGAAGGAACCTGCGATCGACCGGTTCCGAGCCCCGAACTCCTCCCCGCCGGTGAGCTCGAAGCTGGCGCCTACCGCCTGCGCTTCGCCCGCACCGCCGAGGACGTCGACCGGTTGCTGACCCTACGCTTCGAGGTCTTCAACCTGGAGCTGGGCGAGGGACTCGACGAGTCCTACGACACGGGCCGTGACATCGACGACTTCGACGCGAGCTGCCACCACATGCTCGTCGAGCAGGCGGACGGCACGATGATCGGCACATACCGGATGCAGACGGCCGCCATGGCGGCCCGCGGCAACGGCTTCTACTCGGCCACCGAGTACGACCTGGACGCCCTGCCCCGCAGCGTGCTCGATCAGTCGGTCGAGATCGGCCGCGCCTGCATCCATCGCCGCCACCGGAAGCGGACGGTTCTGTTCCTGCTCTGGCAGGGCCTGGCCCGCTACATGGTCCACAACCGGCTCCGCTACCTGTTCGGCTGCTGCTCCCTGACCAGCCAGGACCAGGCCGCCGGCATCCGCCTCTACAGGCAGCTCGTCGGGGCGGGCAAAGTCCGGCCGGACCTCGACGTACCGGTCCTCGAGCATGCCCGCTGCGAGGCGCCGTCCGAGATCGTCGAGAAGGGTCCGAGGGTCGAGATACCGCCCCTGTTCGCGACCTACCTGCGCTACGGCGCCCTCGTCTGCAGCCGGCCGGCGATCGACCGCGACTTCAAGACGATCGACTACCTGGTCCTGATGGACACGGCCACCCTCAGCCGACGCATCCGGCTGATCTTCGGACTCGGCGAAGTCCCGCCGCCGGCTTCGGCGACACCGGCCGCCACATAGAACGGCCAGGCCCGTCGCAGGCCCCGTGTCCGGTCCCAGCCCCCACTTCCCCAAGCGCACCGCCCGGCTGTGGCGGCTGGTCTGGCGGGGCCCGGCGCTGCTCCTGCTCACCCTGGCCGCGTGGCTGCCGCTGTTCGTCCTGAAGCCGTTTCTCGCACCCCGCCGCTACGCGGCCTGGCGCAACCTGCGCGCAGGCATCATGCTCCACTGGGGCCGCTCGTGCCTGGCCGTGCTCGGCTGCAAGGTCACGGCCCGGGGCGCGCCTCCCGCCGCGCCCTGCCTGCTGGTCTCGAACCACATCTCCTACGTCGACATCCTGGTCCTCGCCGCGCACTCGCCCGGTCGCTTCGTCTCCAAGGCCGAGGTCGCGGACTGGCCCCTGGCCGGAACCGTGTGCCGGACGGTCGACGTCATCTTCGTGGACCGAGGCCGGCGGCGCGACGTCACGCGGGTCGGCGACCAGATCGCCGACGCCCTGGGGGCGGGCGACCCGGTCATCCTCTTCCCGGAAGGCACCTCGACCCCCGGCGATGCGGTGGCCACGCTCAAGCCCTCCCTGCTGGCACCCGCCGCAGCCCGGGAACTGCCGGTCCACTGGGCCGTCCTGCGCTACGAGACCCCGCCTGACGAGGATCCCGCCTACCTGAGCGTCGCCTGGTGGGGCGAGATGCCGATGACGCCGCACGCGCCCGAACTGCTCAAGCTCCGCCGGATCGACGCCGAGCTCGAGTTCGGAGCAGAGCCGCTACGGAGCGCCGACCGCAAGGAACTCGCAGGCCTGCTGCGGCGCCGGATGACGGCTGTGTTCAGGCCCATGGTCTCGAGTGAGGAAGCGGCGGCTTCGACCGGCGACCGCCGCTTCCCATGACGCCCCCCAAAAGGCGCCGGCCCTGGCTCCGGATCGCGCTCGTCGCCTATGCCGCCGCGCTGCTCGCGTCGACCGCCGTTCGCATCGCGGTGCCCGAACCTCCGCGTCCCGAGCACCGGAACGCGATGGACATTCCCGCGCCGAGCGGCGGAGGCACGATAAGGATCGCCTGGAAAGAGACGCAGGGTGGCGACGAGGCCGGACTGCCGCTCGTGCTACTCCACGGTTCTCCCGGAAGTGCCGACAACTTCCGTCAGCTCCGGGTGATCTGGGTACTGAAAGCACTGGCCGAGCCGGCTCGCGACACGGACCAGAGCAGTGAGGCGGGGATCCGCAGCCGGCGGATCATCACGCCCGACTTGCCAGGCTTCGGCGCCTCCGACCATCGCGTCGCGGACTACAGCGCCCGCGGTCACGCCGACTCGACGCTCAAGCTGCTCGATCGCCTGGACGTAGAACGCTTCCACGTCCTCGGCTTCAGCATGGGGGGCGCGGTCGCGCTGCATCTTGCCGACCAGGCGCCCGAGCGGGTGGCTTCCGTCATCCTCATGTCGTCGATCGGCGTGCAGGAACTCGAGCTCCTGGGCGACTACCGGGTCAACCACGGCCTCCACGGCCTTCAGCTCGGACTGTTCTGGGGACTCCGTAACCTGGTACCGCACTTCGGCGCTTTCGATCAACCGGTCGCCCACTCCTACGCCCGCAACTTCTACGACACGGATCAGCGGCCGCTGCGTGGCATCCTGGAGTCCCTCGAAGCGCCGGTGTTCATCATTCACGGCGCGCAGGATCCGCTGGTGCCGGCTGCCGCGGCGCGGGAGCACCACCGGATCGTGCCGCACAGCGAGTTGTGGATGCGACCGGACAGCCACTTCTTCCTGTTCCGCGGCGGCGAGCACCTGGCGGCCCGTATCGAGGACTTCCTGAGCCGGGTCGAGGCCGGCGAGGCGCCGATCCGCGCCGATGCCGAACCGGAACGGCTACGGCAAGCGGCGCTGCCGTTCGACGATCTGGACCTGCCGCCGTTCACCGGGCCCGCCCTGCTGATCGTGTTTCTGCTCCTCGTGTGCGCCGCGTACGCCAGCGAGGACCTGACCTGCATCACCGCCGGCCTCCTCGTAGCCCAGGGCCGGCTCGACTTCCCCGTGGCCGTCGCCGCCTGCTATGCCGGCATCCTGAGCAGCGACCTCGGCATCGCCTGGCTGGCGCGCGTCCTGGGCCGGCCGGCTCTCAGACTGCCACCGTTCAAATGGTGGGTCAGCGAAGCCAGGTTCGAAGAAGCCTCCGCCTGGCTGCGGCGGCGAGCCCTGGTCGTCGTCCTGGTCAGCCGGTTCCTGCCCGGAACGAGGCTTCCGACGTGCCTCGCCGCCGGCATCCTGCGCACCAGTCTGTTCCGCTTCTGCTTCTACTTCGCGCTCGCCGTGGCGATCTGGACCCCCGCCTTCGTCGGCGTCAACGCGCTCCTGGGACGCGAGGCGGTCGAACGCTTCGGCGGCCGCCTGCCGGGGGGCCTTCTCGGCGCGGTGCTGGCCCTGGCCCTCGTCATCTTCACCGTACGGAGCGTGGTCGTGCCGCTGTTCACCTGGCGCGGGCGCCGCATCTGGCGCGGCCGGCTGCTGCGCATCCGCCACTGGGAGTTCTGGCCGATGTGGGCGTTCTATCCGCCGCTCGCGCTCTACATCCTCTGGCAGGGCCTGCGGCGCCGCAGCCTGACGGCGTTCACCGCGATCAACCCCGCCATGCCGCTCGGCGGCCTGCTGGGCGAGTCGAAGAGCGACATCCTCGACGACCTGGCCGGCATCGGTGAGGCGCTGCCCGCCTGGAGGCGCCTGCCGCCCGGCCGCCGGGAGGAACGCGTCGCGGCTCTACACCGGTTCCTGGAGGACGAGAACCTCGACTATCCGGTCGTCCTCAAGCCGGACACCGGCGAACGCGGACGCGGCGTCGCCGTGGCGCGCTCCGAGGCCGACGCGGCGACATTCTTCAACGTCACGCCCGGGCCCGCGCTTGCGCAGGAGTACGTCGCGGGCGAGGAGTACGGCGTGTTCTGGGCTCGCCATCCAGGCCGACGCGACGGGCACGTCTTCTCGATCACCCACAAGGTACGGCCCACCGTGACCGGCGACGGAACCAGCACCCTCGAACGGCTGATCCTGGACGACCCGCGGGCGGTGGCCATCGCGCATATCTACCGGCGCGAGCATCCGGAGGCGGCGACGCACGTCCCCGCCGCCGCCGAGAGAGTCGAACTGACCCAGGTCGGCGCCCACTCGCGCGGAACGATCTTCCTGAACGCCAACGACCTGCGCACGCCGGCACTGGAACGGGCGATGAACGAGATCTGCGCCGCCTACGACGGCTTCGACTTCGGCCGCTTCGACGTGCGCGTCCCGAGCGCCGAGGCCCTCCGCCGCGGCGAAGGTCTCCGTGTGCTGGAAGTGAACGGCGTGACCTCAGAGGCCACCCACATGTACGACCCCCGCTACGGCTTCTTCGCCGCCCACGCGATCCTGCGGCGGCAGTGGAAGCTGGCGTTCGACCTGGCGGAGGAGCGGATCAGCGGCGGTGTCCGACCGGCCACGCTGAGCCGGATTCTCCACGCCGTGCGGGTGGAGCGACGAGCCCGCCGCAAGAGCACGACATAGCCGCGCTCCAGACTGAGTGCGCCAGCGCCCTCGCCGGCATCCGCCGAAGGCGGAATCCGTACTGACGGTCGCGCCTACCCGGTCTTCGCGGGCGCCTTCTTCTTCACCGCCCGCCGCCGCGGCTTCGGCTTCTCCAGCGCGTCGAGCCGCGCCTCGATCGCGCTCAGCCGTTCGACGACGGCCTCCAGGTCCGCCTTGCCGGGGACGCCGAGGTTCTCGAGCCGGCGCTCCAGGTGCTCATCGATTCCCGTCCGCGCCTTGGCTCGGGTCTGTTCGATCCCCTTCTCGGCCGCGGATCGCACCTGCTGAACCTTCTCCTCGGCCTTGTCCCGCCAGTTGCCCAGGGACTCCCGCCCCTGGCTCTCGACCTTCTCGCCGCGCGCGACCAGCCGGTCGAAGACCTTGGCGCCCACATCTGCCGCCTCGCCTGCTACGCCGGCGCCGGCCAGCGCCACCTTGTGGGCCGTTTCAACGGCGGACTCGACCACCGACCGCGGTTTCGAGTCGCTATCCCTGGTTTCCGTCGCGGATGCTGCTGTCATCTGATTCTCCTTAGCCGTCGCTTCACAGTCTCGATGGGGTTGCGGTAGTCCACCGTGCCCAGACCGCGGTTGGTCAGCTTGTAACCGATCAACGCCTGCAGCTTCTCGGGCATTTCCACCACGACGTCCCACGGCACGCCGACGAACTGGTTCTCCCGCTGCTTGAGCCACGCCAGGTTGAAGTTGAAGTTGAGGGAGCGTCGATACCCATTCTCTGTCGAGTTCCCGCCGCCCCGGTGCCAGACGGCGCCGTCCCACAGGAACAGGGCCCCGGCAGGCATCTCCACCGTCACGGTCGGCACGTCTGGGTCGACCGGATCGGCCGAGCGGTGACTGCCGGGAACGATCTCCGTGGCGCCGTTCTCCGCCGTGAACGGATCGAGAGCGATCAGCGTGTTGGCGATCAGCGGGAAGTGCGGACGCGCAAGCGGATAGTGGCCGTCGTCCTGATGCATCCGCTGGGGACGATCGCCCGGCCCCGGCCGCATCGCGGCGACGCCGGAGACCTGGTAGTCCGGGCCGAGTACCGCCTCCACCAGGCCCAGCAGACGGTCGTCCATGAGGAGCTCGTCGACGGCCCGCGTCTTGGCCAGCAGGTTGTGCGTGTGGATCGTCTGCTGGCCGTAGTCGTCCGTCATGCGACTGCCGATCTCGTCGAAGACGGGGGCAAGATCGCGGCGCAGCCGCTCCAGCATCTCTTCGCCCAGGAAGCCGGGCTCGACCGTGTAGCCGTCTTCGCGGACGCGGCGTGCTGCGCTCTCGATGTCCATGGCTTCCTGTGAGTGGTGGTCCGATTGCGTTGCGCGGCAGCGTAACATTGGGCCAATGAAGAGCTATACGAAGAAACCGAGGTTGTTGTTGGCCACCGTTCTGGCGGCGGTGGTCGCACTGTTCGCCTTGACCGGCGCCTACGCCCAGAGCGAGGCCGTCGCAAAGAC
>JAPOVF010000130.1 GCA_026708285.1 Acidobacteriota bacterium
CGAAGCCCTTCGCCGTCCGCCCCGGCTGCAACCGGATCACCTCCGGCGGCGGCCGATTCGCGTACGCGGCCACGAACGGCAGGTGCGCCGGATCGTCGACGATCACCGTCAGCCCGTACAGCCGAGGCACGGCGTCCTCGACGACGCCGTTCTCCGCCGTTTCGCTGCGCACCAGGAACGCGTCCACCGGCGACAGGCCGGCCCGGCTCGGCTGGATCACCGTCACCGAGGCGTCGCCGACCGGATGACCGTCCGCTCCCAGCACGACGAGCTCGCCCGGAGCCGGCGATGGCGCCTGTTGCGCCCCGGCGGACAGGCCGAACGAAGAGAAAACCGCAAGGCAGGCAAGAACAGAACTCAATCGCATGATGGAACCTCCCCGGCGCGAATCGCGGCCGAACTCAGCAGGAGGAACCGGATCGGCGGCCGAAAGTAGCCCTCCAGGCCGCTGCTCGACTCCTCGAGCACCCAGTACCTGCCGCCAGGCAGCAGGCTCACGTGGGCGGCGTTAGTCGGCAAGCGGACCTTGTCGACGACCTCGTCCCGTCGCGGATCGATGCGGTGCAGGTCCCACACCGGTTCGCCGCTCGTCGCGTTCCGCATCAGGACATAGAGGCTGTCTTCGTCCGCGTAGAGGCCGGCTGGATAACTCGACGCCTCCAATGCAGCGTAGAAGGCGTCGCGCCCCTCGGGACCGTCGCGAGGCAACACCGGCATCGGCGCCGGCAGATCCGGAAAGGCCTCCAGCCGTCGTCCCTCGCCGACAAGCTCCTGAACGAACGGACCTGCCGGTGAAAAGCGAAGCGCGAAAGCCGAGGCAGCTCGACCGCCGGTCGCCGCAAGATCGTGAAACGAACCATGCCACTCCCGCTCGCCCTCGAACCCCGGCCAGGCGGCCAGCTCCCGGAGCGCTCCTCCCGGTCCGTTCAGCAGCCGCGCCGCCCCGAACTCCGCGTACTCCCTCTCCGAGAGTTCCCCGTCGGTCAGTCGACTCGCCTGCACGTAGAGCCTGTCGCGAAGGGCAACCATCCAGGAGAGGACAAACACCTCTTCGCCCTTCCACTTGCCCCTTCCTTTCTCGATGTCGCTCTCCCAGAGCACCCGGAGCGGTCGAAGGTCCGCGCCGAGTCCTAGCAGACGATCCCGGTCCGCATAGCCGTCCGCCAGCACATACCCGTCCTCCCAAGGCTGGATGTTGGTCGGCGACACGAAGTTCAACTCCAGATCCTCGCTCTCCCAGCCGTTGACGATGCGTACGAGTCCCTCGGACGTGCCGTAGACAAGCAACCGCGACTGGTGCAGATCCGCAAGCACGAACCGCTCGTCGTCCATCCAGGTACCCCGGATGCCACCGAGTAGGGGAAACTCGGCGACCTCCAAGGGACGGCAGGCGGGTTCGGGCGTTTGCACCGCGGAACAGCCACCGAGAAGCAGCAACGTGACGACCGGGCCGGCCGCAACGAACCTCAGTCGCACGACACAGGCTCCCCAGCGCGAATCTCTGCCGCATCCAGTAGCAGGAGCCGAATCGGCGGACGCAACCGATCCTCCACGCCGCTGGTCGCCTCCTGGAGCAGCCAGTACCTGCGGCCCGGAACCAGACCGACGTGAGGCGCGTTCGTCGGCAGACGCACCTTGTCGACGATGGCATCCTGCTCCGGGTCGATGCGATGCAGGTCCCAGACGACCGCGGCGCCGGTCGCATCTCGCATCAAGACGTAGAGAGAATCCCGGTCGGCGTAGAGACCGGCCGGATAGCTGCCCGCTTCCAGGGGACCCCATCCAGTCCAGCCGCCTCCGGCGGCCCGAAGCGACTCGGGGAATGGCGTCGGCAGGTCCGGAAACGCATCCAGCCGCCGGCCCTCACCGACGAGTTCCTGGATGAACGGATCATCGGGTGCGAAACGGAGGGCATACGTTGAACCGGCGCGATCGTCCGTCGCCACGAGTTCGGAAGCTGTACCAATCCACCCAAGCTCTCCTGGGAAGCCGGGCCAGGCCGCTAGCTCGCTCAGCGCACCTGGCCGGGAAGCCAGTCCGAATTCGGCGAACTCCCGTTCGTGCTGGAAGTACTCCGAAAGCCGTGGGACATCCAACCGCACCGCCTTGACGTAGAGGCTGTCGCGCAGAACGGCCAACTGTGTGATGGCCCACACCTCCTCGCCGCTCCACCCACCCGGCACCCTCTCCCTGTCAGTCTCCCAGAGCATCCGAACCGGTCGCAGGTTCCGGTCCAGTTCGAGCAAGCGCTCCTGATCCCCTTCAAGCAAGCGCTCCTGATCTCCGTAGCGGACCGCCAGCACGTACCGTCGTCCCCACGGCTGCACATCACGGGGTTCCCCGAAGTGCAGCGCTGGATCCGCGCTCTCCCGGCCATCGACGATCCGCACGAGACCCTCATCCACGCGGTAGACGAGTAGGCGGGACCTGGGCGAATCCACCAACACGAACTGCTCCTCGTCCATCCAGGTGCCGCGCATCAGGCCAAGCTTCGGAAGCTCAGCCACCTCCAACGGACGGCAGACGGGCTCGGGCGTGCCGACCGCCGAGCACCCGCAAAGAAGCAACGAACCCAGGAC